>JBAZRZ010000001.1:0-96448 GCA_041662685.1 Methanoregula sp.
AAGATACGGGGCTGACCTGAAATCCCGTATATATCAGATCCAGATGAAGGAAATCTCATGTAAGAGCATTCTCGCGAACCTTGACAGGTTTATACAATTTGTTTGGAGCAAGGTTTTCTACAGAGCATATTTTTTCACTCAAAACCATCTTTTTATCCAGCGCCGTACAAAACTATCCCGGTAAATTATGAAATCAAAAAACACTCTCCTTATTATCATGGGTCTCCTGATTGTTGCCGGGCTTATTGTTGCCGGCTGCACTCAGCCAGCAGCACATGCGACAACTACCCCGGTTGTCACGACAGCACCGGCAACGGACGGTATGGCAAACCCGGCATCAGTGAACTGCGGCAAAGTCGGGGCCACATCAGAGATTATGAATAACCCGGACGGCAGCCAGTACGGCATGTGCAAATTCCCCAACGGAACTTCCTGCGAGGAATGGGCGCTCTTCCGTGGTGATGGTTGCAAGCCTTACGTGACACCAACCTCCACCCCGGCAAAATAATTTTTCTTTGTTTCTATTCTTCCGGTTCCCCGCGGTAGCCATGTGCTGCCAAGCAGGCAATCACCGATTTTTCCCAGCGGTCTTCATCGATGTGGGGCAGGGATACAATCTGTTCTTTCCAAATCTGAACCCGCGTTTCGTCCGTGGTTTTAAGATCGCTGCGCCCGATAATCCGGCCACACTCGTGGCCATCGCGGGTGTAGATCAGCATACGGTAGCAGCGGAACTCCCTGCAGATTTGCGGGCGGGTAGCATAGATTGCGCAGGCAATGCCATTCCCATCCGGGTTTTTCCGCATGAACGGACAGCCTTTTACCGGCTCCCCGTCACGTGAACCGGGGGGATGGCTGTCAGCATAATCCCTCTCGATATGGGCGAGGAAGAGTTCGTTCTTTATCCCGTTTCTACAGTAATAATCGCGGCTGGTGAGCTGACGCTCAATTTTTATGAACGCTCCAAAGGTCGCACAGCACTTTCCACACCAGGCGCAATCGAATGCCACCATATCGTTGATGGGATGTTGGCGGTTGGAGTAATAAAAAGAGCGGAGAGTATCCAGTCCGGGAATTGTGAAAAAGCCGACATCAAAACCGGTGACAAACTTGCCCTGATCAGCTGGGAAAAGAATGGCAGCATCTGTTGTCTTGCCCTCATGAAGGTCGAGAACCTGAACGGAATGGTCAAAGACGTGCTTGGACCTTTGATGCACGACACGGAACATTAAGGAGTGCAGATTGTATGGCATCTCCCCAATCATCAGGCTGCTCATGCTCTTCCGTTGCCAACATTTCCCCGTGTGGCTGTAGTTCAGGTACGTCGCACCCTGCGGTAATCCGCACGACAGACAGCGCCATCACGTTTGCCAACCGGCTCGACCATTTCCTTGCCCGCTGGGGCACCGGGTCGAACCGGGCCTCTACCGTATAGGCACACCGACTGCGGAATCCCCGGTCTTTGCTTCAGCGAACTATACGCTCAGCTTCTATGCACTGCGTTCTGCCATCGCGGGTGTTGACGCATACATCCTTGTGCTGGATACCAAAGGGATCAATGTCTGGTGCGCTGCCGGAAAAGGCGCATTTGGCACCGATGAACTGGTCAACTGGATCGATACTGCCGGACTTGCCGGCATCGTCACCCACAGGAAGATTATTCTTCCGCAGCTTGGAGCACCGGGAATTTCCGCACATGACGTGCAGCGCCGGTCAGGATTTAAGGTCGCTTATGGCCCGGTCCGTGCCAGAGACCTCCCGGAATACCTCAGGAGAGGAAACACGACACCTGAAATGCGCAGGGTGGAATTCCCGGTCCGCGACCGGATCGTTCTTGCACCCGTTGAGCTGGTTCACGTTGCACTGCCGGCAATTGTTGTCGCAGCCGTACTCTGGTTCCTTGCCGGTCCGGCTGCCGGACTTGCCGCCATCTCCGCTGTGGTTGCAGGAACCGTACTCTTCCCGGTCCTGCTGCCATTCATCCCGACACAGGATTTCTCCACAAAGGGTCTCCTTCTCGGGGGGGTTGTTGCGATCCCGTTTGCCATGGCATTTGCTTCCGCCCCCACTCTTCCCGGCTTGGCGGTAACCGCAGGGGCCGTCACCCCGCTTCTCATCATGCCGGCAGTGACCGCTTACATAGCACTGAACTTCACCGGTGCGACAACATTCACTTCACGGACCGGTGTACGGAAGGAGATCTTCAGGTACGTGCCGGTAATCACCATCATGGCCGGTGCCGGTGTAGTGCTGGGGATCGTGCTTGGAGTAAGCCGGCTCCTCGGGGTGATCTGATGTTAAATTCCTACACCGAGACCATGCTGAAACTGGATACGGGGCGATGTATCAACTGCAAAAACTGCACCCAGGTCTGCCCTCATCGTGTATTTGCAGAAGGACCAAAGCATGTGGAACTTGCCCACCCTGCTGCCTGCATGGAATGCGGTGCCTGTGCCCTGAACTGCCCCGTAAAAGCGATCGAGGTCCAGAGCGGGGATGTGCGTGGGCGATGATCAGTGCTGCCCTGAGGGGCAAGGATATGGACAGTGGGGAATGCTGCGGCGGCGGGGATGAGGGAGGCTGTTGTGGCGTACAGGAGGAGAAATCCTCATGTTGCAGGGAAAAATGACGCCCAAAATACGGGTCATCTTTGTCTGCACGGCAAATGCCGCCCGCTCCCAGATGGCAGAAGGGCTGTTGCGGGCAAAATACGGGGACCGGTACGAAGTGTTCTCTGCGGGCACCCGGCAGACGAAAGTGAGCGTATCGGCAATTGCAGTGATGCAGGAGATCGGGATTGACATCTCGCACCACCGTTCAAAAACCCTCGACGAATTCCGCGGGATATCGTTCGATATCGCCGTCACGCTCTGTGACAATGCCCATGCAATCTGCCCCATTGTATCCGGCGCAAAAAAGACCATCCATCACGGGTTTGTCGAACCCCACATGATACCCGGCACCGGTGAGACGATCCTTGACGGGTACCGCAGGGTAAGGGATGAAATTGCTGACTGGATCGATAAGGAGTTTGGGACTTCGCCCAAAAAATAATCCTTTTTTCAACAACAAGATTGATACCATCCCCCCGCAATCATTGCATTACCAGGCACGTGAAATCATGAGCGGGCAGAAGAAAGATATCTATCAGGAATCGCTTGAACTCCATGAAGCATACCATGGGATGATTGAGGTTCATTCCAAAGTCCCCTTAACAACCCGCCATGATCTCTCCCTTGCCTATACTCCGGGCGTTGCAGAAGTGTGCAGGGAGATTCACAAGGACAAAAATCTCGCGTACAAATGCACCCTCAAGGCCAACACCATCGCAATCATCAGTGATGGTTCACGCGTGCTTTCTTTAGGAAATATCGGAGGCTATGCGGCGATTCCGGTGATGGAAGGAAAAGCGCTCCTGTTAAAACAACTCGCAGACATCGATGCGTTTCCCATCTGTTTTGAGAGTTACCACACGGAATTTACCGATGATGTAAAAAATATTGCCCCGGTCTTCGGAGGAATCGCCCTTGAAGATATTGCAGCACCGAAGTGTTTTGAACTCGAAGAGTCCCTGCAGGGAATCGGCATTCCGGTAATGCATGATGACCAGCACGGAACCGCCGTTGTAGTGCTTGCCGCTCTCTTGAACGCTTGTAGGGTCACAAAAAAGAGATTTGAGGACCTGAACATCGTTGTCGTCGGAGCAGGGGCTGCTGGGTTTGCCATCACCCGCATGCTCCGGTGCATCGGGTATGATCCCAATATTTGCAGCAGCGTGAATGATATTATCGTCTGCGATCGCAAAGGCATTATCCACCGCCACCGCGAGGGATTGTATGCGAACAAGTACAAGTTCATCATCGCCGAAGAGACCAATAAACACGGGCGTAAAGGGACACTTGAGGATGCAATGCGGGGAGCAGATGTGTGCATCGGTGTATTCGTGCCGGCAATAATCACATCGACAATGGTCCGGTCAATGAACGCGGACCCGGTCATCTTTGCCCTTGCACATCCCATGCCCGAAATATTTCCCGATGATGCACTGGAGGCCGGGGCGGCGATCGTGGGGACCGGACGCGGCGATTTTCCCAACCAGATCAACTATGCCCTTGCATTTCCGGGGATCTTCCGCGGGGCTCTCGATGTCTGTGCAACACGGATCTCTGATGAAATGAAGGTTGCCGCGGCCCACGCGCTTGCCGATTATGTCAAACGGCCACGCAGGGACAGGATCCTTCCGCAGGTGCTCAACCGTGACGTGGTAAAGGCAGTTGCCCATGCGGTTAGTGAAGCGGCAATTGCAAGCGGCTGCACCCGAAAGATTGAATGAGAGAACTATGAACCCCTCAAAAAATCCGAACGCTCGCGAGGGCTCATTATTTGCAGGAAATGCCCGGACCGGAGAGCTGGCTTCGCAGCCAGCTAAGATCAAATCGCATAAACCATGAGTCACATGTACATGTGACAAAAATCAGTTCGCTCACGCCGGACGATTTTCGTTGGGGAGTGGGGGTACCCCCTCAGGGACCTGAGGAGGGGGTAGGTGTATTTTCTTTGAGCAGGCACCGACCCCCCCAAGGGGGGGGTTCCCTTATTGGGTGTGATTCTCACAAAAAACAATCAGATAAAAATGTGTGGACTTTGAAAAAAATAATTTCCTGTTTTTAGATGTATCTTCGGAAAAAAATGAATCACAGTTCTCGCGTTTTGAGCACCCGACACATCTTTTCCATAAGCGCATGGTGCCGCACAAGATGGACAATAAATGCACCGCTCTGCCCTTCAGCAGTCACCGGTGTCCACGCGATCCCGCAATCCGTATCCCAGAGGATGAGACCTTCTGCAGGAGCCAGCTGGAGAGGCCGGATGGCATCTGCTTTCAACAGGCTGGCAATTGAATTCTCATCCGCTTCCCCTTCCCCAACGAGGAGCAATGCCGCTGCCATACATCGCACCTGGTGCCAGAGGAAACTCTCGGCTTTTACTTCAAAATAAACAAACCCTTCCTCCTCTCCCACGCGGGCAGCAAGGATGTTCCGGTACGGGTTCTTGTCCCTTACCCGTGCGAAGTTGGTAAAATTATGACTGCCCAAAAACCGCTGTGCAGCCCGGTTCATCGCCTCTGGATCATGAGACCTGATCGAAAAGTAATACCGGTATGTGCGGGACTTCGCATCATACCGGGGATGAAATTCCGGTGACACATCAGCATATTCACTGCACCAGAGATCGGGAGGGAGCTGGGTGTTGATCACGGTTCTGGCGCGATCCGGTGCATCCGTTGAGAACGCGATCACCTGCCCGCAGGCATGGACACCGCGATCCGTTCTCCCTGCGGATAAAAAACCGGCCTTTCGCCAATCATCAAAGAGGCTCAGCCGCTGGCATGCAGCAACAAATTCTCCTTCTACCGTGCGGTGAGAGGTCTGCATCTGCGAGCCATAGAACCTGCTGCCGAGGTACGAGACCCGGAACGCGAGCCTCACCGGAGCTGCATGCGCCGGGTAATCCGCTTGATCTTTCTCCATGTGTTGTTGAGTGATTGACGAGTGTAGGTGCGCAGCGGTGTCTGTTTTCCACCGCAGGTGATATTACCGGCCCGGATGGCGTCGAGGATTGCAGGTACGTTCTTTTCCGCATCGACATAGGTTCTGCCAAATCCTACGAACCGGGCATTATGGGCATCGCTTCCCCCGACACAGGGTTTGCCCAGCTTCAGTGCGATCCGTTCCGCCTTCCGGTTCGCTGACCCGACGATGTACCGGCTGTTGAAGGATTCCACGGCATCAACAACCCTCATACCGGCATTTTTCCTGCGGGCGACACCGTGCCGCCAGACGTGATACGGGTGGGGAAGGATGAGCAGGGCCCCCATTCTCCGGGCAATGGCAACGGTCTCTTCCACCCCGAGTCCTGCGGGAATGATCTCGGTAATGCCGAGTACAAGGAGATGGCCATGTTTTGTGGTGACTTCAATGCCGGGAATCACCAGCACAGATGTCTCGCACAAGAGGGCCTTTTTTGCGCCGCCAACCGAATCATGGTCGGTGATGGCTATCGCGTCAAGTCCGGCCGCTTCGGCTGCCCTGATGATCTCCTCGACACTGCTCTCACCGTCTTTGGAAAAATTCGTATGCACGTGCAAATCGCAGGTCAGCATCTGATCATAGTGTTTTTATCTCTCTGGTATTAAGGGAACTTATGCACATCCTGCTGCCAACCGGTCCCGCTACTGAGGATATGGTACGAAAAGCGGTGGCCGGGTTCGATGCCAATGTGGTGGTTACCGGAGAGATTGCGTCATTTCTCACCCCCCACAAACTCCATACCCTGATACAGAGGGGCAATTATGATCTGGTGATCGTCTCAGGTATGTGCACTGCCTCATTTGATCAGGTTGAACGGGAGACCGGTGTGCCCGTCTATCGAGGCCCCCGCCATGCTGCGGATCTCGCCCTGATCCTGCCACTGCTCGACACGATTACTCTTTCACGCACCGTGCCTGCCGATGAATTTCTTACGGCAAAAAAAGCAGGCGATGCAATCTACCGGGTTGACCAGCGGGAAGAGGAGGCCAGCGCCGATTTCGTAATCCGTGGTGTCAAGATAGGCGGCGGATCGCGGATGAAGGTGCTCGCCGAGATCATGGACGCTCACCGGTGCGATGATCTTCATGAAAAAGTGGAGCGGTTCTTTTTTGCCGGTGCTGACATTGTGGATCTCGGGTTCGGGTTCGATGCCACCCCAGGGGATGTGTCACGGGCATTTTCCCTTGTAGCAGATGTCGACCGGCCGCTCGCAGTGGATACGCAGGATCCCGCCTTGATCCGGGCGGCACTCGTCCGGGCGGATCTCGTCCTTTCACTCCAAGAGAAAAACATACCGTTGCTCGGAAGCGAGGTTGGCGATGCCGGTGTTGCTGCCGTTATTGTGCCGGGAGAAAGTACGCTCAAAAAGAATATCGCGATGGCAAAAGGCGTTGGTATCGCGTGCGTTATTGCCGATCCTCTCCTCCAGCCGGTAGGTTCAGGGCTCGTGGCATCCCTGAACAATTTCAAAAGTGTTGGTGAACCCCTCTTTTTTGGAGCGGGCAACGTAGTCGAGCTGCTTGATGCAGATTCGATCGGGGCAAACGCGTTGCTGGCCGGCATGGCAAAGGAGGTGGGTGCATCCGTCATCTTTTCGAGCGAGCACTCGGACAAGACTCAAGGATCCATTGGAGAGATGCGGCGGGCCGTCGAGATGATGATACTCACCCGCGATCGCCCTTATCCTAAGGATCTGGGTATTGACCTGCTCGTACTCAAGGAAAAGCGGAAACGGCGCGAGCCACCGGTTGAATATGATTCTGTCATCGCGGCAAAAAAGATGCCGGACGATATCATCTACGATCCAAAGGGCAACTTCCGTATTGGGATTGAGGGGGGCCGGATCATTGCCGCGATCAATGGCAAAGCGGTGCGGGGCAGACACTGGCAGGATGTGCTCTACACGATCCTCTCGCAGGGCGATATTACCCTGCTGGACCATGCCGGCTATCTCGGGCGGGAACTCTACAAGGCGGAACTCGCGATCCGGTACGGCAGGAGCTTTGAGCAGGATGGAGAGTTCTGACGACCCGGACCAAGTATTTTATTTCCGGGCAGGTGAACCTGTATAGTATGGCATCACAGGCACGTGCATCCCACATCCTTGTAAAGACCGAAGACGAAGCAAACAAGATCATGAAGCGAGTCGCTGACGGCGAAGATTTTGCCGCAGTTACCAAGCGGTTCTCATCTTGTCCTTCAGAAAAGAGCGGAGGTGACCTCGGCTGGTTCGGTAAGGGCATGATGGTTCCCGAGTTTGAGCAGATCGCTTTTACGGAGGAAGTTGGCAAGGTTTTCGGCCCGGTCAAAACCCAGTTCGGCTTCCACGTCATAAAAGTGACCGGTAAGAAATAATTTTTTGGCATACAGTCATGGACACAAAATTTTACCAAAATTCCAACTACTTCGGTAGTACCTGCAGATCACGAAATTCTCTACCAGGTATCTACGATTGACGCCCTGATGCAGGGTGTATACGATGGCGTCCAGCCGGTCGGAGAACTCAAAAAACCGGGGACTTCGGGATCGGCACGTTCGATGCACTTGATGGTGAGATGATCGTGCTCGGCGGCAAAGTATACCAAGCAAAGGCTGATGGTGTAATATATGTAGTTCCCGACAACGCCACCACACCATTTGCCACGGTCACGTACTTCGAACGCGACATCACTGCGACTATTGACCGACCAATGAACTTTTCCGTTTTTTCCACGGAAATGAGTGCCCGTTTACCCACACAGAACATGATCTACGCGGTACAGATGCAGGGTACATTTCCTCTCATGAAAGTGCGGGCGATACCTGCGCAGCAGAAGCCCTACCCCACACTCACGGATGCGGCAAAGAACCAGTCGGTCTACACGTACACAAATACAACCGGCACAGTAGTCGGATTCTACACGCCAGCCTTTTTCAAAGGTCTCAATGTCGCAGGCTACCACCTGCATTCCATCAGCAATGACCGGCCCATGGGGGGTCATATTCTTGATTTCGCGGTACCGGCAAACACAACGGTGGAGTATGACATCACACTGGCATTTGCCATGCCGCTCCCGACCAGCGGCGCATTCACCGGAGTCGATCTCTCGCAGGACCTGAGTAAGGATCTTGCAAAAGTCGAAAAATAGGGCAATAATATTCCCTTTTTTCCAAGCATTTTTTGACCAGCAGCACGCATATGATCGGTACAACGCCCGTGCAAACGTGCGAAGGCACTCATACCATGAATATCCGCGGAATCAAACAAGAACTTCTCATGCTGCTCCTTGAACTGGGGCGGGACTCCCATCCCAACGAGTTCGTAGCCCTTCTCATAGAAAGAGACGGGGTGATCGCGGAGCTGAACATGGTTCCCGGCACCATCACCGGAGAAAATTCTGCCTCGGTCTTTTTTGACATGATGCCGCTGGACACCCACCTTGCGGGCAGTGCCCACAGCCACCCGAACGGAGTGCTACGCCCTTCTGGTGCCGATGTCCATTTCTTCCCCCGGGCTGGGCGGTTCCACCTCATCATCGGCTACCCTTACCGCACGGGCGACTGGCAATGCTTCAGTGCCGACGGGGAGCCACGCAAAATCGAGGTGATCACGTGAGCGTCTGCAGGGTTGTTGCCACCGGCACATTTGACCTTCTGCACCCGGGGCATATCTACTACCTTGAAGAGTCCAAAAAACTCGGGGATGAACTCTGGGTGATCGTAGCCCGCGATATGAATGTGAAACATAAACCCCGCCCAATCATTCCGGAAGAACAGAGGCTTGCGATGATCGCATCATTCCGTCCGGTAGATCACGCGATTCTCGGCGACAAAACCGATATGTTCCTCCCGATTGAAGAGATTTGCCCGGATGTGATCACGATCGGGTTCAACCAGCTCTTTGACGAGGAAAAACTCCGCTCACAACTTGCCGCCCGGAACCTCACTCCAAAGATCGTGCGCATAGGAAAATATGCTGACTGCGATCTCTGCAGTTCAAGACTGGTCGTGCGGGAGATCGTAGCAAAACGCGGGCATAACGGGGATAGCGATACTTCTTAACATGCCCGTAAATAACAGCAAACGATATTTTGTTTTGAATTTTTTCGAGCCAACCGGGCAGACTTACAGCACTTGAAACCTGAGAGAAAAATAGAGATTATATTTGAGATGGTGCACTTGAGAGAGTCTGCCAATATTCGTCGGGCGCCCGTGTAACGGTTTAGTGTAACCTGCGCTGGGAGGCCCTGTGCCTGTTGCGACTCACGATCCCACGGCGCAATATGCCACTGTATTTCGCCATGAATGACCCGACGATGGAAGTCACAATAACCATCGCTGCGATCGTAGTGCCCACCACCGGCGATCCATAGAGTACCGCAAGAGCAATGGAGAACTCTCCCCTCGCTATGGTATTAGCCCAGATCTCAAGACCGGAGAGGGCCGAACCGTGAATGAATATCCCGGTCAGCAATCCGGATATAAGCTTGCTGGCAACGGCAAGAATGCTGATCGCGCCTATCACAAACCAGTTGGCCCCACCGGAGAAATCCACGGTGACCCCGAAAAAGACGAAGAAAACTACTAAAAATACATCCTTGAACGGGCGGGCATGCTGCTCGAAGGCATCCGGATCCGTTGTCGCGAATGCAACTCCCAACGCGATCACCATCATTGTCTCAGGCACACCCAGATACATCGAGAAGGATGCAGTGGTAAGTACTGCTGCAAACGTAAAGAGGATGGGGAGTTCGTCATCCCTGTCGAGAATGGAGACGAGAAATTCCTTGCCGTAATGGGCGAGCGCATAGAGTACGCCGAGGACTGCGATAATCTTTACAAAGAAGGTGATCAGGTTCTGGTTGCCGGCCGAGAGAATCGCAAGGAAAATGATCAGCACGAGATCTTCAAAAACCATCAGCCAGATGACCGTATCGGACTCGCGAAGCATCAGCTTCCGGTTCTCGATCAATGACGTGAGAGCCATCGCGGTACTTGAGATATAGAACGCCGACGCGATGATGAGCGATTCCGTTAACGAAAAGCCGAGCAGGTATGCCGCAGCAAACCCGATGATCATGTTGACATTGAGATCGATGATCCCACTGGTCAGGACCGCAGCCCGGTTCGATGCGATCCGTTCCGGTTTGAGGCCCAGTCCCATGAAGAACAATAAGAAGATCAGTCCCATATCAGAGAAGAACTGGCTGATCTCATTGTTCGTCAGCATCCCTCCGCCGGCCTTTCCCAACAGGACGCCCGCAAGGATATAGAACGGGATGGCAGGTATCGACAGGTACTTGGTGACAAGGGCAAGTACCAGGCAGACAAAGAGCGCAAGTATGAGACTTTCCATTAATCCACCATAATTTCGCCTTCGAACTTTTTGATCTGGTCGCTCTCCCCAATGACCAGTGCCGCATCACCGTTCTCAAAAACAAATGTCGGTGGCGGGTTGATGATATTCCGGTCATGCCGGCAGACCGCGATCACGGTCGCGCCGGTCTTGGCCCGGATCTGAAGATCTTCAATGGACTTTCCCACAACCGCTGCAGTGACAAAGAACGTGTGTATGGTGATCCGTAGATCGGCAAGCGCAGAAAAGGCGATCTCAACGCTCTCCTGGTCGGCTTCAATGATCGCTCCTGTAAGGATATTTCCCAGTCGCCGCGCCTCAACCGGTGACATATCGGCTGCGCTGGGAGTATGGCAGTTTTTCTGGAGGGTATACATCTGGATAGAGCCAGTTTTTGTGAAAAAAATGGCGACCGTGTCACCCTTGTCGGTCTCGAATTCGTATTTTGTTCCAACACCGGGAAGATTCAGGGAACGAAGAGCCATAGTAGACATTAGAAAAACGTTCTAAAAATATATTATGATATGGTGACGGAATGACCCCAGCGTTGCCAGCGCAACCGGACTAAAACAAAAGAGAGGGGGGGGTTAGAGGTTCTTTGGGTTTTTTAAGATCCATGAGAGAGCATTTGAGAGGGGATCTTCTGGTTTTTCTGAGAGTTGGGGAGGTGCGAAGTGCGAGCCATTTTTGACATCTGACTCTTTTTAGCGGAATTCGTCCTTCCCACTTATCTAGTTTGAACGATGGGGATATAAGTCCCGAACCGGGCGGGGTGAAAGTGATTGCCACATCAACGACCGGTGTGATCGAAGAGTACCTGCGGACCCATCCCAACCTGAACCAGCATATCGAAGGAAGGCTGGTATACCGGAATTCATAAACTCAGTGATTTTCTCATAGTTCTTAGCCTAAAATACATGAGTAACTTATGGGAAATATTGTACCGATCTGAAGGGGGCAGTTCAGGTCATTTCTCTCTGAAGAACAATTCCAGATGACTCTCAAGTCAAACAGGGAGGACACATTACCCTGTCGCCCTTATAGGGATCGGAGACAATGAACGGGAGTTAGATGGGTCCAACAAACCCCACATTTCCAGCCCCCACGAAATGTTGATGCGCGTTCTCTTGCATTGCGATAAACCGAAGAGATAAATCCCCACCCGGACCATCGTACAGGCATGTTAGTGCTCTCGCCCGCGATGGAGGCATATGAAAAGTCCCTTATGGATGATCTTCATCGTGCGATAGCGATAGCAAAGGAAGCCCGGTCCCGTGGACTCGACCCGTCTACCGATGTAGAGATTCCCATAGCAAGCGACCTTGCCGACCGGGTGGAGGCACTGCTCGGGATAAAGGGGGTTGCGGTGCGGATCCGGGAGCTCGAAGCCCAGATGTCGCGTGAGGAGATCGCACTCCAGATCGGCGACGACTTTGTTGCCCGGAAGTTCGGTGAGACCTCCGTGGATGAGATCCTCGACCACTCCATCCGGGTGGCGATGGCCTTGCTCACGGAAGGTGTCGTGGCGGCACCGACAGAAGGTATTGCAAAGATCGAGCTGGGCAAGAATGACGATGGCACCCAGTACCTGATGATCTTCTATGCCGGACCCATCCGGAGTGCCGGCGGGACGGCACAGGCACTCTCGGTGCTGGTCGGGGACTATGTGCGCCAGAAACTGGGCATCAACCGGTACATCCCCCGGCAGGAAGAGGTGGAGCGGTACATCGAGGAGATCCGGCAGTACAACTCGATCATGAACCTTCAGTACCTGCCGAGCGAGGCGGAGATCCGGCTCATCATCGAGAACTGCCCGGTCTGCATTGATGGCGAAGCCACCGAGCAGGAGGAGGTATCGGGGCACCGGAACCTCGAGCGGGTTGAGACCAACGCCGTGCGGGGCGGCATGGCGCTCGTTATCGGGGAAGGTATTGCCGGTAAGGCCCGCAAACTCAAGAGCCGGGTCGAGAAGATGAAGATGGAGGGCTGGGACTGGCTCGACAAGCTCATTGCGGGGGCCTCGAAGTCCGGCGATGAGGAAAAATATGTCGGTGTCAAGCCCCTGGACAAGTACCTCCGCGACCTGATCGGCGGGAGGCCAGTCTTTGCCTACCCGATGAGAAAAGGCGGCTTCCGGCTCCGGTACGGACGTTCGCGTAACACGGGTTTTGCCGCCGCCGGCTTTCATCCGTCCACCCTGTACGTGCTGGGGGAGTTCCTCGCCACCGGCACCCAGATGAAGACCGAACGACCGGGCAAAGCCTGCGGGGTCGTGCCGGTGGATTCGATCGAAGGGCCGACCGTGCGCCTCATCGGTGGCGATGTGCTCCGGATCGATGACGAAGCCATGGCAAAGCGGCTCCAGCCCGTGATCGAGCGGATCCTCGACGTGGGTGAGATCATCATCTCGTACGGGGACTTCCTGGAGAACAACCACCCGCTCGTCCCCTCTGGCTACTGCGACGAATGGTGGCTTCTCGATAGCGAACCTGGCACAAAATCCCCGAAAGATGAGGGCGAGGCGATCGCATTTGCCAAGGCAGGGGGGTATCTCCATCCAGCATATACGTGGTTCTGGGATGATATCACCATGGACCAGATCCGTACGCTCGCGGATGCGGTTGCGGGAACGGGAGAGATTGCCGACGATTATCTCCAGCTCCCTCTTGAACCGGTAACCAAGGATATCCTCGAAACACTGCTCCTGCCCCATATCGTGAGGGACGGGTTTGTGAAGATCCACCTGTTCAAGGCATTCATCACCTGCCTTGGGCTGGATGATTCCCTGAAAAAGCAGGTCGTCTGGGACAATGCCCCGGGTACAAACCAGCTGGACCTCGTCCAGCACCTTTCCGGCTTTAAGATGCGCTCACGATCGGGGACCCGGATCGGCGGGCGCATGGGAAGGCCGGGGAAATCCAAGCCCCGTAAGATGAACCCTCCCCCGCATGTCCTGTTTCCCCTTGGTGACACCGGAGGAGCCCGGCGCTCGTTCCAATCTGCATCGTCCCATATCGAGCAGGAGGACCAGAACGATACCGAGATCGGTATCCAGAAGGAATGCGGGATCATCGAGATCGAAGTTGGTCGCCGGCGCTGCTCCCGGTGCGGGGAGATCACGTATCTCAACCGGTGCGATAAGTGCGGGGGGCATACCGTTGCGGTCTTCACCTGCACAAAATGCGGCAGGGAGACCAATCTGCCCCGGTGTCCCACGTGTGACGGCCAGGCCACCTGCTCCCAGCGACTCAAGCTGGATGTCAAGAGTGAATATGCAAAGGTGATGGCCCGCCTCGGGATGAAGACCGATGCAGTTGCGCTCGTCAAGGGTGTCAAGGGCATGATCTCGAAGGAGAAGTCCGTCGAGGCGATGGAGAAGGGTGTATTACGGGGGGTACGGAACATCTGGGTCTTTAAGGACGGCACCACGCGGTTTGACATGATCGACCTGCCGCTCACCCACATCCGCCCCGATGAGGTGCGGGTGCCGGTCGAGAAACTCCGCTTGCTGGGATACACCAAGGACGCACACGGGTATGATCTCCAGAATGGTAAGCAGGTGGTTGAGCTCCATGCGCAGGATCTTCTCGTTTCCGATTCCTGCGCCGAGTACATGATGAGCGTGGCAAAGTTCATGGACGACTTGCTGGTGAAAGTCTATGGATTGCCCCCATTCTACAATATCGAGAAACCCGATGATCTCGTGGGGCATCTCGTCATTGGCCTCGCCCCGCACACGAGCGCTGGTGTGCTCGCCCGGATCATCGGGTTCACCCGGGCAGATGTAGGCTATGCCCACCCGTTCTTCCACGCTGCCAAGCGACGCAACTGTTTCTTTGGCGATACTATGATCGAGGTGTACGATGGCAGGTCCTGGACCCGGCACCCGATCCGGAAGTTCGTGCTGGAAAACTTTGACGTGAGCCGACCGGGCATCGACCAGCTCGGCACCTATTACTCGGACCCAGCCCGGCCGTATTACACCCGGACTATCGACACGAATGGTAGGATGCATATCCGGAAGGTCACTACGGTCTCCATCCACCGCTCACCGGCCACCCTGCTCCGGATCACGACCGCGATGGGCAAGGATATTGCTGTTACACCCGACCATGCAATGCTCGTCTGGGACACCGCATACCTCCGGAAGATCCGGGCACTCGAACTCAAGGTCGGGGATGCGGTGCCGGTGCTTGAGGGTCAGAACGTGATCTCGGATCGCATCAGCTCCATCGACATCGTGCCAGCACCCGAGGAACGGGTCTACTGCCTGACGGTGGCCGATGACCATACGCTGGTGGCAAACGGGATCTTCACCGGCCAGTGCGACGGGGATGAGGACTGCATCATGCTGCTGTTAGATGGCCTGATCAACTTCTCGCGTTCGTTCCTGCCCCAGAACCGGGGAGGGTCGATGGATGCCCCGCTCGTACTGACGAGCCGGATCGATCCTGCCCAGATCGACAAGGAAGCCCTGAACGTCGATGTGTGCGACCATTACCCAATCGAGGTGTACACCGGTGCACTCAACTATATCGAGCCCAAGACAATCGTCAAACTCATTGACCGGGTCGAGAACCGGATCGGCACCCCCGCCCAGCTGGAAGGGTTCCAGTTCACCCACGACACCTCGGATATTTCCGCAGGTCCAATCGAATCGATGTACACCCAGCTCAAGACAATGACCGACAAGCTCGAAGCTGAACTTGTGCTGGCCGAGAAGATCCGGGCGGTCGATGCAGATGATGTCGCAGAGCGGGTGCTCAACACGCATTTCATCCGGGACCTGATGGGCAACCTGTCGGCGTTCTCGAAGCAGAAATTCCGGTGCACGAAGTGCAACACGAGCTACCGGCGGATCCCGCTTGCCGGCAAGTGCACGAAATTCAAGGGCAAGCACCCGTGCAATGGCAACATCATCCCCACAGTGCACGAAGGCTCGGTAAAGAAATATCTCGAAATGTCCCGCGAAATCTGCCGGAAATACAAGGTCTCGGAATATACCAAGCAGCGGGTCGAGGTGATCGATCTTGCTATCCAGTCCACGTTCGGTGAGGAAAAAGAGCAGCAGCTCGGCCTTGCCGATTTCATGTGATACATGAATCCAGCCCCGTTGCTAGCGTTCCTGTAGTGTACCTCCCGGCAATTACTCGGATTTCGGCAGAGTAACCAGTCCCGATGATCCTGAATCTGCACCTTTTTTTAATACGACACTAACAACCATGCAGGCAAACGTATGGTCCACACGCACCGGGATTTTAAAAAACCCTTACAGCTCGCACTGGTCATCACGACCCTCTTTTTTATCATTGAACTTGTGGGGGGTCTCATCTCGGGTTCACTTGCGCTGGTCAGCGATGCCGGCCATGTGTTCAGCGATGTGCTGGCGCTCCTCCTTTCCCTTGGGGCGATCACACTTGCTTCACGGCTCCCCTCCAAGGAACGGACCTACGGGCTTCTGCGGGCGGAGATCTTTGCCGCCTTTATCAATTCCCTGCTGCTGATGGCAGTGAGTGCGATCATCTTATGGGAAGCCTGGCAGCGGTTGCTGAACCCCTCCCCAATACAGAGCGGCCTCATGGGTGCGGTTGCGGTGACCGGTCTTATCGCCAATATTGCTGTGGCGTTCCTGCTGCACGGGAGCCACAACCTGAATGTAAAGAGTGCCTTTTTGCATGTCATCGGCGATGCGGTCTCATCAGTAGCAGTGATTGTCGCTGCCATCTGGATTGCATTTACCGGGCAGGTGTTTGTTGATCCCCTCCTCTCGGGATTCATCACCGTCCTGATCATTGCCTCGGCTGCTGGCATCCTGCGTGAGACCATTGCGCTCCTCCTCCAGTTCACCCCACGGTCCGTGGACTTTGATGCGGTCATTGCGGACATGACCTCGGTTACGGGGGTTTCAGGGGTGCACCAGGTCCACATCTGGAGCCTCAATTCTGATATCCACGTGCTTGACGCCCATATCTATTCCTGCGAACGGGATGTAACCAAAATTGCTGATATGAAACGGGAGATCAAGGAACGTCTGGAAAATTACCATATTCACCATTCCACGCTGGAGGTCGAATGCGAGGAATGTGCAGACTGTGCGATCGTTGAACCGGTCAACGGGCATACCGAATAATCATAAACGGCCGGATATGAACGATATACCGTTATGTTCTGGATCCTGTTGGATCTGGTGAGTTATTCCCTTCACCAACAATATCCCATACACAGCGGGGACCGCCAAGCATAGCCAACGGCGATAAATTCCGAATATACAACCGCATCTTGGCATAAGATTCTTTTAATCTCAAATCCATTAACTATTCCAATATTTCATTCTAGAGCGAGGGTAACCAAGCCTGGTCAACGGTGACAGACTCAAGATCTGTTCTTGCAGAAGTTCGCGGGTTCAAATCCCTCCCCTCGCATTTTTAAAAGGGATTATAGGCCACCCGTAAAAATGTCACACCCTCACATGTGATATCACTATTCTATCAAATCGGGTTACTTACAAAAGTACTGCTCTTGAAATCAACCAGCGAGGGGGGAATTTTCAATAATGCCTCAAGAGCCTTGACCATATTCACCGCTTCCCTTGCGGCATCATTCTGCGCTAGGAACGCCTCCCCATTTGGGCGCTATTGGTATAGTGTTATGTATCGGCAAAAACGAACGTGTGCAAAATATTCTCCGTATGGTTATAGCGTACGCTGAGTAGGTTGTTTCCCCTGCGGTGATGATATGGACATGCTCCTTCTTGACAGAAACGAGAGGATAAATTAATCAATCCAGTCGAGAAGGTGGCGGGATGTGTCCTGCTCGCTCTTCTGGATCAGCTTCGCTTTGACTTTCCTCACTGCTTCAGTTGCAGGAGACTGCTGCTCAAACTGACCGTAATCCATGTAGTCCCGGGAAATCCGGTCCTCCACCTCCACGGTAATCGCTCGTATGGGGGAAGAATACTCTTCTGACACTCCTTCCGAAGAGGGTTCTTCCTGCCGGATATTCTGCTCCTGCACCACAACCGGTGGGGTTTCCTGCATTATCATGGGAGCCATAACAGGGATTACAGGGGGTGCAGACTTTATGACCGGCGGATTAACCGTAGTCGGGCTGAACACACCCTGCGGTGAACCTGACCGGTAGAGCAGGAAATCCACAAAATCTTCAACTTCCCTGCGCTGATCGGGCGACAGTCGATCCAGTTTGCTTTCCAGTGATTCCATACAGTGCCAGCGTATTTGTAGAGAAAGGTCTCGTGTTGATTGTATTTAATGCGCCGGTGGTTTTGGTGAGGATTATTCCCACCGGTGCTGGTACCCACGCTTTGCGAGCGGCCTGCCATCAACAGTAACCGCTTTTTCTGCCACCACGGTTCCTATAACCGTTGAAAGCACTCCGGCAACAGGGTATTTGTCGGAAGAGATGGTGAAGATCAGTTCATAATCCCCACCGCCATGGAGCGCGAGTTCGCGTGCCTTCTCCGGGGGAATACCAATAGCAAGGGGCAGTTTTGCGGAATCAATAGCAAACCCGTACCCGTTCGCGCTCATCAGGTCATAGAGCGAGAGAGCGATCCCATCACTGTCATCCATCATTGCGCTCACACCCGCCCGGCCTAAGATCTGGCCTTCCTTCACCCGGGGCTGCAGTTCGAAGAGTGCTTTTTCAAACTGGAGATACCCGTCAAGCCATGCCTGCGCCTGCCCGGGTGTGCCGGTGATACAGACGAGATCGCCCGATCGGGCACCCTTTCTCCGCACAATATAGTCTTTGTCGACAAGTCCGAGCCCGGTCGTTACAACAGTCAACTCACCGTGCCGGTCAATATCGCCGCCAATGATGACCGCACCGTATTTCTTACAGCAATCCTGTGCACCCTGCATCACACCCGACAGGGACTTCCAGTCATCCAGCCCTACGGCAATCAGGAGATATTTCGGTGCTGCTCCCATGCTCGCAATATCGGAGAGGGTGACTGCAGCGCTCATCCAGCCGGCCTGCCAGTCGGTCATGCCTTCGACAAAGTCGGTGGTCCGGTGGAGCATATCGGTTGTCACAACCATGATCTGTTCACCGAACGGCAGCTCTGCACAGTCATCAAGACAGTTCTCACGCCCGACTACGCCTATTACCACGTTCAGGAGCTCGCGATCATTCACTCTTTTTCACTTCCTTACCCCGTTCGCTCTTGTACTCCTTGAATATGTGCTCAATCGTTTCAGTCTTTTTCTCCCGTTCATGCTGGATCTGAACTCTCTGCCACTGGAGCAGGGCATGATCAAGCGCCTCCTTCCCGCAGAGTCCATACCTGTTACGAATCTGGACACCTGCTTCCTTATTGGTAAGAAGGGGAACTCCGGCTTCACGGAAGGCAGGGATGAGCAGCGGATCGCTTCCGGCAAGAACAGTAGCGCCGACAACCACGGCTTTCACCCGCATTTCAGCGAGATCCTTAACAACGCTCCTCCCCCAGCCATCGATCCGGGTAACAAAGACAATGTCTCCTTCATCGATTCCCACATCATCCGCGAGCTTCCGAAGACCGTCTTTTGTCAGCATATCCATCACTTTCACCGGCAGCACCTCGCCATCCATAGAGAGCTCTGCAAACAGTTTGATCCGCGCAAGTCGTTTGGCGAGGTTCCGGTTATGGCGTTCCTCTTTGCGTAAACGCTTTTTTAAGCTCTGAATAGCCGCATCTTTTTTTACTACTTCGGCATCCTTTGCCAACTCGGAGTCACGGTTTGTCTGGACCTTCCGAATGCGTGCCTGAAGGCGACGAATATCATAATCTTTACTTTTGATATCTTCCTGCAGTTCTGCAACAAACATGCGGAGGCGCTTGACCATCCCGTCTAAGACCCGCACCCGCTCATCGTGTTTTTCATCAACACGGGCCGGAGGCGCTTCCCGTTGGGGAGCAGGTGCTCTGCCACCATTCATCTCGAGGAGCACATGCTCCAGTGACTGCCCGCGGATCACCCGTGCCCGGACTTCATCGAGATCGTGTCCCGGAGGAATTCGCTTTAAGAGGTTCTGGAACTTGTGCCGGTACTGGCGATATGCGTCGAGCGCTGCTGACAGTGCATCCCGCTCGTGATCATTCCCATAGGGAAAAGGGGCAGCAAGCTCCCGCTTGGTCTCGACACTCACATCCTGTTTCGGCGTATAGGAAATCGCACTGAACGCACGGCGGATCTTCTCAACAGAAAAGGGCATATTCTGAACATCGGATGCAATAATAAGGGGTTTTCCGACTTTGTAGAGCGCCTCGATCACATCCCCCATGTTCATCTGCCAGGAGCTCTGAAGGTGTAGCAGGTTCCCTTCGAGATCCAGTGCGGCAAATGCAGTAGTAGTCCCCGGATCAATCCCGACAATCAGATAGCGTGGCTTTCCCGACAGTGGCCGATACTGGATCCGTTCGAGCCGTTTGCCATTGATCCGCACCTGCACATCAGAGCCCCGGTAAGTGGAAACGGGTACCTGGTCCCGGGTAGTAAAGACGCGGAATACCACCCGATTGCACCCGCCAAATGCCCGGGTCTCTTTCTTCTCATATTTCAACCCGGCCGCGACAAGGGCCTGTTCGATCTCCCGCCCCTTGAGCTGGATCGCCCCGTGAATCTTGCGCACGTACCGGTTCTGGCTCCACCCGCCCTTTCCCAGAGAGCGGTGCCGGCTCACGGTGATCTCGCTCTCGTTCTCAAACGCGATCACTTCGGCGCCGGAACCCAAAGAGGCCACTTGTGCGGTAGTAATGGCTTCGGCAAAAGGATCGAAACGATTGAAACTGATATTGTACCGGGCTGCAACCTTCTGGAGCGTCTCCTTGCGCTCGCCACCGGTCACTTGGACGAGCCGGGTCTGCGGGGGTAAACCCTGTAAAAAGAAGTAGAGTTCCCGCGGGTCAGCAACAATCTCCTGCAGGCTGTCCACAGCAAGGATATCGGGTTGTTCTTCCCTGAGCATGCGGAAGAGGCGAAAGAGCGAGACTTCTGATTCGCTCACGATAGTCTGGCCCTGCATACGAACGAGGGCATAGACCGGCCTGCGGGTTTTGGATCTCACCGATCCCTTGATGATATCGATGCCAAAGACGCTCAGCCGGTCACGCATTGAATCGCATCCTCACGGTCATACTTGAGTTGGTATTTCCGTTTAAAATACGTGAGGATGTTATCAATATCCCGGTTAAGGGTGGTTTCTGCATTCGGGTGAGTGGTCTCTATCCACTGGGGCCAGTCGATGAGCACGCACCTCCCGTCTTCCATGAGGATGTTATATTCCGAGAGATCGGCATGGATGACCCCGGCCCGGTATGCTGTACGGACGTTGTCCAGAATCTCATCGAGCACCGCAGCAGGAGCCTCCAGCAGACAACGGTTGAGATTCGCCCCCTGGATTAGTGACATCACCACGGTATGCCGGTTCTGTGCTATCGGGAGCGGAACGCTGACCTTCGGGTGAAGGGCCACAAGCGCCTTATATTCCCGTTCAGCAGATAGCTTCGATGCGATGAGCCAGGGGCAATGCCCTTCGGTCATATACTCCCGGTTGACCCGGGCTGAATTAAAGGACCGACCCCCAATCCGGTGGAACTTGATCGCAACCGGTCCGAGACCGAGAGCTTCATAGACAACCGATTCCTTGCCTTCACCCAGCTGCACCCCCAGGGCCGAGATCGTCCCTTTCCGGGTGAGACTTGCGAGAGCAAGCGTGTCATATCCCCCAAAAACAAGGGCATACCCATCATAGGGTACCGGATTGAACCGTACCATGCCCCACTCGATCAAGCGTGCCAACCGGTAATTCACTTCGGATTCTGCAAACCCGGTACTGGTGATCAACTGTTCGAGAGGAACCCAGGCATAGCGGGACATCTGGCGCTCAAGCACCGAAAGAAGGGTCTTTTCGTATTTATGCAGTGTGCGGATATGTTCCGCAGAGACAGCCATGATCGTTAGAGTGGTGATGTCCTGGACTATAAAATCACTCCTTACCACCATCAGAAACCATTTCATCACAACCTTAAACACCTTTTATTCTCCAGAATAAAACAGGTCAAATCATGCAATGCAGCAGGTGTTCCCGGGATGCAATTGTTTTCCAGCCCTATTCGGGGCTGCATCTCTGCGGTCAGCACCTTATTGCCGATGTTGAAGCAAAGGCAAAAAAGGTGATACGGGCACAGGGTTGGCTTATACCCGGCGATCACATCGCAGTGCTTTTATCCGGGGACCAAAGCAGTAGCGCGCTCCTGTATTTTTTAAAACAACTCACGGCACAGCGCCGCGACATACGGATTAGCGCCATAACCGTAGCAGAGGGAGCAGGTGCCTGCAGCGACACTTCGCGTGCGAAACGTATCGCAGAGTGTCTGGATACGGAGTTCCTTGAGGTATCGTTATCAGATAAATCCGGGATCAGAAATGAAATTGTTGCGGGAAAAAAACAGGATATTACAATACTACCCTTGTTCCCCACTTCCCGTTCTATCCTGATCGACAAGACTGCACAACAGCACGGGATCACAAAGATTGCATGGGGACTTTGCCTCGATGAGGCGGCCGGTATGGTACTCGGGAGCGTCATCCGGGGAAAGGGGGGAAAACTGGTCGGGGGCAGCTCCGGGCAGGATGAACTCCTTCGGATCTGTCCGTTCATCTCAGTCACTGCAGCGGAAATATCCCTGTATGCTGCACTCTGCGGATTTGGCAATGAACGGGCAATCAATCCGGAACAGGGAGATGGACTGCACAAGGACACGGTCGCTATGCTGGAAAGTTATACAAATAATCATCCTGCAACAAAATATGCACTCCTGAATCTGGGAGAAAACCTGGCTGGTTCTTCCAAGGGGATGGCGGGTCTCATTCAGGAATGTGTATGTTATGGGGAATGCCAGCGAGGGTGCTGCAATGACGGCTCAATATATAGTAAGGTGACAAATGGTGCACACTAAACGTGGGCGGGTGTGGCGGGTGGTTAGGAACTCGCCGGGGTATCCAGATATCGATCTATTTCTTCGCGTTTGCCATGCTCATTGCTCTCTACACGTACATTTTCCACACGGTGTATCCTCTGCTTGAGAACAAACCCATCGACTGGGCTCAGGCACTGCTGTTTGTGGTTGAATCGATGACCACCCTGGGATATGGCTGGCTGCTACCATTTTCCAATGATATCACCATGTACCTTGCGATCCAGATTATGATATTCGGGGTGATCATGATCTTCGTCGTCATCCCACTTCTCCTCGCCCCGTACCTCACCACTCTCCTTGCACCCGCCCCCCGCGAAAAACCCCGCATGTGTTGTCAGGACATACCGTTGTGATGGGGTATGATGAGCTTACCCGTTCGGTTATTGACAGCCTCACGATATCAGAACACGATATCGTGATCATTGAGCAAAACAAGGCAATCGCTCTTGAGATTGCCACGCATTACCGGAAACGTGCCTACGTGATCTGGGGGGATTATACCAATCCTTCAACGTGGGCGGCGGCACACATCGATAAAGCAAAGAATATTGTTATCTGCAAGGATGAGCGGCAGACAGCCAGTATCGTTCTTGGCATTCAGGAACGGGTTAAAGGAAAGATCATTTCAGTTGTGGATAAGCTCTCCTTTGAACGGTATCTCCGTTATGCAGGAGCAGATGACGTATTGTCCCCAAAACATGCAACCGGGAGGATCCTGGCACGCCATGCGGTCCTCAACCAGAGCGGGGATGCAGAGCCGGAAATTCCTGGGTTGGACAGGATCAACATCAATCTCCAACATGCAGCAGAACAGGAGCTCAGGCTAATCAACATACCGGTGGTCTTCGGGTGCAGAGCAGCATTCAGACCCCTTGCAACACTCCGGCTCTTTGAACGGTTCGGCATTATTGTGCCATTCCTCTGGAAAGGTGGGAAGTTCATTCCCGAACCCCGTGACGACATCATAGTCGACAACACGACATCTCTCTTCCTTTTTGGCAGGGCCGAATCCATTGTCACTGCGATCCGGGAAGAGTTCAATGCCGATGGCTGCACAGACGCTTTCGCGGTGATCGCGGGATTTGGGGGTGTTGGTGCCGGCGCATACCAGGAACTCCATGCATCCGGTGTCTCCTGCATAGTAGTGGATTCAAAACAACAGGCCGTTGAGCAGGTTGTCGGCAATGCCGAGAATGAAGCGGTACTAAAAAAGGCCCGCATAGAGGATGCACGGTTCTGTATTGTTGCCCTGAATGATGATGATGTGAATATTTTTACCACGCTCATGGCACGGAACCTCAACCCAGCCATACGGATCCTCGCCCGTGCCAATGAGCCGGCAACCGTAGAAAAACTCTACCGGGCGGGTGCAGATTACGTGGCCCTCTTGCCCATGATCGGGGGCCAGACGATCGCGAGGATCATCCTTGCGGATACTGCCACCATTCTTCTCGAACTGCCAAACAGCGAGCTAGTGCTCCTCAAACGTGCCAATAAAACCTACTCAAAACCCTTGAAATGATTCACCCGGAAAACCGTGGTCCGCATCATAGGTATAGAAAGCCAGAGTCGTTCGATCATCGCCCCGGAGGCAGAAAAGATCATTTTAGAAGGGGATGCCCTCATAGCCGTGGGTGATACCGAACAGTTGAAAAAGTCCATTCATCTAGTATAAGAAAGAGAGATGCGCATGGCAGCAGAGCTTGGGTGCAGGTCGGGACAGATTGAACAGATGATCCGGTATGCCTACTGGAACAGCGGATGCATGGGTATTGTCCTTGGCGTGAGCGGAGGGGTTGACTCTGCGGTAGCAGCAACGTTCTGTTGCCGGGCGATCGGCCCTGAAAAAGTACTTGGGCTTTCTCTTCCCTCTGCAATCAGCAATCCTGAAGATGGTAAGGATGCTGCGATCCTGTGTGCACATCTTGGAATGGAGCACAAAGTAGTCAGCATTGAACCGATGCTTGAGGGATTCCGGGCCATGACAGGATTTGCCGGCACCCGGTACCTGACCGGGAACCTTATGGCCCGGATCAGGATGGCTGTTGTCTATTATCATGCCAACCTCGACCACCGGCTCGTCTGCGGTACATCCAACCGGAGCGAGTATCTACTCGGTTACTGTACCAAATTCGGGGATAATGCAGCAGACATCCAGCCGATTCTTCACCTGTATAAGGATGAAGTCTATGAAGCAGCACGGGAACTGGACATTCCGGACCCTATCCTGAAAAAAGCACCCTCTGCCGGGTTGTGGGAAGGCCAGAGTGACGAGAGTGAGATCGGGCTTTCCTATGCCGAGATCGATGCATCGTTACGGGCACTTGAACTTCACCAGTGGAAGGCAACAACACCAACAGAAGAAACAGTCCTTGCACTGGTGAAAAAAAGCGAGCACAAGCGGCTATCAGCACCTAATCTTTTAGCAGCTTTGGAAAAATGCCGGGATAATGTTCCGGGAAATTGAGAAACATGAGCATTTCCTCATTCCCGATAAAATTGTAGAGTGGCCCCTTACAGAACCGGTGCATTGCTGATTTCCAGTGTGTGCCGGGATACCTGACCTCGGGGATCTTCGGGTAACGGGGGTTTTTCCGCAGGCTGCCGTCACTCATCGCATAATACGCTGCCCCGTGAAGGGTCTCGTATTCACCATACTCGCTCTCAAATGCAGTAGACACGATATTGGCCATGGCAAGGGTCTTATCAGCAGAAGGATTGATGGAGATGTGCCCATACTCCGGGGGGATAATGACAATATCTCCGGCATGTGCAGAGATCAGTACAACATCATCCAGTCTCCGCGACTGGAGCAGGTATTTCGCTTCGCCTTCTATGACGTCATAGACTTCCGGAAACCCGGTCCCGGCGGAATTTCTCGGGTGGTAATGTCCTTTTGTTTTCACCCATTCACCACAAAGGGTGCAGGGGGGAATAACCGTAAGATCATAGCGCAGCATATGGCTGCGTAACCACTGCCGATCCGCATCTGACTTTGCCAGATCGCGGTACATAAAATAGAGGGGGGTACTGCCCTCGCACGAAGGATCGGCAAGGACAGATCGCATCTCCTCAATTGTCCGGACTGAGGGCAAAGGGAGAGCCCCATCCCATGCAAGCATCACTTCTTCTTTCTCATTACAAGTAAATAATACCCGGCGCCAATGCCGATAATTACAATAAGAACGAGTGCCGGAAGAACCGATACCAGACCACCGGATGCTGGTTTTGGCTCGACTGAAACGAGTACTTTGAAGGTATCAGAAACCTGGCTGTTATCCTGTGTATCCCGGTATCGTATTTCTGCATCCAGCAAATAGGTCTTGATCTCTGCATCATCACCAGCATGTATCTGATACCGGGCTGTGACATTTTCCCCGGGTTTTATGTCCCCAATATAGGCAGTATCATCTGAACTGGTAAAAGGGTCAACTGCGGAGATCCGCGCCTGCGAATGATAGGCCGTAGTATCACCGTTATTCCTGTACTCGACCGTAATTGCACTGTCCGAACCCGGACTGATACGGGCAGGTGCTGAGGTTACTGAAAAAGTAAGTTTTCCCCCAATGGGAATGCCCACCGTATCTGTCGCAGAGGTAACAATATCCCCGTCACGGTTTTCATACGTGACCGCAACATCGACCGGGTAGGTTTGTTGTGCGGCATCTCCGGATACGGCTACCTTGTACCGGCAGGATACAACCCCACCACTTGGAAAGTTCCCGACAAAGACACTGCTGTCAGTGGGGATGATCGGGCTCTGACCGCTACGATTTATCTTTACGGTTGCTTTCTTCCCGTCTTCAAATCAGATATTTTTTATTTTCAGGTTGAGATAACCACCGCTTCCCACGTTCAGATTTTCCGGTACGGCTTCAAGGACATCAATCTTCACTTGGGGTTTGATCCGGAGGGTAATAGGTACAATCTGATTTTTCCGGACATACTGGGACTGGAGGACATCGGTGGCAAGCTCCTCGGATTGTGCAAGGTACGTATACCCTATCGTTACGGGGAGCTGGTATTCCCCCATCGTTGCGTTGGACAGGACCTTAACCGATATCGGAACCGTTACAATCATTTGCGTCGTTATATTTCCCTTGACCATCTGGGGGTCGGATGTGATTATGACAGGTGCACTGCCAGAACCGAGTCCTACAGTGACCATCTTTGCAGTCGTTGGAAGATCATCACGTGGAATGTTTCCGTTACCCTGCCAAACAGCGTATTGATCGCTTGTGGGATCCTGGGAGTGATCCGGCCGGGTTGTAACGGGTACAACTGCGTTGTTTCCTCCAACCCATGCATCCTTCATGGTGCTCAGCCCACGGTTCTGCACGATCAGGGTGATGACCGCATCCTGCCCGGGTGAGAATTCATTGGTTCCCGAGATTAGTGCATACATCTGGGGGCTCCCATCAGCATAGGTTGTCACACCCATCACCGGTATGATGCCGATAATCGAGAGCACGAGAAAAATAAGCATTACTTTTGGAAATTTCATTGCCGGCCCCTTGTTGTTTTTATTATAACAACATTTAAGATTGCAGGAGATAAAGTCATGTTTCAATGAGATCTCCCCCACCCACAGCTCTGCCAGGGTTATCGAATGCCTCAAATCACTGGGTTTAACAAAATATGAGGCTCTGGTATATATTGCTCTTTTAAAAGTGGTAAGTGCAACCGCCAGCGAGATCCATGAAATATCCACCGTCCCGCGCGCATCGGTATACCCTGTGCTCGATCAGATCCAGGAAAAAAAACTCATCTCTATAGCCCGTTCAACCCCCAAACGGTTCGCTGCACTCTCCCCGGAGGAAGGGGTGAATATAATGATGAGCAGGATCGAACGCGATGCTACTGATGCCCGCGAGATCCTCTCAATGATCCACCGTGAACGAATCAGCCATGAACAGAGCAGTGAGGAACTGATATGGAATGTCTACGGTATCGAAAACATACGGCGGAAACTCACCGATATCATAACCGATGCCAGCCATGACATACGGATCATTACCCATCCCCAGATTATCTCACCAGAAATAAAAGAGATACTCGAAGACAAGGCAGAGCATGCAGATGTTGAGAGTGTCACTCACCAGTGGGAGGGTGCCATTAAAGGAAAAATGCGAGTATATGTCAAGAAACACCCGGAGATTCCCCATGAACTTGACCGGGTCAAAGACATGATGGCCGGCGGCATCTGTATTGTCGATGACCGGCACGTACTGGTTATATTAGGAACCGGAAAAGATGATGCGGTAGCGCTTTTTTCAGAATCTGAAGGTTTTATCCGTTTCTTTTTACGGTATTACAATGTGATCGTGGAATGGGCAAAAAAGCCGGAATGATACAACATTTTTTACTTTTTTTTTTAATAATCCCTGATCTCATCCATCTGCCGGATATCCATCAGACCCTTCATTGCCTGAGTCTGAACCCAGCGCCCTCCTTCCCGTATTGCTGCCATCGGATTGGTGCCGCCAACGGCCGCAATCCCAATATACTGCGGACTTGCGGGTACACCGAGAAGTGACAGGTTCGGCATCCCCACTTCGAGAATCCCGGTATAACTGCTGCTCGCGAGTTCATCAAGCACACTTCCGACAAGGGGCTCTGCCTCCATATGGAACTCCCGGATATTTGCAAGAATATTCCCACTTCCCCGCCGCATAACATTGGTTACCGAAGTGGTCTTCTGGGATATGAGCACCTGCAGCGGATCAATGGTGGTGTGCTCGTACAGGATGATATGCGTAAAACGGATAGGAGTCCGGTTCTCGATCTCAACTACCCCACCTCCAATCGGGTTTATGGGGATACCCCTCCTGATTAAAAGACCATCGAAGGTGATACTGCACATAGTACAGATGCCGGTACAGCCTTTGGGGATCACAAAATCTGCAACTTTTTCGCCGGAAGCATAGAACTTGACCATCCCACTGACACTGACACCGGTTTTATTTGCATCTTTGAGTATGGATATTGCAAAATCAAGGTCTTCATTTTTTATCAACGAGAGATTGTACACAACCTTTCCCTCTCCCGCAACCGGATCGAATGTTACCTGGATGGCAAAATCCTCGATATTATGGTTGACAAACTTCAGCGGGAGGGTCATCGTACTAATCTCTGACATATCAATAGAAAAATTGTTCTATAAGAGTAAGGCAATTTATGTATGATGGAACACGATATGCGGGAAAAAGCCAAGAATGCGATGCGACTCATTCTTGAAGCGGCACGGTACGAGGTTGAAGTGGTTGATGACCCTCTCGACCTTTCTGCAGTGCGTGACGGCACCTGCCTGCTGGTGCTCTGTTCGAACGACAAGGATCTGATCGGACAGTTCGATAAGACCAATTACAGCCTCATGATCGATGACCATGAGATGAACTGCAAGAAGCTGTTGTTCTCAATGGACAAAGAGATCACAACAGAGAACTGCATCCAGTGGGGAGTCGACGAGTTTGTAAGATATGCCGGAGAGGCAGTCCTTGCCGATATCCTCGATCGCGAACTTTCACTGGATCTCACACCGGCAAAAGCTAAAAAAGCAGCGGTATCAGCGGCCGCAGCAAAAGAAGAAGAGCCCGCGGGTATCACGATACCCCACCTCCCCATAAAAATCACCGAACAGGCTGCAATCCGCACTGCCGGGATGCAGGGTGTGGCAAAACTGCGGTTCATTCCCCATTTCCTGTTCCACTATACGAGCAGCGGGGAGCAGGTGTACAAAGACCGCAGAATTCCCTTTGATGCAGACGGCTGGGGTGCAATCAATGCGATCAATGGTATACGGATTGATCTCGATGGGAAGCAGGTTGAGGAGACAGAAATTCCCAACGGGGCTGATGTCTGTGATTCGCATATCCGCAAGGATGAGGCATCAGAGCGGATCATCGTTGAATTGATCGAACGACTCACCCAGAAAGTCCGGATCAAGCAGGAGAAGGGCGATGCGATCTTCTATGAAGAGAAGATCCTAAAACCTGACCGGAAAAATATTACCATTAATTCCAAGCAGATCTATATCCCGGTCTGGCAGATACGGGGCAAGAAAATTGTCGAAGTGAACGCATTCACCGGTGAGCTGCTATCAGAACCGATGGACGAGGGCTGCGAGGTATTCTAAAGTAAAGATGGGGGGATCTCAAGAGAGGAGATCTTCACCTTAAAAACCAGATTTTTATCGTTATGATTCACAGAAATCCCACGATCGTTGTTCTGGGTGGCGGCCCGGCGGGCAGAATCGCATCAATCCGGCTCGCATCCGCAGGAAAAGAGGTTCGGCTCATCGAACGCGGGGGTATGGGTGGTATCGGGGGCCAGTGTCTCCATTATGGCTGTATGCCCGTCTGTGCCCTGAACGATGTAGCCCGCACGATCCATTCATTCCAAACATTTCAGCGTCTTGGCGTATTGGACGCGTCCCCTGTGATTAATTTTCCCAAAATGCTCGCAGAGATGCATGCGATCCAGACAACGATAGCATCGGTGCTCGATACCGAGACAAAATCTGCCGGTGTAGAAATTATCTACGGGAAAACCGGCCGACTTGAAGGAAAGGCCGTCTTTCTGGATGATGAGAAGATGGAGACTGATACTGTAATCGCTGCAACCGGATCCCGTCCCCATATTCCGGAGATCCCGGGAATCGATCTGCCGGAAGTGTACACCCCCCATACCCTGTTTAACCGGGATAAGATTCCCGAAAAACTGACAATCATCGGGGGCGGTGTAATGGCTGCCGAATTTGCGTATATTTTCAGCACATTTGGCAGTGACGTTACTCTCCTGTGCAGGAGTACATTTTTGAAAGATATTGATAAACACCTCCATACCCTTGCTCTCAAGGATCTCACATCAGTAAATATACGGGAAAATACCCAGGTCCAGTCAATAAATGGGAGTTCCCGGGTAAAAACCCTCACGGTGGCAACAGAAGGAAAGACCTCCCTGCATGAAACAGATGTTGTCCTGATCGCTGCAGGACTCATACCGCGTTCTGAAATGCTCAACGGTATCAAAAAAGGGCCGGGGGGTGAAGTCATCGTTGATGAGCATATGCGTACCAGTGTTCCGGACGTGTATGCCTGCGGGGATGTGATCGGCCCTCCCTACCTGACACCGGTTGCCCGGCACCAGGGTATTGTTGCTGCGGATAACATCCTCGGGAGCCCCCATACCATGGATTACCGGTTCATCCCGCAATCGATCAACCTCTCGCAGGAACTGGCATTTTGCAGCTCAGGAGAGGAGGGCACTGCGTCCCTTGCAATCCCGGGACCAGCCGGACCGGGCACGTTCTGGGAAGTCCCGTCGAGAGATACTGGCCTTGCAAAGATACTTCTCAATCAGGAAGATGGGACACTCAATGGCGTATGTGCAGCAGGGCCGGGCGGGGGCCTTATTGCAGGATATATGGCATTTCTCATGAGTCGCCATTTTTCCGTCAATGACTTTGAGGAGTTCATAGAAGTCCATCCCTCCACCGATGGTGTGTACGGGCTTGCAAAATATGCCTCTGGAATGCTCAAAAAGCGAAAAAACGTATAAGAGATTGCTGGTTTATCTTTTTTATCGCCGTATACAGAATGTATCTAAAAAATCCGACAGCCCATATTTTTTCCGACGCAAATGCTGATGGTATTATTACCCCCGGAATCGCATAATTACGATACATAAACATCCTTACTGTCGTGGTGCTTTTAAGATGACCAATATTCTGGAAAACGTTCCGTTTGAAATAACAAGGCTCGATAAAATAACCTCACTTCAGGAGAAAGGCATCACGATCTTTCCCCCATCGTTCGACCGTAAGGATACCATTTCTGAGATCAAAACCCGGTTCGCCGACATAACGCACGACAAAAGTGCAGAGAGCGTCACAACCGCAGGCAGGATCTATATTGTCAGGAACCACGGCAAAACCATCTTTGCCGATCTTGGCGACGAGTCAGGCAAGATCCAGCTCTATATCCGGAAGAACGATCTCGGAGAAGAGCAGTTCGAGCTCTTCAACCAGTACATCGAGCGCGGGGACATCATCGGGGTCTCCGGTCATGTCTTCCGGACCAAACTCGGCGAGATCACCATCTGGGTGGACTCCTTTACCCTGCTCTGCAAAGCGGTCTGTTCGCTTCCTGAAAAATTCCACGGGCTTACTGACGTGGAGAAGCGTTACCGCCAGCGGTATGTCGATCTCATCACGAACGAGGAGAGCCGCCAGACCTTCCGGGACCGGAGCCGGATTGTCGCCCTGATCCGCCGGTTCCTTGATGACAACGGGTTCCTAGAATTCGAGACCCCCATTCTCCAGCCAGTATACGGGGGAGCAAACGCCCGTCCGTTCACCACCGTCCACCACTTCCTCGACCAGAAACTCTTCCTGCGGATTGCTCCTGAGCTCTACCTCAAGCGTCTCGTAGTGGGAGGATTTGAAAAAGTCTTTGAGATCGCCCGGAACTTCCGGAACGAGGGTGTGGATACCAATCACAACCCCGAGTTCACGATGGTGGAGATCTACTGGGTATACCGGGACTTCCGGGACATGATGGAACTTACCGAGAATATCGTCACCTCTGTCATCCAGTCGATGCACGGCAAAGATGAGATCCCGTACGGGGAGATTACCCTGAATTTCGCCAAACCATGGAAGAAGATCACCATGGAAGATTCGGTCAAGGAGTACGCGGGCATCGATATCTTTGCTCACAGTATCGAAGAACTCCGTTCACTGGCACTCAAGCACAAGGTTCCGGAATTCGAAAAACTGCAGTCCCAGCGGGAGTTCCTCATCGCCTTCTTTGAGGAGCTCGTTGAGGGAAAACTGATCCAGCCGACCTTTATATACGATTATCCGGTGGAGAACTCCCCACTGGCAAAGCGGCACCGGACCAAAGAGGGGTTCACCGAGCGGTTCGAGTTCTTCATCAAAGGGATGGAAGTGGGCAACGGGTTCTCGGAACTCAACGATCCGGTTGATCAGAAGGCACGGTTCGAAGCGCAGGATGAGAAGCGGAGAATGGGCGATGTGGAAGCCCAGATGATCGATTACGATTTCATCAATGCCCTCGGGTATGGCATGCCGCCAACGGGTGGTGTTGGTATCGGTATCGACCGGCTCGTGATGCTGCTGACGAATAATAACTCCATCAAGGAAGTGATCCTCTTCCCATCGATGAAAATGATACAGCCCGGTGAAGAAGCCGCAGAAGAGGAAAAACCGGAACCCGTTAACTAGAGTTCCCGGCACATTCTCATTTTTTAACGGGTCCGGGCAGGATTGCAGATAATTTAAGCAATACCGGACGTATACTATTTTTATGGACTGCCGATTTCACACCGCTTGTATTTTCCTGGTACTCGTTCTCTTCGCTGCGTTCTCAGGGTGTACGTCAGCCCCGACACAACAGGGCATGACAACCTCGCTGGGCCCGACACCTGTTACTCAGGAAAAAACCGTTGCGACTGCAGTGGAAACGATCAGTAAGATAAACCCGCCATCTGCACAAAGCATCGCAGAGCAACTGGCGGACGTGAAATTCACCAGTGTCGTCTGGCGCGAGGCGTATCGAATGTTCTCAAATATGAGAACCACCAGTTACGTCATCCTCCCTATACCGTTGAAGATCCGGCAGGGGGCTACATGTTCGACTGTCTTGGTTTTGTCGATCACGTGTTGATGAACGCCGATCCGGCCGGCTACAAAAAGATCGGCAAAGGGGTCAACCCCTCAATCGAATCATATGCCGGTTATTTCAATAAACTCGATACCGTAAACCGGATGCAGCCGGGTGGACGAGAGTCGCACATCCTGTTGACCTGAAACCCGGAGACGTCTGTCTCTGGCTTACTCCCAGCACTCTCGATACCGGCCACATGTGGATCATTGCCGGGGAGCCAGCGCTGAACCCGAAACGGAGCAGCGAAGTGCTCGTCAGGATCTTTGACTCCTCAAGGGCTCACAGCAACGACATACGGACCGACTCGGCATACAAGACAGGGCTGGGTTCCGGGATCCTCGGGATGATGGTTGACGGGGAAGGAAACCCAATAGGCCTCTACTGGGATGGCGGGACGAGTCCTGCCGGTGAGAAGGGCACAACAATTGTCTGCGGACGACAGAACCACTAAAAAAGTCAGGGTAAAAAAGGAAAAAATCACTCATACTTGTTTCACTGCTACCTTCCAATAAGCCGGCAGGAACAGGTCCAGATCCACCGGACAGGTATCACATACCGCCATTGACACAATCGTGATAATCAGTATTCGTTTCATAGGTCAACCAGATTGTTGGTAAATAGGAGACGGGCGTTATGGGGGATTACGGTTGAGGGTGGAGGTGGTACCCCGTCTTTCCCGGGAGGGGGGGTAGGTAGGGCAGGTATCCCCCACTCAAATTTTGGAGAGGGGAAGGGGGTGCCCCCTCTCTTGCTGAGGCAGGAGTAATTTTTATTGTACCTACCAAATAATTTTATTCGATAATTTCTTGGACAAATTTAGTTACTTTATTCGCACATTCGTCACCAGTAGGAGTAATCTCATTTGTTGTATTCGTAATAATTCCGTATGCCCCTTTCTTCATAATTGCAGCAATATTTCTCATTCTTTCTGACTCATCTGGTAAAACATCATAAATCTCTACGGAAATATCAAAAAATAATTGAGAATATCTGAATAGTATCTGTTTTTGACCTTCATAACGCCCATCCATTCTATCAGACTCTATCTCAGACATCCATTCAAAGTTAAATCTTAACTATGTTTTTTTTGCAAGCATTTTGGCTATTTGCACTTGTCTTGTTTTATCCGTTTTTGCTGCATGATATTCTTTGATCAGATCGTAGGCAATATCCTCTAAACCCATATTGTCACCACCATCGCTTTATTTTTGCAACTATCAAAGCAGGAATTCCAATAACAATTAGGATAAAGGCAAATGTATTTTCTAACATCCACCTTTTATCGGATCTGGGATATCTAATGATATGATCCAAACCGGTATTTGTAATAATACTTGAACAAAAGATAAAACAACAATTCGTGCAATTAAACCTATTATTCCTGCGACTAGTGATAAAAAATTGTCAAAAGTAGTCATTATTAAATTTATATGAATTGTCCACTATTTTTTGTTATTCGAATAAGGGCACGATATTACTTTTCACTACAGCTGAGGACAGGCCCCCATCCCCTTTTGCGTATCCGGATGATCAGATCACGTTGTTTCGCGCACCTTGCCCCTGACCAGCGAGAAGAAGACGCCCACAATACAGAAGATGGCAACGAGGATGAACCCGATATGCAGGCTGGTCTGGAACTGGGGGTAATACGCGGGGGTTATCTCCACGGGGCCGATAATGATGGCAAAGAGCAACATCGCAACGCCCATCGATAACATCTGCCCCAACAGGCGCATCGTGCCGACCATCCCGGATGCGACCCCGTAATACTGCTTCTCAACCGAGCTCATGATCGCGTTCGTATTCGGCGAGGAGAAGAGGCCGAACCCTGCCCCGAGTAAGACAAGGCAGAAGACAAGATACCACAGGGAGGCGGTCGCTGTGAAGAAGATAAGGAGAATCAGGCCTGCCGCGGTGAGGGCCATGCCCACCGATGCGACCACCGCCGGTTCAATGCGATCCGAGAGTTTTCCGGTAATCGGGGAGACAATCGCCTGCATGGCCGGCTGCACGATCAGGATCAGCCCGGCATATTCGGGAGTGAAACCTTTCGTGTACTGGAGATCGAGGCTCAAGAAGAACGTGACAGCAAAGGTTGCACTGTAGTTGATCAGGGCCGCAAGGTTGGAGAAGGCAAACGCCCGGTTCCCAGTGAAGAGTTTCATGTCGAGGACCGGAAACGCGGTCCTCTGCTCGTAGAGAATGAAGATAATCCCTGCTATTGCCCCGATGAGAAGAAGGGTATATCCGGCACCTTCCATTGCAACCGAGAGCCCGTACATGATGGCAACGATTGCAATCCCGTAGACAACCGATCCGGTCAGGTCGAAACGCTCGCCTTTGCATTCGGCCTAGTCGCCTTTCAGTTTCTAGGTGACCAGGAGAATACAGGCAATCCCGATGGGGACATTCACAAAAAAGATGCTCCGCCAGCCGAAGTACTGGGTCAGGACCCCGCCAAGGAAAGGCCCCATCGAGAGGCCGACGTAGACCGATGTTATGTAGATACCCAGCGCTTTTCCCCGTTCACCCAGGGGGAAGACCGAACTGATAATAGCCACCGTGGTCCCGAAGATCATCCCGCTCCCGAGACCCTGGATCACCCGGATGGCGATCATCAGGTTCGTAGACGGAACCATGGTCATGGCAAGCGAAGCTGCGGCAAAGATGCCGATACCGTAGAGGAAGATCTTTTTCCTCCTGAAATATCTGCAATCTTCCCGAACGGGACAAGAAAGAGCGCTGCTGCAAGGAGGTATGCGGTCGCTATCCACGAGAGGGCAATCACGTCCATATGGAACTCGGACGCAATCGTGGGGAGCGCGATATTTACCGCGCCCCATCAAATGGGGTCAGGAATCCTGCGAGAACCGGCATGAGCCGCCGACCCGCTGGTGTCAGGGAATATCCAACCCACGGAGATATTCCTTCGTATTGTTTCCGCATGATAATCCCGTCACGTTCTGGTGTTTTCAGCTGCCGTGAGAGAAGGCGGGGACTGATCTTAGGCAATACTTGTCTTATTTCAGAAAAACACCGGTTTTCCGATCCGATATACCATACGATCAGGCCCTTCCATTTTCCACCAATAAAATCAATGCCCACCTCGACCTGGCACTGGTTGGGATAGATGATCGCTTCTATGAATATTTCTCAAATCTCTCGCTGATCCCGCACAGTTATTCGATCTTCCCGGCCGCTTCGGGACAGTATTCCAGCACCCAGGCACTGATATTTCCGAGAATGGGAATGAACGCTTTACCGGCATCGGTCAGTGTATACTCCACCCGGGAGGAATTTCTGTGTGTTGCGTGCGGAGGACCAGCCCATCCGATTCAAGTTCCCGCAACTGTTTGGCCAGCATCCGCGGTCTGACATTCTCGAGCATATCCTTAAGTTCGCTGAACCGGGGATTGTCCTCGCCGATATGCCAGAGGATCTGGGCCTTCCATTTCCCCCCCATTATCGCGAAAGCAGCTTCGATCTCGCAATGATATGTACACGATTCTCCGTTTAGATTCATGATACAAGGTAACAATATGATAATTGGTTACTATAATATACTCGCTTCCTAATGTTTACCCATCTGAACAATTCAGATGAGAAATCACATGAAAGTCATTGCCTTTAACGGAAGTCCCCATAAAGACGGGAACACACACCTTCTGATCACCCGTGCTCTCAAGGAGATTGAGAAAGAGGGAATCAAGACCGAACTCATCCATATTGGCGGGAAGAAGATCCATCCGTGCATTGCCTGCTGGAAATGTTTCGAGAACCAGGACCAGCGATGTGTGCAGGAAAATGATCAGGTGAACGAATGCATCGAAAAGATGATCGAAGCCGATGCGATTATCATTGCAACGCCCACGTATTTTGCCGGTGTAAAACCTGAGATCAAGGCGTTCATGGACCGGTCGTTCTTTGTCGCAAAAGCCACCGGGGATATGTTCCGACAGAAACTCGGGGCAGGTATCGCGGCACAGCACCGGGCCGGGGCAGTATGTGCTATCGATACGATTAATCATTACTGCGGTATCAGCGGGATGTTCACCGCTGGATCGCGGTACTGGAACCTTGCAGTGGGTCTCAAACCCGGCGATGTTGAGACCAACGATGAGGGTGTGGACACAATGGTCCAGCTTGGCCAGAATATTGCATGGTTCGTCAAAAAGATCCATAAAAAGTGATGGACCGAAAATAACCGGAAAAACAGGAAACACGGTGACGGGATGTGGGGATTTCTCCTCATTGGATCCCGTTACTTCTCTTTAGGTACAGGATCTTTTTTTTCGTCACCCGGCTCCCCACCGTTTCCACCTGCCATCAAGCATCCTTCGGGCACGTAAAACCGCTTCCCGCCACTTAAGGCTTTTCCGCAGAAGTCCCGGCAGGTGGCCGGCCGGGTCTCATAGATCGCACAGCCCCACTTCTTTGTTCCACTGCCGTCTGGTTCTTCTTCGCGCAGGTGCCGGCAGGAAGAGTCGGCAAGGAAATAACCGCCTTCTTCTTTGAGTCCGCGCTCACGGAGATAATGCAGCTGGTGGGGTTTGCACTGCCAGACGAGGATAACAGGGAGCCAGCGGCAGCACTCACCGCAGCGGGTGCAGGTACCGGCTGCCGTGACGGGTTGGAAAGGATTCATAGCAGTATTTCATTGTACCGGACTTGTACAAAAAGAGTAAGGATAGAACATAGTAACATGCCGTTTTATTGCCGGATCTCCGGCTCCAAAGACAGGGATCGAAATGGATTGAAAAAAGGGATGGTGCTATTCGCAGACAGGCACCAGTTTTCCTTTCAGCGTCTCCTCTGTATCAAGCCGCATCATCTCCACGATATTGTTTGCCATCCCTTTTACCTTCTGGATCACAAGTAGGTCGTTTTTTAAGAATTCCGTATCAGTGATCGTATTGAACTGCGCCCCGTGTACACGGTACGCAATGCCAAACGGCGCCAGCACATACCCCAGCTGCTGGAAGTACAGGTAAAGGTCCATGGCCGTCTTGGTTGCACTGTCCTCATGCCCCGAGACCGCAATCCCCACGATCTTTCCTTCCGTGAGTCCGGGCTTTTTTAACAGGTAGAGGTTCTGGATGCAGTTCAGCCGGTCGAGAAAATCCTTGAGCCGTGCCGACATATTGTTCCAGTTTATTGGTGAGGCAGCGATGAGCGCCTTTGACCTGATCACCATATCGTGAAATGCGGGCATGTCATCGAGCGGGTTCCTGCACGGGTAACGACAGGCATTGTCCCGCATGCTGTAACAACACCAACAGTGGTTGATGGCAAACTCGCTGATATTATAGCGCCGGTAGCTCACTCTCTTCTCCATGAGCACCTCCTCTGCAAGGTCTGCCAAGTACCGGTATTATTGGCCCGGGGGCTGCTGCCGTTGATCAGGAGCACATCGAACATTTCCCCGTCATAACGAAGCGCTTTCTTTTCAGTGAGCTCAACAAACTCCCTAGCAGTACTAGCACATTGTGGGCATTCTGTTGGGGGGTCCTCTCCCTTGGAAGTGTAACCGCAGACGGCACACTTCCAGGCTTTACCGGGCATGAGACTGTCCGGCTTCACTACCACGGGTGCAGTAGTAGACATGTGAGAAATCCTCCTCCGCATGAACAGGGCACCCCGGGCAAAGACACCCCTGTTCTGATGCAGCGGCTCGCTCCTTTTTCCGCAAGGCAATAAGCGATCTCTTCTTTATAGTCCACAAAACTCGGGCACATCCCGCAGAGGCAGAGCCAGATTCCTCGTTTCTTGTCCATGATTCAATCCTCCCGGCTGTTCATTGCTTTCGCAACTACTTATAGGATTTCAGGACTAGCGGGAGCTACCGGTCGTAATGGGAGGCGAATGTGGACGAACACTAGCTTTTTAATCTGACAGTCCATTATGGAAGTATGGTCGCACATTCCCGCTTGGGGTTCTGCTCAGCATGTATTGCCCTGTTAATCCTCACCTGTATGGTGGCAGGTTGTACTTCCTACCAGACCCCGCCAGCAACTACAACTACACCGGCTTCCACGGGGGAGGGAATTCGATCACTATTAAAAATTTCGCGTTCTATCCATCTTCGCTAACGGTGAAAACTGGTACAGTGGTCACATGGGTGAACCAGGACGGGGCTTCACACACCATCGTTTCTGACACCGGTTCCCCGGCAGCCTTCTCATCCGATTCGCTCTCAACTGGTGCTTCCTTCCCATTCACGTTCACACAAGCAGGAACGTACACTTATCACTGCTCGTTCCACCCATCTATGAAAGGCACCATTATTGTGCAATCATAGATCTCTTTTTTTAGAGGAGCCGGAAAAATCAACGGAGTCCATAGCTCTTATCGACTGGTTTCCATAATATCAGCATAAACCGTTGCTGGGTCCTCCCGCACAGTATGAAAAAAACCGATAGAAGTCATCATCAGGACAAACGTATAATCACTCAAGGTTAAAGAAGACGTTTCCGGGGACCGCATACGATGACACTCATACCACAACCGAAAATACCGGATACACAGCGGTCGTTCCACACTCTTTCAAAGGACGAACTCTATTCCATTCTTGGCAGCAGCCCGGGGGGATTGACCTCAGTGCAGGCACAGGCAGGTCTCGTTCATTATGGGCACAACGAGATCTCCCGCATCCGGAAACCCCCGGTGATATTCCAGTCCCTGGGCCATTTCAAAAACCTGCTCATCATCATTCTCCTCATCGCTGCGACAATATCAGTGTTCGTCGGTGAACTGACCGATGCAGTCATCATCTTTTTCATTGTCCTCGCCAGCGTCACCCTCGATTTTTTCCAGGAATACAAGGCCGGAGAGGCAGCAGACCTGATCAGGAAGCAAATCCAGACCCGTGCCGCAGTGCTCCGTGACGGCAAAGAACAGGACCTGCCAATCGCAGAACTTGTCCCGGGAGATCTGGTCCGGCTCACCGCTGGCGATATTGTCCCTGCGGATGCCCGGATACTGACGGCCCGTAATTTTTACGTGAACCCGTCCTCCCAGACCGGTGAACCTTTCCCGGGCGAAAAACACCCGGGTGTTGCCGGCGCCGGAACCCTCCTCACCACTGCAGACAACTACATATTCCTGGGCACCTCCGTTGTCAGCGGGACGGCAACGGCACTGGTCACCAGGACCGGCATATCAACCGAGTTTGGCAAAGTGGCAAAAACCCTTGTCGAACGCCCTCCGGAAACGGAGTTCGAGCGGGGACTCTGAAACAGTGCAGTTACCTGATGTCGAAATTCGTGTTCTTCCTCGTCATATTCGTGTTTTTTATCAACGCGATGTTCCGGCACGGCATCCTGGAATCTCTGCTCTTCTCGGTCGCGCTCGCTGTCGGTATGACACCGGAACTTTTGCCGATGATCCTCTCTTTGAACCTGTCCAAGGGCTCCATCGCGATGTCAAAGAAGGGCGCAATCGTCAGGCACCCGGAATCGATCCAGAATTTCGGGAGCGTGGATGTGCTCTGCACGGACAAGACGGGTACACTCACCAAAAACGAGATCGCGCTTGTCCGGCACCTGGACACTGAAGGAAACGACAGCGAGAATGTCCTGCTGTACTCGTTCATCAACAGCTCGTTCGGCACCGGATTAAAAAGCCCCCTTGACAAGGCAATCCTCAGGTTCCGCCACATCGATATCGACAAGGTCCTGAAAATCGACGAAATCCCCTTTGATTTTATCAGAAAAAGAGTTTCAGTCATCGTTTCTGATGGGGACAAACGCCTGATCGTATCCAAGGGTGCACCGGAGGAGATCTTCCGCATCTGTTCTTCGGTCGATAAAAATGGTGTCATCGAACCGCTGACCAGTACCGGCCGGGAGCGGATCGATGGTATCTACAATACCAGAGCACAGGAGGCTTCCGGACCCTTGCAGTATATTACCGTTCCATCACTGATGACGCGACGCAGTTTTCCATAAGTGATGAAAGGGAGATGATCCTTTCCGGCTTTGTCACATTCATCGATCCTCCCAAGGAAACCGCACGTGATTCTATCCGGCTGCTGGAACAGTCCGGAATCGAACTGAAGATCCTGACCGGTGATAATGAACGGGTCACAAAAAAGATCTGCGAAGAGATCGGCCTTGAGGTGAAGGGCGTCCTTACCGGTGAGGATATCGACCATATGGACGTGCAGACACTATCCCGGGTGGTCGAGAACGTAACGATCTTTTCCCGCATGACACCGGTGCAGAAGAACCGGGTCATGGTGGCCCTGAAAAATAACGGCCACGTCGTCGGGTTCATGGGGGATGGGATCAACGATGCCCCGTCGATCCGTGAGGCAGATGTCGGCATATCGGTTGAAAACGCTGTGGATATTGCCAAGGAATCAGCAGATATTATCCTCCTGAAAAACGACTTGCATATCCTCAATGACGGCGTGCTTGAAGGCAGGAGGACCTTTGGGAACACCATGAAATATATCCTGATGGGGACAAGCTCCAATTTCGGGAACATGTTTTCTGTTGCCGGGGCATCCCTCTTCCTCCGCTTCCTCTCGATGCTCCCTATCCAGATTCTGCTCAACAACCTGCTCTACGACATATCAGAATCGACCATCCCCACCGATAATGTTGATGAGTCCTATATCAGCAAACCGAAAAAGTGGGACATGGATTTCATTAAGAAATTCATCATGATATTTGGCCCGATCAGTTCAGTGTTCGATTTTATCACGTTCTTTATCCTGCTGTTCGTCTTTACCGCCGACGCAGCACTCTTCCAGACGGCATGGTTTGTCGAGTCAATCTGTACCCAGACTCTGGTCATTTTCGTAATCCGGACGCGGGTCGTCCCGTTCTACCATAGCAGGCCAAGCCGGCTGCTGGTCGCAAGCACGGTTCTGATCGTTGCAATCGCGTGTATCCTGCCGTTTACCGTCGTCGGCAGCATCTTCGGATTTGTCCCGCTGCCGGCATCGTTCTTTGTTGTGCTGGCCGTACTGGTGATTGGCTACCTTGTCATTGTCGAATTGGTCAAACGCCGGTTCTACACAAGATACGATTCCACTATGGGCAGGAAATAAACAAAGGATCTTTGTCTTATAACAGAAAGATCAGTCCATCATCAGGGCGACCGCTCTTCAGGCAGCCGAGAGCCATTGTTGCGGACAGGTGGATCCCAGAAGCCGCATTGCTTAACAGATCCATCAGTGGGCGGACGGCCCGCGGATCATCACTCTTCCCCAAAGTTATAACTGCACGAAGCCGCCCTGCCGCATCCGTTCCGGACATAGCAGTGTACACCAGATCATACACCGCACCTTTGCGGGGGAAGGAATCAAACCACTCGCCATTCTGTTCCTCAAGGCTTATTTCCATATAATTCACCGTAACTATCCCACAGTTCACAAAACGATACTAGTTCCCCGCTGGATACCGGTAAACCAGATCTTAACAGAGAGAGAAAAACTTCCGCTTACCATGTGCGGCATGTGTCGCCAGAATTGTCCTGAAAAGAGCGATCTGGTGCATTGTCCTAATCTACTGCAATCAGGATATAAATAATTAATATATAAGGGCATTTTGCTGATACGGGGAAAAAAGAAAATATGAAGGAGTATTCATTGTCCCCCGCTCAGCTGAGCATAAGGCCAACCAGTGCCCCCGCGATGGCCGCGGCAGCTGCGATCACGAACGTCTCGAGCACGGTCCGCACCATTGGCCGCTGGCCAAGCTTAGCCCGTCCGATACCGAGCAGGATCAGAAGCAGGGCTGTTCCGAAGATAAAGACAATTTTTGCCTGGGGCAGTGGGAGGAATACGAACGGGACCACCGGGGTCATCGCTGCAATAAAATCCGCAATTCCCATCCAGCAGGCGTGGACAACCGGAGAGACTTTCTGATCCAGGGTCTCCTCTTCACCGGCCACCGCATCCTCAAACTTCTGGATTGCAAGAGGATTCGCCTTCATATCCCCGCGGATCGCTTCAAGGCAATTCCCGCTCAGGCCGATTCCCTGCAGATTGCCTATCAGCTTGTTCACGGCGCCTTCGGGGTCGCGACAGATCTCGATTTTCCGCTTCTCTGCCTCCACCCGGGCTGTATCCCGCTCGGACTCAATGTCCATGAAGACGCCGGCCATCATCGATACGGTTGCCGCGATCGCAGCTGTTGCACCGGCAAGGAGAATCACATTCCCTGACTGGGCACCCGCCACCATCCCGGCCACCAGACCGAAAATGGAGACTACCCCGTCTGACATACCAAACACGATCTCACCGGAATAGTCGTAGATAGACTCCCTCAGTCGGCTGAAAATTGAACCGCCCGGGGCATTTTCCGTCATGCTAAACACCTTTCATCCGTGAACATATCCATAAAGAGAGTCCACCTGATTAGATTTAACATTTCTGAAATACACGTTGGCATATACCCATCCAAGGGCAATGGTGCCAAAAGCCGGTCTTGCTGATCCTGTGAGAAGCACAGTTATTTGTGGTACGGTTCCCCTTGATTGATCCGCTGTACCCGGTAGATCTGCTCCAGCAGGAGAAATCGGGCGATTGGGTGGGTGAAGGTCATCCTTGACAGCGAGAGACGCTGATCAGAGCGGGTGAGGACCGCAGGTGCAAAACCGAGATCCCCGCCGATCAGGAAGCAGATATGGCTTTTACCGGCCAGTCCCCATTGCCGGAATGTCATCGCGACCTCCTCGCTGGAACTGATCGTTCCTTGTGCATCGAGAGCCACGACAAAGGAACCGTCGGGGATGGCCGCAAGGATACGCTCCCCTTCCTTCTCCATGGCCCGTACTTCCACCGATGCTGTCGCGGATACCGGTCGTTTCTCTTCGGGGATCTCAATAATGTGCAGCTTCACGTACGGGCGCAGGCGCTTCTCGTACTCGGCAATACCTTCCTGCAGGAATCTTTCCTTAATCTTTCCCACAGCTATGATTCGGATCTGCATGGTTTACCCTGAAAGGAAATCGAATATTTGAGCATATAGCACGCTAAAAGAATAAAAGGAGGCGGGGATGGAAGTAAGTTACCTATGGATTACTCTTGGAGTCTTTTGTATCGATATTTTGGCGAGATAGCACTTCAATGAGCACTTATTCCATCATATTTTTCATGAGTTCCCTACCCTCATCTGATGACATGTAATCTTTGAACAGCTCTTTAAACTGCCCCATATCGTGGTGATTATCGACGAAGCTTAATAAAGCTTGCGTGATACAATCAGAGACCGTGGAGAACTTCTTTTCCTCGTAAATGAGTTTATTGACCTTTTCATAGATATTGGGGGGCATTTTATAGGATATTGCAGCACGTTCCCCGCGGGTCGCTGGTATCTTTTCTGCCATTCCCTAAAAACTAGGGCTAAATACAATAAATAGCCTGTTAATTGCCCGCAATAATTCATAAGTAATACAACTTTATGGAATACTTTTTATAGCGCGGCAGGTAATATGAGGTTGTCGTGAGGTGAACGAGATGAACGAAATACTCATATTACTCCTTGGAATCGTAGGAATCTTTGCTGTCGGTTGTAGCATTGCCCTCCTTACGCTCGGAAAAATGATCGACCAGTTCCCCACAGGTGACGAATCGAAACGCTCCCGGAGCATATCCAGCCCGATCGAAACCACGCGGATCTCGGTTACTGTCTTCTGGGCCCTTTTCATCGTTGGGACGTGGGCCCTCATCCAAGATAGCCGCTTCCTGCTTATCCTTGGCATCACCACATTCTTTGCCATCTGCCTTTTCATGTTCACAGCACTGGTCTTCTCCTTTGCCGTGCTCAATGCCATGCGGGAACGCCAGTTGAACATCAAGATGCCGGTGCTCCAGATCGCTCCCAAGAGAACACCGGTCGTAGTTCCCGAACCGGAACAGGCACCTCTGGCACCAGTGATTCGGAAACGGTACAACAACACGGTCTCTGACTTTATGCTCAATGCCCTCTTAAAAAAAGAATGAACTTACCCGAAAATCTTTTTTGACTGCTCCAGTGCATCAACCGCTGGAAGCTTTTTCCCGGTCAGGAACACAATACATGCTCCGCCGCCGGTCGAAATATGCGTGAAATCCTTCTCAATACCGAGTTTTTCAATCACTACTGCGGTATGCCCTCCACCCACTACAGAGAATTCAACCTTGGAAGCAGCCCTGAGCAGTTCATAGGTTCCGGTGGCAAAATCTGCATCTTCAAAAACACCGGCGGGTCCGTTGAATACTGCCGTACCTGACTTCTTTAACACTTGGACAAATGATGACAGGGAATCCATGCCAAGGTCCAGAACGGGAACGTCATCGGGTATTCTGTCTACTGCATACTCTACCCGGTGATTATCCTGTCGCACAGCAACAGATTCCGGCATCACCACGCAATCCCGGAACCGGGATAGGATCTTTTTTGCCTTTTCTATCTCAGGCTGGTACTTGAGCTGGGCAATCAGCTGAGTGGAAGGTTTACCAATATTGTACCCGGCGGCTATCAAAAAGACATTTGCAACAACGCCAATAACAATGACCGTATCTGCGATATCATTCTCAAGTACATGTCGGGCGACATCAATAGAGTCGTCCACCTTGGTACCCCCAAGCACCATGCAGACCGGACGGGGTGCACCGGTGAATACTTTTGAAAGGGTGGAAACTTCCTTTTCCATGAGAAGTCCCCCCGCAGAACGCATAACCATAGGAAGACCTACAACCGTAGGCTGCGAACGGTGGGCAGTTCCAAACGCATCATTGACAAAGACATCCGCCATGGCGGAGAGTTTATTTACCAGGTGCGTCTTTTTGGCTTCTTCAGGTTTTAAGGTCAGGTTCTCCTCTGCATTAAACCTGACATTTTCCAGCATCAGTACCTCACCGGTCTTCATCGCGTGCACGGATTCCCGGGCATACCGCCCGAAGATGCTGTCCACATAGATAACCGGTTTTCCAAGGAGCTGTTCAAGCTTCTCCGCATGAGCTTCAAGGGGAGTGAAATCTTTCTTTCCCGGCCTACTCTGGTGAGTGACTATCACGACACGACTGTCGGAAAGGGCATGGATAGTAGGAAGGTGTTCCCGGAAACGTTTGTCGTCAAGAATAAGATTGGAAGTGGGGTCAATAGGGGAATTGAGATCGAGCCGGAGGAGCACGGTCTTTCCCTCACACCCCAGTTCCCTGATGGTTCCAATCGGCATCTATGGCTCCTGAAAAATTATGCGGTGCTCCGGGATTTGACCTTTTTCATTCGGAAGAGCTCTTCTCGCTCCATCTCGTCAAGACGCATCTTGATGAAATCCTGTGCTTCAGTGAGTTCGGGAATGACCTTGAACTCCAGTGCATTGACACGGCGTTTGGTCTTCTCGATCTCATCGAGCAGGCGCTTCATTGTGGTCTCGATCTCGGCACTCTCGATGATTGCTTCGACGAGTTCTTCAAAGGCAGATGCCGTCTCATCGATGACGGTAGAGGTGCCAAGCACCCCATACCCACGATCAACAAGGCTTTTCCTGACCTTGGATGATTCGATCTGCGGAACTACCACACCCATGATGTTCTTGCTTTTCAAGGTGATCTCAGGTACTTCTTTGACCGAGAAGGCGGCTGATTTCACACCGATAGCACCTTCAACCGTGTTGGCCAGTGCCATCATCTCGACTGCTTTTGCGTACTTTCTGAGGAGGTCACCCCGGGTGTCCTTTGCATTTGCTAGGATCTTGAAAAATTCAAGGATCAGTCCATCGCGCTTCATTTTAAGGATCTTATAGCCACGCTCCGAGAGCTGAATCTTCCGCTTTAAGTTGATCAGTTCGGAACGGGTTGGCTTGATATCGCGCAGCGCCATGGATAGTTACTCCTTCTTTGCACCAGTGCGGAATTTCGGGTGGTACTTGTTGATCAGTTCACGGTCGATACGGGTCAGCTGCTCAACCGGCAGCGTCGAGAGCAGTTCCCAGCCGAGGTTTAAGGTATCCTCAATACTGCGGTCCTCGTCGTATCCCTGGCGGACAAACCGGTTCTCGAAGAGATCGGCAAACTCCAGGAGCAGCCGGTCACGTTCGGAGAGGGCGTCCTTACCAACGATAGCAACGAGGCCACGGAGATCGTTCCCTTCTGCGTACCCGGCGTACATCTGGTCGGAAACCTTCTTGTGATCCTCACGGGTTTTCCCTTTCCCGATACCGAGATTCATCAGACGGGAGAGCGACGGCAGCACGTTTATGGGCGGGTAGATACCCTTGCGGTGGAGATCACGGTTAACCACGATCTGACCTTCAGTGATGTAACCGGTCAGGTCGGCGATCGGGTGCGTGATATCGTCACCGGGCATGGTCAGGATCGGGATCTGGGTGACAGAACCCTTCTGGCCCTTGATCATACCGGCACGTTCGTAGAGATTGGCGAGGTCCGTGTACATATACCCGGGGTAACCACGGCGACCGGGCACTTCTTCACGGGCTGCACCGATCTGACGGAGCGCTTCACAGTAGTTGGTCATGTCCGTAAGGATGACGAGCACATGCATACCGAGCTCGAAAGCAAGGTATTCGGCAGTGGTCAGGGCCAGCCGCGGGGTGATGATACGTTCGACAGCCGGGTCATCCGCAAGGTTGAGGAACACGACCGCACGTTCCAGCGCACCGGTGCGCTCGAAATCCTGCATGAAGTAGTTCGCTTCTTCCTTCGTGATACCCATCGCAGCAAAGACTACCGCGAAGTTCTCGTTTGAGCCAGGAACCTTTGCCTGACGGGCGATCTGCAGCGCAAGTTTGTTGTGCGGAAGACCTGCACCGGAGAAGATCGGGAGTTTCTGGCCACGGACAAGGGTGTTGGTCCCATCGATCGTGGAGATACCGGTCTGGATGAAATCCGCCGGCATGCCCCGGGCATACGGGTTGATTGCAGCACCGTTGATGTCGAGGCGCTTCTCCGGGACAATGTCAGGGCCGCCATCGATGGGCTTACCGCCACCGGACAGGATGCGTCCGAGCATCTCCCTGCCCACGGGCATCTTGATGGTCTCGCCCGTGAACCGGACACCGCTGTCTCTTCCGATACCGGCAGTGCTCTCGAAGATCTGAACAACAACGAGTTCGTCGCTCGTGTCGAGCACTTGGCCGCGCTTGGTTGTACCATCGGCAAGGATTACGTTCACGAGTTCTCCATAGGCAATCGGCTCGGTCTTTTCGACAAAGACAAGCGGCCCGGCAATCTTGCTTATCGTCATGTATTCCTTCATGCTGCCGACCTCAGTGTGTTGAACTCATCGTCCATCTGTTTCATAATCTTCGCCAGTTCAGGTTTGTAGTCCTTGATGAACTTGATCTGGGCCATCTCGTTCTTGGCCTTGACCGCATTGATCTGGGCTGGGCTGACACCAACAAGCTGGGCTGCGTACGACAGTTCAGCGTACGTTTTGATAGCCTTCATCATGTCGTACTGTTTCTTCATGTCACAGAATGTGTCGACCGCGTCGTATGCGTTCTGCTGGAGGAAGATCTCACGGATCATGCGGGCAACCTCAATGGTCACCTGCTCGGATTCGGGCAGGGCATCGGAACCGACGAGCTGCACGATCTCCTGGAGTTCTGCCTCTTTCTGGAGGATTTCCATGGCCCATGACCGGAGAGTGTTCCACTCGGGGGAGACTTCCTTGTCATAGTAGTCGTGGAGGGCTTCGAGATACAGGGAGTACGAGTTCAGCCAGTTGATGGCCGGGAAGTGCCTGCGCTGGGAGAGCTTTGCATCCAGTGCCCAAAAGACCTTGACGATGCGCAGGGTGTTCTGGGTAACCGGTTCCGAGAAATCTCCACCGGGCGGGGACACGGCACCGATAACCGAGACCGAGCCGCGGGCCCCGCTGAGAGTCTTGACAAGGCCGGCACGCTCGTAGAACTCCGAGAGCCGGGCTGCAAGGTATGCCGGGTATCCTTCTTCACCGGGCATCTCTTCGAGACGCGAGGAGATCTCACGCATTGCTTCTGCCCAACGGGAGGTCGAGTCTGCCATCAGGGAGACGTCATAGCCCATATCACGGAAGTATTCCGCGATGGTGATACCGGTGTAAACCGATGCTTCTCGGGCTGCAACCGGCATGTTGGACGTGTTTGCAATGAGCACGGTCCTTTCCATGAGGGGCTTGCCGCTCTTCGGGTCTTCGAGGTGCGGGAATTCCGTAAGAACTTCCGTCATCTCGTTGCCGCGTTCTCCGCAGCCGATGTAGACCACGATCTCGGCATCCGACCACTTTGCGAGCTGTTGCTGGGTAACCGTCTTGCCACTCCCGAAAGGACCGGGAATTGCGGCGGTGCCACCCTTTGCGATCGGGAAGAGACCGTCGAGGATACGCTGACCGGTGATCAGCGGAATCGTCGGGTTCATCTTCTCTTTCACGGGGCGTGGGACACGGACCGGCCAGCGCTGGATCATCGGGTACTCGCGGCCGTCTTCGAGAATACAAATGATCTCGTCGATCGTGTAGTCTCCGCTCTTGATCGTCTTGACCGTCCCCGGCTTTACATTCGGAGGGAGCATGACCTTGTGGACGATGTTGGTCTCCTTAACCTCGCCGAGAATTGCACCCGGCTCGACCTTGTCGCCGGCCGTGACGAGCGGCTTGAAGATCCACTTCTTTTCGTGGGAAAGACCGGGCGCAGTTACACCACGCTCGATGAAATTGCCCATCTTGTCCACAAGTACGGAGAGGGGGCGTTGGATACCATCATAGATACTGGTCAGCAGACCCGGACCGAGTTCAACTGCAAGCGAAAGCCCGGTGTTTGAGACCGGTTCGCCGGGTCTGATACCAGAAGTATCTTCGTAGACCTGGATGATGACGCTGTCACCCTGGATCTTGATGACTTCTCCCATCAGCTCTTCTTTGCCGACCTTCACCACATCATACATGTGGGCATCAAGGTTGACTGCCGTCACGACAGGGCCGGCGATTCTTTTCAGAACCCCTTGTTTATGTTCCTTAGATTGTTTGGTTGTTACTTCCACAGATCAACACCCACCGATCTCTTGATTCTCTCCCGCATGGAGAGTCCGCCATCTTCGCCACCAATGGCGATTACGGTCGGCTTCACGGAGTTTTCCAGCGTCTCGCGAAGCTTGCGGGGAACCTTCTCCATGTCGCTGCTGTTGAGGACTAGGATTCCGACCTCGCTGTCCTGCAGAATGCTGGTGATATGCTCAATGAGCTTGCCATCGTTCTCCGCTGCATAGGTCTTGCGTATCCCTGCAAGCCGGAAACCGAGGATGAACTCACCGTTACCGATAACTGCGATTTCCATTTACATCACCAGGTAGTCCACAATCTTCTCCGACGGGAGTTTTGATTCCTTGCCCCGTGCCAGCGCCCGCAGGTTGAAGACTTCGTACTTCTTCTTCTCAAGATATACGAGGATGGGGTGAATGGAGAACGGGTTTCTTTTGGACATCTTCTCCATCTGTTCCAGCTGCACCCGGGTGAGCTGTACCTCGATATCATGGGCGCTTTTATTGGCCTTCAGTTCATCAAGGAGAGTGTGCAGGGTATCATTTCTGATGTTTGCCCTGATCATATCGATAAATTCATTCAGATCCTTGATATTGTTCAGGCTGGCAAAGTTCATGAGGGTGAGACTGCCACCGGGAATAAACATGTCACGGGCATCCTCTTCCTGGCTGTCCGCACGGAGCCGGAAGAGGGTCTTGACATTCTTAATGTCAATCTCGAGCTGGATGTAGGCAAGGAACGAGGCCCCACCCTTCACACCGCCTTTGGCATCCGCGATTATGTTGGCATAGAGGTGCTTGTAGAGCTCGTTCTCCATATGGGCAAACGACCCGTTCTCCTTTGCCGCGGGATATTCCCGGGCAAGAACCGGGTACATCCGGTGGGTCTTAAGCATCTCAATAATCCGGTCAGAACTCTCCTCTGAGAGCATCCGGTCCAGTATAACTTTGTCAAGACTGCCGGCAGGAATAAGGATCTCCTTGATCTTCCCGGGCTTTTCACCCTGCATCTTACCGCGGAGGATCGTCAGGACATTCTGGATATCCCAGCGGCGGAGGTAAACCTGCGTGAACTGCTTTAAGTTCCCAGGGGTGATCTCCTGGATCTTCTGGTACTCCTTTGCCAAATTCCAGCTTAAGCCAACTTCGATTAAGTCAATTCCCTTAAAGATGGTTCCGAGCTCGTCGATCTCCTGTTTGTATTCAGTTTCTCCAATGATACGGGTGATCTCAGAGACGCTCATGTTGAGCATCCGCTGGTACTCCTCCTTGGGGAGGAGTTTCGCCTTCCTCATCCGCATCCTGGTACACACGTAAATGTACGGTGCTGATATATTCACACCCATACGTGGTCCCCCTTATCCAAACAGGATATCTGATGCATCCTTCAACCCGGATTCCCAAACCTTCGCAAGGAATGTGCGGTAGCTGTAATCAATCTGCAACGCGCCCCCCTCACTTTCGACAAGGATACCCCCGTCGATCACGACGGGTTCCCCGACCGTGAATTTTGAGAACTCTGCGTGCTCGGCAATGACGGCCTTTGCGGCAGCGACATCGCGTGCATTACAGTAGATCTTCCCGGAGGGGATCTCCTTTTTTGCCTCGGTGAGGAGTTTCTTAATGGCTTCACGATGGAAGCTTTCAGGGAGTGCGGCGATATCCTTGCGGGTGGCTTCATAAACCTGATCGAGAAGCGCCTTCTGGGTGTTGAGGAACTCGCGCTTGACAAGGAGGTTGGCGGCAGAGACATCCTGGCTTACCAGATGCGCTGCCTGTTTTGTAACTTCCTCATCAGCTGCAAGCTTGATCGCTTCTGATCGCTTGGTTGCGGCAGCCACGATCTGGTCAGACTCTGCCTGAGATTCTGCCCGGATCTTCTCCGCTTCAGATCTGCCTTTTCCCCTGATTTCTTCGACTACTGCTTCCAATCCCATTGTTCTCTCCGTTTTATAAGAACAAGAGCAGAAGGCCAACAACGAGACCGAAAATGACGATGGTTTCGGGAATAACGGTAAAGAGCAGGCCCAGACCGAAGAAGTCCTTATTCTCGGCAATTGCGCCGACTGCTGCTGCTCCGATACCCATCTCGGCGACACCGGTTCCGATACCGGTAAGACCGACCGCGAGTCCTGCGCCGATTGCCTTCATTCCTGCCTGCTGTGCCTGGATCATTGCGAGATCTGTTGCTGCTACTGCTAATTCTGCTGCCATAATTTAATCCTCCGTAAATCTGCGTTTCATCCCGAAGGGGATGTACTTCTTGCCTCCACCTTTGTAGAACTTGGTGAAGAATTCAACATAGTGCAAACGAATCGAGTGGAGCCCGCCACCCAGCATACTTAGTGCGATATTGAGGGTATGCCCGAAGAGGAATATCCCCAAACCTACGAGAATCATAACGATACTCATGATCGTGAAGTTCCCCAGTGCCGGATTGATGAACATCTCGATTGACATGTAGTTTACTACCATCGCGATCGCCACGCCCGAAAGACCAACTGCCACGAGACGGGCATAGGAGAGCACATGGGAGACGATCGTAGGTAATTCAATAATTTCAAGAACGGATTCCCGTGCGATAAAGATGATACCTGCAAGGATGAGAACCCCACCAATGATAGTTGCAGGATTCAGTCCGAACCCGATACCTGGCACGGTCGCGACAACCGGAAGCCCGGTAAGATTGGGCATCAACGGCACTGCTGCCACTGACCAGATCGCAAGAATTATACCCCACATTACAGCAAGCCAGCCGAAATTGGCCATGACTGCCAGAGTACGGTGGTGACCATGGTCCTGCTTTGCATGGGTGTACATACCAAGCAGCCTGCCAAGGGTGATATGCAGAATGCCTATCCAGATTGACAAAACCATCAGTTCAGGGATGTTAGGACCATGTGACCCGGGCTCAGACATGAGATGACGGGAGTATAAAACAGGGTTCCATCCTGGAATTGCAAAACCGAGGAATTCACTGAAGATAATACCAAAGAAAATACTCGATATGCTTGCATTCCGGAGAACGTTGAGCAACTGCTCACCGGCCTCGCCTTTCAGGTACTTCCTGAGTCCCAGGGACATTGCAAGGAATATCAGACCATACCCGACATCCCCGACAATAAGCCCGAAGAAGAGCGGGAAGACGATTGAAATCATCAGCGTCGGATCTACTTCAGTGTAACGGGGTCGTGAATAGACATCCATGAGCACCTGCGTTGGTTTGGCAAAGCCCGGGTTGTTGTATTCCACCGGTACCGAGTCATGCTCAAGATCAATTGGCAACACCGTTACGTAGATCTTCCCACCGGTCACCTTGACCAGCGAATTGGTTACTGCATCCGCTTTGTCCGAAGGAACCCAGCCCTCAGCAACAAAGGTCTGTTTTGTTGTTGCAAACCGGAGCGGAGCTTCGGTCTGCTCGACTTCAGCTTTCAAGAACTCCTCGCAAGCGACGAGGAAATTGGTGTGCTTAAGTCTGACTTCGTCAAGATTTTTAGTAATTTCCGCTATCTCCCCGTTCAATGTGGAGATCAAACCGGAATAATACTCGAACCGTGCCTGCGGAAGGCCGGATTCGTCCGGGATGGAAATCGACTGGAACGCTGCCTCTGCAAGCGCACGTTCAACCTCACTTCGTTGTTCAGTGGGAACAACAACCACGAGGAAATGTTTCTCTTTCCCCGGTGAGAAATACATCTCATTGGGAACGTTCAGGGTAACTTCGCGGGGAACATAGCCGGCAAAGGTTGTGAATCTCGTGTAACCGTGATACAGATCCAGATCCACCGGTACGCTGATGAACGGGGTAATCTCGGCAATCTTCTGCTCGTACTCTTTCACCCGCGTGTTAAGCTTGGAGCGCCTGATGATCAGTTCTTCAACTTCCCGCTCAATTCCGGGGAGTTCCCGCTCGATCATGATTTTTAATTCAGCATGAGAACAGGTTTTTGCTGAATCAACATCGTCCCCGACAACGGAAACGGCGCTGGTGATCGCCCGTATTTTGATGAGATCCGCAGATTTTTCGCTGGCTCCCTCAAGAGGTGTGCCGATCTTAAAACCCTCGTATCCCTCTGCACCAACATCGATATATTCCTCGATATGGAACAGGTGATGGCAATAGAGTTCCGCAACAACCGGGGCCATCTGGTCCCGGGAAGCGGCGATGAGTAGCCGGCTCATCCGCTTAGGCGTTAACATGCAGCTGCTCCTTAAACCGCAAAACCAGCAGCTGCACTGCCTTTGAAAGGTTCTGTTCCCCTTTCACTTTAAGTGCCGCTGCGCGCTGATTGCCACTTTTTATGATTTCAGCGTGCTTAAGTGCTGCCTGGTGCCGTGTTTCTTCCAGTGTCAGCTTTTTGTATTGTTCAGCATTACTCTGCGCTTTTGCGACCAGATTATCAGATTCCAATTCGGCCTGGGAATGCTTATGCTTCTTCTCTTCCTGGGCCTTGCTGATCATCGATTGGTACTCTTCTTCAGCTGTCTTGATGTCTTGTAGGACCTCAGTCTTCATCCAACCCCCCACTCACGGTATTACAATAATTGGGAAAAAAGGGATATATGTATTGTTATTTACGATCAGGATTGTGCCGCCCGAAAAAACAAAAAAATCGGGATAATCAGGGAAATTCGGTTTTAATCTGACATTTCACCCTCTGGAGGGATATTTCCGCTGGAACAGAGGACACCTCAACACCATACAAGGTACCTTTGAGGGTTATGCCACCGAGTTCGTCACTCGAACAGACAAGGTGCTGTTCCGGATGGGTACCCCGTTGAATAGAGCAACTGGTAGAGATCTCCGGAGCAACAGATACTACGTAGGGAATCCGTTTGGATCCCGGGTGGCCTTTTTCGAGCGCAAGAAGCGGCATATGATACGTTCTCACGAGTTCGATGAGCATCATTGCCGGCTCAACGGATCCGCCTTCGGGTGCGGAAACCACTACAAGATCCCCGGTTTTAACACCCTGGACATATTCATCGGTCGGTGTTTCTATACACAGGGCAAACCGGGTCCCGGTTTTTGCAACCAGTAGAAAAGAGTGTGTCCCTGACATGAGCAACAGCTCATTATCAAGGAGAAAAATCATATTTCAGTCACGTCTTCTGACTGGCAGCTCGGACAGATCGGGTTTTTCCCGATCCCCTTGAATCGCTCACTGCATTCATTGCAGCGGTAATCTTTCGGTTTTATCCGATCCGGGGGAATATCGATATCCATGGGCCCGCCAACACTACACATGTCCCATTCACCTCACTACGAAATCTCTCCTGCATTATTTAATCCTATCTAAAATAAGATCCCTTTTTTCTTTTTCGCTCAGCGGATTATATAACGAGTACGACGTTAAAGGCAACCAAGGCAATAACGAGAAGGACCCAGGAATATTTTACTCCTGCTGCAATCGATGATTCACCCATCTGCCCGGCAATCAATCCGGAGAAGATGGCCTGCACAAGACATGCGTGATACAAGAGCCGGTTGATAGTCTGGATAGGTATCGAACCGATACCGGACAATGCCCCTGATGTGGGAAGTCCTTTCGTTGTGATATGCGCGAGCACCGGAAGGAACTGGGTGGTTAGTACTCCCACGACAAAGAGAAAGACAAAGAATGAGAGGTACACAATCGCTGTATAGATGAACATCTCTGCCATGCGCTCTCTTTTAAGTACGTCAGTCATTTTTGCATCACTGGAAGCAATGGTGAGCACGACGCCAATCTGTCCGCTCATCTCGCTTGCCTTAGTGATGAGGGTCACCGTCCGTGCAATGGAAGGTGTACTGACCCGTTCTTCAAACCGCATCAGGGCTTCAGTGAAGTGTGCACCCCATTCCATATCCCGTTTGATTCTCCGGATTTCATAACTCAAGAGCCCAAGGTTGGTGTTTACCATGATAGCAATTGCCTGGGCGATGGTAAGTCCCACTTGGTTGATACCCGCCATACGTTCAAGGAAATCGGGTATTAGTGCCTGGATCCCCAACACTTTATGAGACAAGATCTCGTAAAAAATCGCATAGGGTATGAGTACGATGAGCAGTGCGATAACAATGTGATCATCAACCACGTTGATGAACGTCTCCATGTTGGTATACTTTGGTATACTCATCAGCGTGATCACAACATACAAGACGGCAATGGGTATTGTCACATAGAGTGTCTGATTCACATTACTGACAAAACTCTCGAGCGGGTGCTTGATGAAATGGACAATGTGCCTGAGTTGATCATATTTTTTTAGTTGTTCAAACAGGGGTTCTTCATTACTCTTTTTAGATATGATCACATCGGCGTAGGTATACAGCCACTTTGTTCTGACGTACCGGGAAGTCTTTTCGGCCTTTAATGATATGATGTCGATCATGAGAATGAAGACGAGTGAACCGATAGGGATGATCGCATAGGTTACCATCGACAACTGGACAACAGCACTGCCACCCAACATCCCCATCACGACCATAATGATGATCAAAAGAGCGGACCTGCGACAAACAGGGTCACGTAGGACTCTGCAACAATCGAGAGTACGTTGAGGAACTGCCTCTGCTCAAACCGTGCTTCTTCCTGGTACAACCTGACCCGCGTGGAGAGAAATTCGGCCATATCCCCGCCGCTCTCAATAACCGAGAGAAGATCTTCTAAAAAATCCTTGAGTTTCTCTGATGGCGTTGTTTCAGCGAGATGACGAATTGCAGTGATCACGTCATACCCGAAAAAATCGGCATCCCGCACAATCTGGCGGAACTCCAGCGCAACTTCGCCATAAATGTTCGACCGGTCGGAGAGGGACCGGAAGATCGCCATCAGCTGGGCTCCCCCAGGCCTCATCGCGCACATATAGGCCACCGCGTTGTGCAGGGTCATATTGATCTTGATTGAGCGGTTGTTCTTCTCGATACCGGGCATGCGCAAAATGAGTGACTACCCAATGAAGGTGCCGATAATAAAGGAGGCAATAACCGTGAATGCCTGGATGTATTCAGCAGGGTATACAATATAAAAAGGACCGGCAATTGCAGGTTAAAGACATTGTAGATGCCAGCTCTCCCGGTATATACCTGCAAGCTCAGAAAAGCGCTTATGAAATACCCAATAACGGCAAAAAGGACACCGGTCAAAAATGCAATTTGAACTGTGCCCCAGAGATACTGCTCAAGCGTAAGCCCCGAACGTGCAGATATCATGTCGGAATGCAGGCTATGATACCGGAGGGGATAACGCTGGATCCATTTCCAGAGGTTGTCCCTGAATATCATCGGATTACCTTACGGAGATCGGCAATATGAGCCAGCACTTCCTTGGCATCGATGTGGTAGGCATGGAAGAGGGTTGCAACCGAGATATAATCCTTAATCCCCTACTTTCTCATCTTTTCTAAGAGATTGTTCCGGATTGCGATCTCGGCTTCAAGTTGTTCCCGGGTCCATCCTCGTTTTTCTGCAATATCGGAGTAGATCTGGGAACGCCCGGTAAAACTGAACTTATCCCTTATAGGATCATACACAAAGACGTTGTTGACCCGCAAGTTTCCGGTTGAGGGATCAATACCGGCGATCTCAACAATTTCCTGGACACGGCGGACGCGCTCTGTCCCGTGATAGATGAGTCCCTGTACACTGATGATGTTGAGTGCCTGTACCATGTTTCTTGGCACATTCAACGGCTCGCTCTCGAGACGGTGGATTGCCGCATCGACACTCCCAGCATGCATGGTAGAGAACGTGGTGTGCCCGGTATTCATTGCCTGAAAGAGAGTCTGGGCTTCACTACCACGGACTTCTCCGACGAGAATGTACTCGGGGCGTTGTCGCATCGCAGCCCACAGCAGATCGAACATGGTGATGGCATTGCCACCTTCTGACAGGGCTTCCCGGGTGACACTCGCGATCCAGTTGTCATGGTAGAGGGTGATCTCACGGGTATCTTCAATGCTCACTACTTTGGCAACCGGCGGGATGAAAAGGGAGACTGCATTCAGAGAAGTCGTCTTTCCGGATGCAGTTCCCCCAATAAACAGGAGACTTTTATTATTCTCAATGGCCAGCCAGAAATAGGCACGCGATTCGGCATTGAAGGTGCCGATCTCCATGAATCGGTGAGCCCGTTGAGATATGTTTCCCCGAACGCTGGGCGAGCGTTATTGCCAGCGAGTTGAGAACATCGGATTCAAAAGCGATATTTGTCTTGATGTTCCGGTAGATCCAGTGATAGAGGAAGATTGGGACTTTATTACCCTCGCAGGAGATATCCTCAAGATTGGGATCCTTCATTAAGGGTTCGATACGCGACCAGCCGATAAAATTCCGGATCAGGAAATACTGGAGCTTGTAAAGGGTGGAGCGTTCGAGCGTAACACCATAATTATCAATGAGCCCGTGCATCTTTTCAAGGAGAATGCGTTTGCGATCCTTTTTGATCTCATCAGATGTCAGGATCAGTACATCCCGCAGATCCTCATAAAGACGCTCAAGCAGCTCATATTCAAAATCGGACAGGGAGGGTTCGAACAGGAGGTACTCCCGCTGGTTGGTCTTTTTATTTAAGGCGATAATGATGAGCGAGCGCCCATTTTCTATCCAGTACTGGGCGATCTGTTCATAAGTGTCACCAATCGTTGCCTCAACAAGCGTCCCGTCCCGTTCAAAATCGTATTCTTCTATGGCTGATCTCCCGGCCCCTTTGAGCAGGTGAAAATAGTGGCGGTAGGTTGCATCGGGTTTTTTGTATTCCGGTGCAGGAATTCTTTCGGAATCCCCCCCCGGTTACGGTGTTTTCTGGATCTCCAGGTGGCTCAGCAGGTTCCTGTGCCCCTTTTTCCACCCGAGGTTTTTTAGCGAGTTTAAGAATTCAGAAATCTGCATACGGCACAAGTACCCCATCCGTAAAATTACGAGTATTCCCGAGCTATAATTCGGGAGAGCATTCTATATAATTATGTGTCATTCCGGGAAATTCTGGGGTTTTAGTCGTTTTTTTGTGTATCTCTGATGATCATGTTTTTGCGATCAGATATATTTATAACACTACCCATGCCAGTTTCTGTGAAAGAAAATTTTTTATTAATTATGGGGGGTTATGCAGGAATTTGCCCGTAAAAAGATGCCTACCGGGATCTCATCACTTGATCCAATTCTTGAGGGGGGAGTTCCACCGGGTTCTGGTATCCTTTTTCTTGGGGATCTCGGGGCGGGCAGCAACGAGTTTGTGTACCGTTCAATGGTAAATCTCCTGGATGCAAAAAGTCGTGGTGCATTGCAGGATAAAACCGCTCCAAAAGAACTGCGGTATATCACCTTCACCCGACTCAAGGATGATGTGAAACAGGAGATTGTCAATTCGCTGCACGTTGACAACGTGGGCCAGCTTGTGGATTCAATTCGATGATCTCTCTGAACTCTATTTTGACAGCAGTGTTGTTCCCGATGAGTGGTACAGCCATAGTGATATCCTTACAAGAATGCAAAAGCGGTCGGGTCATGAAAGTGTCCTGGTCCAGCTCTCAAACGTGATAAATAGAGCACAACCGCAAAGTTTGATCATTATGGATTCTGTCACCGATATTGCAACACAATCCAATACACCCAACAGCTGGTCAAACCTTACAGGGTTTTTCAGGGGTTTGCAACGGGTATCAAAACAGCGGGACCTTACCTGCTACCTGCTGCTCACCCAGGGCATCCTTGATTTATCCCAAGAGAGCAGAACTATCGGACATTGCAGATGCGGTGATGCTTTTTAAATGGGAAGAGAGTACCGGTTCCCGCAGGCAGCGGGTGATGTATTTTGAAAAGGTCAGGGGAGTGATGCCACACCTTGAAGAGCGTGATCTGGTGAAATTTGCTGTCCGCATCTCGACTACCAGTGGTTTTGAAGTGAGCAATATCCGGGTGGTCATATGAGTCCCGAGCGGGTTAAGGTGGGTATCCTCTGCCTTGACGATATGCGGGGCGGGGGACTGATTCCGGGTAGTATCTGTGCAATTATCGGTACCTATGGTAACGGCAAAACAACATTTTCCCTCGAATTTGTATGGGACGGGTTGAATAAAGGAGAGCGTATTATCTACATCAGCCTTGAGGAGCGCGAAGAGAGGATCCTCTCGTACATGAAGATGAAAGGATGGGATATCACGCCTTTTTTGGATAAATCCCTCTATGTCATCAAGCTCGATCCCACGGATTTCAATGTCGCCAACAACCGGATCAAAAACGAACTGCCCAAACTCATCGAAGAAGTGAAGGCCAGCAGGGTAGTGATCGATCCGATCTCCCTCTTTGAAGACCTGTTCAGTACCGACACTGAACGGAGGCAGGAAATGTACCGTTTTATCGAAGGGCTCCGTGACCGGAGCTGCACGATCATGATGACCTCATAGACACACCGGGACAACGTGTTTTCCAGCCGTCACGGGCTGATCGAGTACCTGTCCGACACGGTGATCCTGCTCCGGTATGTCCGTCCATCTGATCTGACCGATGGGCACCTTGCGCTCGAAGTGGTCAAGATGCGGATGTCTGCCCATTCCCGTGAGATCAAGCCATACGAGATCGAGCAGGACCAGGTCATGGTCTATTCAGAAGCAAATGTGTTTTAAAAAAAATTGGTGCAGGCTTGTAGAATCCCTTTTTTAATCGCGAAAAACCGAAAATTCCGGGCATTTGCGATTCTGAGGGTTCGTACGCGAACACTCCGTAAGAGATGTTAAAAAAAAAGGTTATTGGATTTACAGGGTAATTCCCAGGATATTCAGCAACACGAGAATGCAGACTCCTGGTAGCCCACCTAATGCGGAGATGAGCACGGTCGCAACGTCGTACCCGAGATCCGGTTTTCCCATCCACTGCATGACGTGCAGGAAGTTGAGAATAAACAACAAGATGATCCCCAGAATGGCATTGACCACGAGGACCATGAACTTTTTTACCAGATAGTAGACAATCGCAACAATTGCGACGACAAGAAGTATTGCAATGAGTACTGCGCTCATAATTAACCCTGCTTTCCTTTATTTACCAATGATACGCTGTTTATTTATCTTTACCGAAGGCAAAATCAGCGAGCCGATTGAACGGGATTCGTGGCTTATACCGATAATCTCGTTATGCAGTGAAAAGACGTTTCCCGACAACATGGCACTTCGGATGGGTTCCTGAAACTCCCCACCCTCCATCCAGAACGCATTGGAGAGTTCAACGGAAAATTCCCCGCTCATCGGGTTTGCCGTGTGAGCGCCTACTACACCATGCACGTATACCACGCGTTCGTCTGTGATACAGCTGCGCTTTCCGTCAACGACAAAATTGTGGTGGCCGATTCCCGGATTACCACCATACCCTCCCCGAATCGCACTCGCCGTACTAGTCTTTCCGTACCGGTAGGCAGTTTTGAGATCATAGGCAAAGGCTTTCAGCACACCATCCCGGATAAAATCCATCTTGTGTGTCGGCATGCCCTCGGCATCCCAGCTTACGCTGCCACTTGCTCCCGGGAGAAACGGGTCATCATACATTGAGAGTAAGGGATCGGTTACAAGCTCTCCCACGGACTCTGCAAACCGGGATCTGCCTGCATGCACGTTCCGGCCGTTCAGCGCCGGGATAAACACGCCGCCAAGGAGTTCGGCATAGGCAAGCGGGGAGAGCAGAATCTCGTAATTCCCCGTGGGGATCTCCTTTCCTCCCGCAGATTCGTGGGCAAAGAAGGTTCCACGTTCCCCTACATGGAACGGATCGACTTTGTTGATGAAACTGGACTGATCGAATTCATAACCCGTGGATTGTCCGTCGATGGCTTCGAGCGTGAGCGAGACTCCTGTCTGGCTGTCCGTGTAGTGCACTCCCCTGCTGTTGGCGAGGGTCACGGTTGCTGTAGAAAGTCCGGCTGATCCGGCGGTCACTTCTGCGGTATGTTCCTCTGTTCCGGCAAGCATCTGCTCGAGCAGGGCAAGAGCGGAAGCAGGTTCAACCTTCATTGAGGGATCGAACGTGAGGGGGGTCTGGGAAACGTCCTGCGCCCCGGGCAACCCTTCCCAGGGGAGCGGAGTTGCCAGATGACCGCTTGCAATAGCTGCATCCAGGCATTCCTTCCAGTGAACGGTATCATTCGTGCTCGATGATCCAATCCTACCCTTATGGATGGTTCTGATACCAAGCCCGCAGTCTTCTGAGGCGGATGCAAGGTTAATATTTTTCTGCTTCAGGTCAGCAGATATGCTCCTGCCCTGCACATAGTAGACTTCGACTTCGTCGACGCTCTTCTGTCCTTCGCGTATTATCTGGTCAATCCATTCCACTGCCACCCACCACCGCATCGCACAAGAGGATTGTTGGAGCCCCATCACTCACCGGCACACTCTGCCCACCTTTCCCGCAATATCCCGGGCTCATCATACGTTTGTTCCCGCAGATTACGATATTATGCAGGGTTGTTAAGATCTCACCTGAAAGGGAGACGTCCCGCACCATACCGGTGCATTCCCCGTCCTCGACGAGATATCCGTATTCTGCATTGAACTGGAAGACGCCCCGCCCCGGATCCACCTGCCCGCCGCGGGAACCTTTGAGGAAAATACCGTTTTTGCACTCCTCAAAGATCTCGTGATCCGTGGCATCACCGGCTTCAATGAAGGTATTGCTCATCCGGACAAGGGGGGGTTCTCCGGGCATTGCACGGGCATGGCCCGCTACACCGTTACCTATGGAGGCTAAGGATTCACGGTTATGGAGGAATGCATTAACAATCCCGTTCCTGATAATTTCGGTCCTGCGGACAGCCGCACCTTCCGCATCAACAGGATCGAACCCGAACTCGGGGATACCGGGATCATCTACAATCGTAAGCATCTCGTTGCCAATCTTCAGCCCGGTTTTGCCTTTCAGGACCGAGTTGCCTTCCTGAATCAGATCGCCTTCGCTCGCGTGGCCAACTGCTTCATGGGCAAAAACACCGGCCAATTCGGGATCGAGTATGGCTTTCATCTTTCCTCCGTGGGCAGCTTTGGCATCGAGCAGCGCCACCGCGATATCAGCTGCCTTTTTCCCGAGGTCCTGGTGGTGCCGGAGGTTGAACCCGTGGATGGAGTGTTCCCGTTCAGATGCCATCTGGGTGCTGCCATTCCGCGAGGCAACGGCCAGCACATTGAATCCTGAACGACACATTTCGTAGGCATATTCGTTTCCGGAGCTGTCCGAAAACTCCACCTGCTCAACACTCTCGATATAATTCGCCCTCCGGTTAATCACAGACGGATGAACAGCACACTTCTCAATCTCTGAAAGAATTGCAGATTTTTCCTCGATGCTGACCGAACGGGGATCCTCTTTCATTGCGGGAACCGCAAGGACGCCACGGGGAACATCACCAAGGCTCACCAGCTCCTGCGTTATCGCAGAGAGCATGCAGGCTTTCTGTAACAACTCGTCGAATTTCCTGCCAATGCAGGGCTGGTAATTATCGATCTGGAGAATCCCCCAGCCTGCGTTGCTGATGACACGGAGCACTGCTTTATTAAAAAAAGTGGTTCCTGCGGACTCAAAGACACCGTTATCTATGTCGATATGAGTTATCTGACCAGTTACATGACGCAGATCAAAATAAGTGATGCCGGGCATGTTTGTTCATGCCACCGGGTTATTGACAACAGTTGCTTCTGCAATCATTGCTGTCGAACGAAGCGCCATCTTTCTGAGTTTGGTTAAGAAATCCTCGGAATTTTCCGGAACTAATGCGATCTTGAGAACCTCTTCAATGGTATCCACCGGAATCAGGGTAACAAGGGGTTTATACCGTTCCTCGATCAGCACATCATCGAGGTTCATCCTTGGGATGAGGATTGTGGTTATTCCGGCTTTTGCTGCAGCTTCAATCTTATAGGTCACTCCGCCAATAGGGAGAACGTCTCCGCGAACAGAGAGGGACCCGGTCATTGCAACATCCTGGCGGACAGGTATACCCTCAATCGCGCTTATAACCGCCGTGGCGATGGTGATAGAGGCAGAATCGCCTTCTGCACCATACGTCCCGATAAACTGGATATGGATATCCATGTTCTTGACATCCTTGCCCGTGAACTTTTTGATGAGCGCACTAACGTTCTTGAGCGATTGCTGTGCGATCGATTCTTCTTCTTTTAACCAGGATTCCTGGCGCCTGCCGGATATACCTGTGGCGATGATCTGCCCGCTTTCTCCTTGAGAAGGCGTCACCTCTGCCATGATAGGTAGCACGGATCCCGCATCACTTCCCGTTACCGCAAGTCCATTCACGCGACCGACGCGGGTCCCTGTAACTATCGTCATTTCGTACTCACGGAGGTGGCGGGTTACTTCTTCGGATACCTGATCCTCAATGGAACGGGCAGTTTTCTTTGCCGTGATGACATGGGCAGCAGTGGTAATCGCTGCACCCTCCTGCCGGGCAATATCTCCTGCAACACGGATGAGACCCCCCATATCACGCAGCTTGAGGGTGAGATGTCCCTTGCGGTTCGACCGGCGCTTGGATTCACGGATAATTTCATCAATTGCGCTCTGGTCACAGTGCGGGATCTTCCCATCATTTTTGACCTCCTGGGCAATGAACCGGACATATTTTTGCCGGTTTTCAGGAGTGTCTTCCATGCTCTCTGCCATGTACACTTCGTACCCATAGCCCCGAATACGGGAGCGGAGCGCCGGGTGCATACTCTGGATAGCATCAAGGTTTCCTGCCGCAACCATCACGAACTTACAGGGAACGGGTTCCGTCCGCACCATCGCACCGCTCGATCGCTCGCTTTGGCCGGTGATGGGAAACTCTCCTTCCTGCAGTGCGGTGAGCAGGTTCTGCTGGGAGTGCGGATCCAACGTGTTGATCTCATCGATGAAAAGTACACCGCCATTCGAACGGTGGATTGCACCTGCCTCGACACGGTCATGGGATGGGGTTTCAAGCCCGCCACTCTGGAAAGGATCGTGGCGCACATCACCCAAAAGGGCACCGGCATGCGTGCCAGTGGCATCAATAAAAGGGGCAATGCTCTTGGTGTCATTCGAAACGAGAAGTTTGGGCACCATCGCCTCTTCCCGGGGGATGCTGTAACGGAATGCCATAAAAATAAAGGCAACCGCAATAAGCCCCATAAGGATCTGGCCCGTGATGAGTGCATATCCCCCAATCGCAATGATGGCAAGGAAGAGGAGCATATTCCGGAACTGGATCTTTTTCTTGGCTTCCGCTTTGTGAGCGGCAACAATCTGTTTTCCCCGACATGCGGCAACCGTTCTTATCACAGGGTTATTGTTGTCATCTGAGTTCGGGTAAACCATGATATCAACGAGCTCTTCCTTGGGAAGTAGCTCAGCCATTGCCTTTGCCAGCATCGATTTTCCGGTACCGGGGCTGCCGATCATCATGACGTGCCTTCGCTGGATAGCCGCCTTTTTGATCACTTCGACTGCATGTTCCTGACCGATCACCTGATCGATCAATTTTGCAGGCACTTCGATTGTTGATGATGTCACTCCCGCGCTTTCCGTAGATACCGCTTCGGGAGATGCGGGTGTTATTTCATTCTGCTGCGGGGGGATTTGCTCAGATATTTCCATTGCGGTTTTGACCTCTTTTCAGTCTTAAGATTTTCATATAATTTGTCCTATGATAGTTTAAGTACTTTCAGCTGATCACACCGGTGACGGAGATAGCGTCCTGCAAACATCCATTGGATTATTTATTGCAGAAAAATGTGGAAAAATTTGTCTGGAGAAATCATCATTTTTCCATAGTAGACCCTTTGGGGATTTTTGCATATTGAATCCCGTAGAGATGAAACACGAAAAACAAACCGAAGGATTCTTCGAACACTGCCTCCACAATCAAAAAATCCATTTGAATTCTTCTTCAATATGTCGTCGTTGATGCGACAACCGATTCCTCGCGACGGATTAAACATTTTTTAGAGTTCGGTACAGGGAATGAGCATCGCAAAATCCGGGAGTACTACTCGTCCATTCAGAGAGGACAGATCTGCAAAGGCTTGCCTCTGAGATTATGTACAAGACTATAGTTCCGGGACGGTCATCCTCCATGGCACATGACCCGTGGGGTTCTGGGTATCCCCCCGCACACTCCAAATGTACCCATGCGCCCCCCTCACACCGCCAGACTTGAAGGCATGATAGAGGGGTAATACTCAGGAACGCCAAAAAAATTAAGCGGATTCAAAAGAACAATAGGATTTCTACAGAGCAGAAAAATACAATATCTGATGGTGTTTATTATCACGAATAGACCATAATTAAGAATAAGAAATACTGCTCGTCCGCGATCAGGATACGATATCATGAAAGTGATCTGCACTGAAAAATCCCAGATACTTGCCACACGCCTCGCCCGGGTGCAAAAGACCACGGTTGTCGAGGTTAAATATTCCCGTTTTCCTGACGGCGAGTTGTATCTTGTTGCCGGAGAACTGGACAATGAAACTGTGATTGTCAGCAGTATTTTGGACAACGATGCCCTTGTCCAGCTGCTCCTGTTAATCGACGCTTGTGAGGGTTCGGATATCAGGCTTGTTATACCCTATATGGGATACGCACGGCAGGATCGGCAGATCCGTAAAGGTGAGCCCCTCAGTGCCCGCGCGGTTGCCCGGGCAATCAGCAGGGGCGTTTCCGAATGTATTACGGTCAATATCCATGAACCCGATGTGCTCAGATTTTTCGGAGCGCCCGCCCGCAACATCTCTCTTGCAACGGACATTGGCACATATATCAAAACGCTCGATTTGAAAGATCCGCTCATTCTCGCACCTGACGATGGCGCTCTTGCATTCGCCGGTGAGGTGGCATCTGTTGGGGGATGGGATTATGATCACCTGGAGAAGACCCGTATGAGCGGTGAGCAGGTGAACATGGCACCCAAGGCCCTGTCTGCCGTATCGCGCTCAGTAGTGATCGTTGATGATATCATCTCAACCGGTGGAACGATCGCTACCGCTGCCGGTATGCTCTATGGACAGGGTGTGCGGGACGTGCATGCTGCCTGTGTGCACGGTGTGCTGACAGGAGGTGCTTATGTCCGCCTTATGGAAGCAGGAATCCGGGATGTTATCTGCAGTGATACGATCGAGCGCGGGTGCAGTAAGGTATCTGCTGCTGATCAGATCGCCCATGCACTGCTAACACGCACAAAACGGTAATCGGGCGCTGATGGTGGATTACATTATATCCCTTTTCTTCTTTTTGGTAACCCTATGAAATCCATTCTGGATGCCAGTGTTTTTTTCTCAGAGTACCCGGTAGAAGGGGAGATGTACACCACGCCATCTGTATGTGATGAACTGCGGGATATCCGCTCAAAGGGAAAGTTTGAGATGTTATGTGCTGAAGGGCTCCGGGTGATGTCCCCGGGGCCGGAGAGCACAGAAAAAGTTACGGCGGCTGCAAAAAAAACCCGGGACACTGGAGTTATCTCTGAGACCGACTGCGAACTGCTGGCCCTTGCACTTGAAACGGGCGCGGTTCTCTATACGGATGATTTTGCCATCCAGAATGTTGCCAGTGTTCTTAACGTGCAGATACACCCCATCCTCCAGCGAAAAGCCAAGCGAATCCATTGGAAATACCGGTGTACCGGTTGCGGCAGGTACGTTGATCATGATGGGGAATGCCTCATCTGCGGCTCCGCAATTAAAAGAAAACTTAAATAGATACCGGCGAACCTCTCTGGTATGTCTTCCCTTGACGATCTGATTAGCAGGGCAAAGATGCTCCTTGCTGAGGGGCACAGTCCAGGTCAGATTGCAGATGAGCTCTCGCTGTCCATGGAAACCGTGACATGGCTTCTCACCCAGGCAAAAGGAACAACCGCCCCAAAAGATGTCCATATCGACTGGTCTGCAGTATCCAGCCAAGCACCCCTTCTTGAAGAGACGGCATTGATGCTGCTCATGCGGTATTACCAGGACCAGGGCTCTGATAACACCTCTTCTTCTGCTGCTGAGGTTATTGTAGGCATCGCCCTCTCAGGTATTCCACTTGCAACTATCATTGCAGTCCAAGAAGCTGCGCAGCTCTCAATCTACCACCCGACAAAGCAGAACCAGAGCGAAAAGCCCATGGGATCGATCAGCGGGAACTTTGCTCCTGTTAGTGGTAAGCGGTGTATCATCGTCGATGATGTAATCACCTCAGGCAACACCATGCGGGAAGTGGTGAAATATCTTAAAAAGCACAATGCAGTGCCAGTAGCCATCTGGGTGATCTTTGACAAGCGCGGCATCAAGGATGTGGAGGGTGTACCAGTCTATTCACTCGTCAAAATATCCCGCATTGACTGATCCCCCTCTTTTTTCAGAGTCGTTCTCAACAGATATATATAGAAGTTCAATTCAATATATTACATTATCGGAGAATCCATTATGCTATCTGGACAGCCAATTATCATTCTAAAAGAAAATGTAGAGCGTAATCGCGGCAAAGAAGCCCAGCGCTCGAATATTACCGCAGCAAAGGCAATAGCTGGAGCGGTCAGGACGACCCTTGGTCCACGGGGAATGGACAAGATGCTTGTCGGTTCCACTGGCGATATCGTGATTACTAATGATGGCGCGACTATCTTAAGTGAGATCGCCGTTCAGCACCCCGGCGCAAAGATGGTCATTGAAGTCGCAAGAACCCAGGACGATGAGGTCGGCGACGGCACTACCACCGCAGTCATCCTTGTAGGCGCACTGATGGAGCAGGCAGAGACCATGCTCGAACAGGGCATCCACCCGACCGTTATTGCAGAGGGTTACCGCCTCGGTATGAAGAAATCGCTCGAGATCGTCAACACCCTCTCCCACAAAGTCGACCCGACTGACCGGAAGACCCTGTTAAAGATTGCCGACACCGCAATCACCGGCAAATCGATCGAGTGCGTAAAAGGCAAGCTCGATGCCATCATCGTTGATGCAGTCATGGCAGTAGCCGAGAAGACCGGCACGAAATATATTGTCGATGAAGATGACGTGATGATCAAGAAGCAGAAAGGCAAGTCAATGGACGATGCTGAACTGATCCGTGGCGTAGTACTTGACAAGACCCGTGTCCACGATGGTATGCCCCGTAAGATCGTAAAGGCAAAGGTCGCTATGATTGCCACCCCCTTAGAGATCACCAAGACTCAGGTCAAGGCAAAGATCAAGATCTCGAATGCAGATCAGATCGCTGCATTCAGCGAGCAGGAGAGAGAGACGTTAAAGAAACTTGCAGATGCAGTTATCAACAGCGGTGCAACCGTCCTCCTCTGTCAGAAGGGCATTGCAGACCCGGTCCAGTTCTACCTTGCAAAGAGCGGTATCCTTGCCATGGAAGACATACCTGAAGCGGACATGAAATACGCAGCACGGGCACTGCATGCAACCATCCTTAACAAGGCAGAATCCCTGACATCAAAGGATCTCGGTATTGCAGAACTTGTTGAAGAAGACAATGACGTGAACCTTACCCGCATCTCCGGGTGCAAGAACCCCAAGACGATCACCATCCTGCTCAGGGGAACCAGCGATTACCTCCTTGAAGAGCTCGAGCGCGCAGTGGTCGATGGGACCCGCGTGGTCATGGACGCAATGGAAGATGGAACGTACGTAGTTGGTGGCGGTGCAGTCGAAACTGAACTACTCATGAAGGTGCGAGACTATGCAGCAACCATGGGCGGCAGGGTCCAGATTGCTATCGAAGCCTATGCAGCGGCATTCGAATCCATTCCCCGCACGCTTGCCGAGAACTCGGGTTTCAACCCGATTGACAAGTTAGTAGAGCTCAAGAATGTCCATTCCAAGGGCAAGAAAAATGCAGGGCTCAACGTCTATAACGGCACGATTGTGGATATGCTCGCAGAAGGAGTTATTGAGCCGCTCAGGTCAAAGCGCCAGTCAATCCAGAGCGCATCTGAAACTGCCGTCATGCTCATCCGTGTGGATGATATGATGATCACCCAGTCAAGGCCGGGCGCCATGCCACCGGGCATGATGTAATTTTACAATTTGCCCGTTCCAATATTTTTTTTTCTGCTCAAGGGTTTCCTGCACGGCCTTACTGTCTGCATACTTACCATAACGGCTTTTTTGCATCGGACCTACAACCTGTCCGTTGCAGCAGCGGGAGCAGAATATATGCTAGCTTTCAGATAACTATTAGAACAATTAATGGAAAAATAAGAGAACCGTGTGCCGAGGTAGTCTAGCCCGGGAAGGCGGTAGCCTCGAAAGCTACTGGCGCCCTGCGCCTCGGGAGTTCAAATCTCCCCCTCGGCGTCTGAATGGGAGGTTCTGAAATCTCCCCACTTTTTCCATTCAAATTCTCCGTATGCGGGTCTTTTGTATGCAATAATCTTCAGATTCACCCTTTCCGGTCCTGAAGAGGGGTTAACAAAAGGGATTGTAATTTTGACCAGTTCGTGGTCATTTTCACGCAGGAGAGGAGTCTATTGGGAGAAACTCCCCATTAACGGCAATTTGAGGTTTCTTTTCCAGAAAAACCCAAAATTACTCAATATTTTAAAGTATGAAAATTTGGGAATACTTTAATACCAGATATTCCCATTATGGTGTATACGGGCCCGAAGAACACAAAAGAATTGCCGGCACAGGAAATCAGGTGAACCCCCATGATCCGGATCAGGAAAAACAAACCGCAGATATCGCCAGAGACAAAATCCTTTCGCATTATCCGCAGGTTAAACCTTAACCGGACATACACCCCGTTAAAGATCGGGGCAATTGTCGGATATATCCTCTTGGGGATGCTTTCTGCATCCACTTCCATGTTTGGCATTCTTGTGGGTTGGATGCTCTTCCTTGTCAAGGGGGAACTCCCTACATTTTGTATAAGCGTTTCAATCGGTTGTTACCACTACGCCAGTATCCCGAGTGCCCCATGAACCAGTGCAAGGCAGATGGTGACAGCCGCACACCGAGGATGCCATTTGAACGGTATTGTACCTATCCCTTTCAGGTTCAACACAGCAATCACTGCCGTGAATAAAAACGCAAGCAGGGTCAGCACCCCCAGGTACATGATAAGGGGCTTTCCGAAAAGAAGGGCATAACTGATATCCTGCAACATGGTCACACCACAATAACCGCACCCTTCGGGATCGGATGGATCATATCATTATAATCATAGGATCCCGGCTGATCGAAAATCCAGCTCCAGCTCTGTCCCGTAGAGAGAAGTGGTGAATTTTTAATATTTATCAGCGCGATCCTGTGCGTTGGATTATACAAGCCTGGATCAGCGGTAGAGTCATCATTCACCCATCGGACTGTCGAACCTGATTTCACGGTTATGCTTGCCGGATCAAATCCCTTTTTGTTGATCCGTATGGTGTTATCGGATACAGCATTCGGGATGGTCGGGGACACTGACCCGGTTGTCAGGATTGCCTGGGGTGTAACAATCGTTTCTTGCGGGACGGTTGGTGTCAGAGTAAGAACAGGAGTTGCTGCAGGTTGTGTTGGTGCGAGCTGGGTACAGCCACAGACAAGCATCAGGAGCACGGCAACAGTGAAAATTACCACACGTTTGTTCATAATGAGATCTCTCTTAAGCTTCCCGTAATAAAATCATGCCCTGTACCCCCCAGCAGACAAAGGGGTTTCCTGATAGGAAAAATACCCCGGCAAATTCAGGGTTCCTGTATAGGCTCTGACGGAGAACCGGGCAGGACCGTTACGGTCATCTCCCCGAAAAGATCCATGAATTCTTCCCCATGATAGTAATCGGAGAAGGCCATCTCGCGAAAAGGGATCTCCGGCAGAGTCCGGGCAAATTTCCACCCCTCATAGGGGGGTAGGGGGAGAAAGAGACCTGTCTCTTTGAGTCCAATGCCCTGAGCCTCCCGCACCGCAGTCGCTACCCGTTCTCCGGCCCCCTCCTTTCCCAAGCGAAGGATTCTGATCACAAAATCATTGTACCGCACCTGTGCCTTACTTCCCAACCGTTTCTGGAGCAGCAGGGTTAAGAGCCGGTTGAACTGGATGCCGTTTAAGGAATATACAGTGACCATGACTCCGCTCTCACCCTTACGCTCGCGAATATACAGCCCGGTTGAACCCACACCCTCCGGAATGCGAGCGAAAACCGTGCGGAGGATCTCCTGATCATCATCAGTGAGCGGGAGTACGGACTCTCCCCGTGCCCGCATCACCTGTACCTGCCGACAGATGAGCGGAGAATACCCATTCTCGCCCCCGGTCCAGAAGATTCCCGATGTTGTGGAACTTGAGGGAACCACGACGACAAGATTGTGTCCCTCATCGCACTTGACCATCGACCAGCCCTGCCCACCCAGCGAGATCTCACCATCATTCTGGCTGTTGACGAACCGGGCATCAAGCTTGCCCACCACTTCGCCATCAGGTGTGACGGCCCGGTACTCTCCCCCACCTCTGATCACCGAATAGAGATCCTTCCAGTTCGAGTGCCCGAACTCCCGCTCCGCAGTCTCCCCCAGCATCACCATCTCGCCATCAGGAGTCAGGTATCCCCGCTCAATGAGGTAAGTAACAATCCGATCCAGCATCTCCGGACTGATACCGGCAAAGGCCGGGGATGAGAGCACCGATGTCAACAGCTGTCGCCGGCTGGCCCTAGCATAACGGAACAGGTACAGGAACAGCTGCTGGACAAGAACATTATAGGGTTTTTTGAGTGGGGTTAAAGGTTCAACTTCCTTTTTCATTGCGCACTCGATGATCGCGACACTACAGAGAAGTTCGCAGGGATCTTTTAAGAGCCACGCCACGTACGCCGCTTTGTCGCGCCTGCCGCTACGCCCCAGCCGCTGGAGAAACGACGAGACCGAGTTCGGAGGGCCAACCTGGACCACTACATCGAGATCCCCGATATCGATGCCCAGTTCCAGCGTGCTCGTGCAGATGATGCAGGCGCCGTCCTGCGACGAAAAGGCTTCTTCGGACTCCTTCCGGGTGGCCAGCGAGAGGGAGGAATGGTGGATGTGGAGATTCCGGATCCGGCCTGAAGCCGATCGCATCAGTTTCTCTGCAACGCTCCGGCTGTTGACGAACACCAGCGCTTTTCTCCCCTTTACGATATCCACCAGCACATCGATCCTCTTCTCCTCGCCCCCTTCCACAATGAACCGGAACTGCTTATCTTTGGGGGGCGCAGGGATGGCGACCAATTCGCTCCCGTGCCGGTCATCAGACATCCAGTGCAGTACCTCTTCAGGGTTTCCCGTAGTCGCCGAGAGACCTACACGCTGGACGGGGCGTTTTGTGATCCGGTCAAGCTGGTTGAGCAGCACCTTGAGCTGCACCCCGCGCTCCGATTCCACAAACGCATGGAGCTCATCGATGATGACCGTGCGTACGCGCTGGAGATCCGCAGAGTGTTTCTTCTCCTGTAAGAGCACCTCAAGAGATTCAGGGGTGATCATCAGAAAATGAGGTGGTTCGCCATCCTTCCAGCCGCGATCCCCTTTTGGCACATCCCCGTGCCATTTGATCACAGTGAGCGATGTGGGAACACAGAATTCCCTGAAACGATCCTCCTGGTCATTGATCAACGCTTTCAAAGGTGAGATATAGAGGCAGGCCACTCCCATCCTGCCGTGTTTTAAGATATCATCCATCACCGGTATGAGGGCTGCTTCCGACTTGCCCCCGGCCGTCGGTGCAATGACCAGTACATCCTTTCCTGCGGCGATTGCGGTATACGCACGCTCCTGCACTTCGCGGAGCTCCGTCCAGTCCAGCCGCTGGGCGAGTACCTGCTGGAGGGATTCGTGCAGGGAGGTAAATGCCGATGACATAGTTCGTTACAGCGTTTTGCTTCGCGCAATATGGTCTTTTGCGTCCAATGCGTTCACCATTGAGCGTAATTGTGCATCAAAGGCTAATTAACAACACATAAATACCACTATTTCCAGATTATTATCCGGTAAACAATGATATCACCATGGGTATGTCTAACGTGTTTCTCATCGACCCCATGCTACGCATTCTCCTTTAGATAGGGAACCTGGCTGTTTTCCCGGTTCCCATTGTATTGTCGTGATGAAGAGTTTATCCGAGGTTTTGTATGCTTCTTGGAATCCCTGACCCGCAGATATTGATCGGCTATGGACTGGCCGTTGGTTTAGCCTTGGCTTGTATTGTATACGGATTACTGAGCTGGAACAAGGAAGGCAGTGAAGATGGTAGTTAACCCCATCACGATGGCTGCACTGGTCCTGATCTACCTTGCAGCAACGCTCATCATTGGCTACATTGGGTACAAAAAGACGAAGAATACCGAGGATTACCTTGTTGCCGGTCGCGACAGTCACCCGGTCATCATTGCGCTTTCGTACGGTGCCACATTCATCTCCACGTCTGCCATTATCGGGTTTGGCGGGTCAGCGGCAAGCATGGGTATGGGACTCATCTAGCTTACGGTCTTAAATATCGGTCTCGGCATCCTCCTTGCATTTGTCCTGTTCGGCAAGAAGACGCGGGAGATCGGCAAGCGGCTTTCTGCGGTTACATTTCCGGACCTGATGTGCAAACTCTACAAGTCCCCGCTCCTGCAGTACATAGCAGGGTTCATCATTGTCGTCTCCATGCCGCTCTACACTGCTGCACTCCTGATCGGAGGGGCACGATTCATTGAGCCAACGCTTGGTATTCCCTATTCCACGTCGCTGATCATTTTTGCTCTTATCACAGCAGTCTACGTGGTGTTCGGAGGGCTCATTGCCGTGATGTACACGGATGCTTTCCAGGGGACGATCATGCTGATCGGAATGATCATCCTCCTCGCCCTCACACTGGTAGTGGTGGGCGGATTCACAGCGGGTTCTGCAGCGCTCACGACCATGGCACATCTTGTCCCCAAAGCCCTTGCCGACCAGGGAATGACCGGCTGGACATCCATGCCGGTGCTTGGATCACCGATGTGGTTCACCCTTATTACCACGATCGTAATGGGCGTGGGAATCGGAGTGCTTGTCCAACCCCAGCTGGTCGTGCGGTTCATGACGGCAAAGGACAATAAGACCCTGAACCGTGCAGTGCTCGTGGGCGGGCCGTTCATCCTGATGATGACCGGTGTCGCATTCACGGTCGGTGCACTTTCCAATGTGTACTTCTACCAGACCACCGGCAAGATCGCTCTTGATGCCGCAGGCGGAAATGTCGATGCCATCATCCCGCTCTTCATCAATGGGGCAATGCCGGACGTTTTTGTGATTGTCTTCATGCTCACCCTGCTCGCAGCCGCGATGTCTACACTTAGTGCCCTCTGCCATGCGATGGGCACGGCACTTGTCTGCGATCTCTGGGGACGGGGTAAAGAGTGTGTACTCTCAATGCGGGCACACCAGTACGGCATCATCCTGATGATGGTCGTTTCGACCGTGCTCGCCTTCATGTTGCCGATCAGCATCATTGCCCGGGCTACCGCGATGTTCATGGGCCTCTGCGCCTGTGCTTTCCTACCAGCGTTTGCCGTGGGGGTTTATGCAAAAGCACCATCCACAAAAGCGGCGCTCTCCAGCATGGTGACCGGTGCAGTGATCTGGTTCCTCTGGACCGCTTTCATTCACGCAGCAGAAGCAAAACCTCTTGGCTTCTGCCAGATGATCTTCGGGAAGGTCACGCTGCTCGGATCCCCGTGGACGGCTGTCGATTCGATTGTCATTGCCCTCCCCATCTCGCTCGTGGTCATGATCCTAATGCAGTGGCAGTCGGGCATACCGCAGCAGCCGACAGCGGTTGTCGCATAATTTCCTGGAGGGGTTTTTCCCTCGAATCAGGAGAAACTTTTTTGTTCAGCGCGACGAATGATGATCATGGAACTCGCGCAGAACAAATGCACCACCTACCGGGCGGGATCACCCCCGTTAACCAGAAAGGAGACCATGGAGCTTCTGGCACAGGTACCCGGCTGGTCGCTTGATAATGGTCACCTAGCGCGGACGTTCGAGTTGGAGAGCGCCGGTGCATGCATCACGTTTTTTACTGAGGTCATGGATCTCGCAACACAGGAAGGCCATTTCCCCGATATCTCCATGAAAGAATCGCGGTTTTTCGAAGTCCAGTTCTATACCTATCCTGCCGGCGGGCTGACTCTGAATGATTTCATCATGGCGGCAAAGCTCAATACGAAGAGTTCAATACCATAATTTTTTTCATCGGGTAATTGGGGTCTGACAAAGACAAGTGATATTTCTGCACTATTACCAGTCGCCCGTTCACTATTCATCCCGGTACTTCCCCTAGTTGCAATCTCGTTTCATTTAAGTGAGAACTTTTTTTTTATCGGGCTGCTTAATATAAACAAATCGGGATGCTTAAACATGATTCTTGCGAACATGGCAGTCGGTCTTGTGCAATTGGTCATTGCCATCGTATTTGCAGTTATGGCACTGTATATCGGCTTTGCCCTGCTCAATAAGATGGCTCCAACTATAGACGCAGAGAAGGAACTTTCACAGGGAAATATCGCGGTTGCGATCGTTGTCTCAGCAGTGGTTGTAGCCAGTGCGGTTGTTGTCGAGTTCGGAGTAACCGGTATTGCCATGGAAATTTACAAGGCCCTTGAAACCGGCATTTTTACCGGAGATGGCTTTCTCATTGTGGGGGTCGCAGTAGTCCAGCTCGTCTTCGGGGTTATCCTTGCAGTTGGTGCGATCTACCTTGCACTCAAAGTTCTTGAAAAACTGGCATCAGATGTTGAACTGTTTGAAGAACTCAGGAAGGGCAATATTGCCGTTGCGCTTGAGATGGCCGGAGTCATCATTGCCGTTGCGGTGATTATCAGTCTGGTGTACTGGGCATTACGTCGATATTGGGGTAATCATTTTTTACTTAACCGGATCTTCCCCCATGAATGGCAACACCGCGTATGGTATATTCAACCAGAAATGCTGCACAATGGGAGGAAAACAGCAAAAGAAAACCGGGCTTCCTTTTATTCAGACAGCGGGTCTGCCTCGCTGATTTTTATTGGATACACATAATCCCGCGAATCATACGGTAAAAAAGAGAGACGAAATTTAAAAGAAGCCTTATCTGATTCTGAATTTAGAGACAATCTTTTCCCGTATCGCTTCCTTGGGATATGCCCCGATGATCCGGTCAACCAGCTGGCCGTTGGCAAAGAGCATGATGGCGGGGATGGCGTCGATGTTAAACTCCCGTGCGAGGTTTTGGTTCTGGTCTGCGTTACACTTGGCAAACGCAACTTTTTCGGAAAATTCCATGGAAAGTTCTTCCATAATCGGCGCGATTCTCCGGCAGGGCCCGCACCATTCCGCCCAGAAGTCCATCACGACATATGGGTTGGTGCGGATAAATTCCACAAAATGGATCTCTTCGACTTCGGTTACAACTGCCACTTTTGCTGGATGTTTCATTTTTTCGGTCAGCTCCTGGATGCGCTTCTCCCGTATCTTTATGATCTCGTCATCCATAAGGATGTGTGGGAAAATGAGGGATTAAAGCTGATCGGTGCCAGCAAGGGACTGTCCCGACGGTTAAGTATATCAGCGTGTCCTACCTACATTATAACCCTGCTTATAGGAAGCGAGGTAGGGTAGTCAGGATATCCCGACGGGCTCATAACCCGTAGACCGATGGTTCAAATCCATCCCTCGCTACTGATCTGTTTTTGTGTTCTTTCCGTCTGAAGCCAAGGGGCTCGCTTCAGGGGGATTTGATCTTTCCTGATAAACCGTCACTGACCAACGGTGGGCCAAATTCTTACTCCGGTGAAAAAAATTTCAGGTTTGGGATTGCTTTCTTGTACCCACTACAAGAAGAGCAACCATACAAATGACAACCGCAATCCCACCGGTTGAGGATTTTTTCGGTGGCGGACTTGCAGATGCCTGCGTTGCAGTTGCTATACAAGTGGTGTTCAAGGTTGCAAGATTCTCACGCGCACTGGTAAAGCCCGGGTAAGGGAGGACATAATCGGGATCGAGCCCGAGGGACATTTCCAGAGATTCCCGCGCACCCGTGCCGGCTCCCATGCACCGCCATATGATTTAACCGTACTGACAATACCTTTCCCGAAAAACTGCAAACTCTTTCAGCCTTTGCCACCGATATTAAAGGTCAAAAAAAGAACAAAGCTCCCCTTGATATTATGCCCGGTTTTTTGCGGGCCCCGGGATTTTCCATAATAGCTGGTGAACAAGTGTCAGGTACAACAAGGTATGGAAAGAGCCACGGGTATGCCCGGCACGAACTGCGCATCTGCATCACCCTCGCCCTCCTCCGTCTCTTCGCCGCACTTGTTGCCCCAGTATCTGCGGCTGCGCCCGTCGCAGAGTTCACCTCAAACGTGACTAAAGGTGTCGCCCCACCCGCGGTGGGATTCAACGATACATCCTCAAACAACCCCGACTGCTGGAACTGGTCATTCGGTGACGGTGCTACATGGTTAAACACGACGGATGCAGCACAGAACTTCACCCATACCTTTGCAACCAAGGGTTGGTACAACGTCACCCTCATCGCCAATAATACGGAAGGATTAAGCCAGATGGCAAAGACGCAGTACATCAACGTTGCATCTGATGAGACGACCAATTCTACCGATATCGTCGGCATCGCAATGGTGACACCGAGCTGGACCTCCTCGCCTTATTACGAACCTCGCTTGAACAAGACCACTTTCGGATCCACGCTCACTGTGAGTGGGGACACTGATACCGTGACAAACCCGTCCCTGTTCTTCTCGAGTGCAATTTTCAATTACGACACCATCCATGACGATAACAATATAAATTTAATGTTGGGCAAGGCAATCCGCAGCGTGCAGTTGAATACAACCCCATTCCTTTCGAATCTAGCGAGCTTCGGTCCCACCCCCACAACGGTCTTCATGACCCTGAACCTCAATCAATACTCGTTAGGGGACACGATATCGATCCTGATGTCGGATGCGCCGAGCGCAAGCGACAGAGCTGCATTCATAGCAAAGGCAGGTACCACACAGCCCCTGGAAAACCTAAGTTACGAGATGGACATAACAACTACCTCGGGATTGGCATCGAACCTGAGCAATGCCAACATCTACTTTACTGTGCCGATTTATTGGGTCACAACCTACCCTGACAACATCCGACTATTCAGGATCCACGACAGCCCTTATAGTGTATCGATGCTGGATGCCACGCTCACGCTCAACTCAACAACCCCGACGACAGCAACCTATTGGGCCACCTCCCCCAGCCCCAGGTTCTCCCGGTTCTCGCCCGGAGCCATCGGCACATCCCCCCCACCACTGCACCTACGCAACCAATTGTGAACGGGGGAGGTACTTTCGATTCAGGGGGCGGAGCCGTAATAGCGGCACCTGCGGTGCAGCCAAAGACGGTGATTGTACCGAAAGCAGATCCACCCAAAGAGATCCCGAAGGAGAGGGAACCCGACGCACCGCAGGATCAGCCTGCCGCGCCGGCAGTCAGCAAACCAAATGTGCCAGCTCCGGCTGCCCCGGTATCCCCTGCTGCCAGCCCGGCGACCAGTGCCTCATTTGCTGGGACAGTCGCATCCTCACTTCAGGAAGGCGGGGCCCGGACCGCAGGTTTTGTGACCGGTGACAGGGATCCGTTGCCAGCCGACGCGATACCCCCGCCCCACGCAAAACCACTGGGGGCTGTTGCCGCAGGTGTCGCGATGGCCGGAGCGGTCGCCCTCGCGGGGAGTGCGGGAGCCACGGCATCAGGAGGGCTCCTCGGCACGCTCTTCGGGCGGATCCTCGCCTTCTTCCAGCACCCGTTCAAACCGGTTACCGACTTTTTCAGTGATCGACTCGCAGGCCGGGCAGAGGACCATGCAACGGAACTACTGGAGCGACAGAACAACCCCCTCTCCCGTTCCCTCGACGCTTCAAGGAACCCGCTCCTTCCCCATTATTCGCAGATCCTCATTCTCAGTACCGGTGCGGCACTCTACGGTCTCGCATTCGTGGTGGCCGAGCGAGCCGGCATGTTACCGGTGGTCGTCGGAACCTATATCCTCGTCTCAGGGGTTGTCGTCGTCCTGCACGAGCTGGCCCACTACTTTGTAGCCCGCCAGTTCGTGATGAAATCGGAACTGAAGTTCAGCACGACCGGTCTCCTCATGACCTTCTTTTCCGCATGGTTCTTCGGCAATGTGTTCTCGCAGCCACTCACGACAAAGATACCTGAAGATACCGGCGGGGATAAGAAAACGCTGGGAATCGCGATGCTCGCTGGCCCACTGGTGAGCCTTGCCTGTGCGGCAGTATTTGCCCTGGTCATCCCGGTCGGCGGTATCTTGACGATGATTGGGACTACCGGCCTTGCAATCAACCTCGTATCAGTAGTCTTCTCGCTCATCCCGGTCAGACCGCTTGACGGCCAGCCGGTCTTTACCTGGAACCGATTGGCATGGGTCGCAGTATTCATCCCGGTCTTTGCAATATATCTCCTCGCCTATCTTCTCTGATGGAATCGTGGAGTTAAAAACGCTGGATGCGGATAGTATCCGGATCCTGACTGTGGCAGGTTACGGGGATACCGCACACAGCGTACTTCTCCAAAACACCTGCACCCACTGGTACTCTGCCTGCACGATGCCCGCACAGCAGGTGACGAAAGCCCGATGTAGATCAAATCACCCCCCTCTGTTTTTCCGGAATGATGGAGTAATCCACAACTCTTATGCACTATAACCACAATCTCTTCAGAAATGGCAACCCTCGATCCCTCCATCCTTGGCATATTTGTCTTTGGGCTGATTGCCGGCATCTGTCCGTGCCGTCCTGTGCCTGGGATTGATCGGGTACCTGACCAGCGGGAACGCCCGGCTGTCTCCCGTCAATATCCTCAAACTAACGGTCTCGTTCTGCATTGGCACGATCCTCGTGCTCCTGCCGCTGGGGATAATCGCGAGCTATATTGGCAAACACCTCCTGTTCCTCAACGATTCCATCGCGTGGGCGATAGGGGGAGTTCTACTCATCCTGATGGGACTCCAGTTTCTCCACGTGTACAAACCGCTGATTCGAAGCATCTTCAACTTCTTTAAAGTCCCTACATCCTACACCGTCACCGGTGCATTCCTGCTGGGGCTCTCGTTCGAGGCAATCCCCGTGGGGCGTGAAGGCTCCGATGCTGCTCATCGTACTGACCTATATCGCACTCTACCAGACAGCAGTGCAGGGTTTTTTCACGATCATGATCTATGCTGTGGGGCTTCCCCCTGATTATGATCAGTTCATTGGGAGGCGCGCTCGGAAAAAAGATCAAGGATACCGCACGGATGAGTGGGGATGCATTCGACAGGATCATCGGTGTGATGATCGTGCTTATCGGGATTTACTTCCTGTATCTTGCGTTTGGGTAAACCCGGGGTGCTAAAAAAGAAAGGGAGAATGATAATGGTATTCTTCCTGACACTCAATAAACGGTGAACCGTTTTAGATCTCGGCTTCAAACGTGCCGAGCTTGGACTGGTAGGTCCCGTCCACGAAATCGATCTGCCGGGCCTTGGCATGTTCGCCATCAATCTGGACCGGGTAACAACCCGTAAGACAACCCGTGCAGAGATCCTCCTGCCCGATCCCAATAGCCTCTACGAGCGCATCGAGCGAGACGTGATGAAGGGATGTTGCCGTGATGCAATGCCGGACCTCTTCTTCGATCCTGTTGCTTGCGATTAATTCCTCGCGGGTGGGCATGTCCACGCCAAGATAACAGGGTGCTTTGATAGCCGGAGAACCGATGCGCATGTGAATCTCCCGGGCACCGGCTTCCCGCATCATCTCGATGATCCGTCTCGATGTAGTACCCCGCACAATGCTGTCATCGACAAGCACAATGGACTTCCCCTTTAAATGTGAAGGTATCGGGTTGAGCTTGATCCGGACAGCTTTCTCCCGCTCTTTCTGGGAGGGCATGATGAACGTGCGTCCCATGTACCGGTTCTTCATCAAAGATTCAACAAACGGGATCTTTGACGCTTCTGCGTACCCGATCGCATACGCAGTTCCGGAGTCCGGAACCGAACAGACGGAATCGGCCTTTACGGGTTCCTCCTCAAAGAGTTTCTGGCCGATCTGCCGCCGCACAGTGTATACCAGTACACCGTCAATGACCGAATCGGCCCGGGCAAAATAGATATATTCAAAGATGCAGTGCGCCCTTTTGCCAGCCACCGCAATCTGGGTACACTTTACCCCATCTGCATTGATCTGGATCAGTTCACCGGGTTTCACATCCCGGATGAACTTGGCGTTCAGCGCATCGATAGCCACACTCTCGGAGGCGACCATGTAGCCATTCTCGGTCTTTCCTATGCAGAACGGCTTGATGCCCAGCGGATCCCTAAAAGCATAGATGATCCCGTCGATCATCACCACAATAGAATACGAACCCCGGAGTTTGCGCATGCAGTGGTGGACGGCATCCTCCACGCAGCCGATGTTGCTGATCTCGTTGATTAAGATCTTTGCAATGATCTCGGTATCGGTAGTGGTGATAAAGAGCTGCCCGGTCTGCTCGAACTCTGCCCGTAGTTCTGTGGTGTTGACAAGATTCCCGTTGTGAGCGATAGAAATGAAATGTTCCTTGAACTGGAAGTTGAGCGGCTGAACATTTTCAGGAAGGTTTGCACCCGTTGTCGGGTACCGGACATGGCCGATTCCTGCCGATCCTTTCAGGTCTGATAAAACAGAAGGAGGGGTAAAAACGTCGGCGACAAGGCCATGCCCTTTGAATTTCTGGAGGTTCAGGCCATCAAACGTTGAAATCCCGGCGCTCTCCTGCCCACGGTGCTGGAGAGCATACAGGGCATAATAAAGCTGGATGGCTGCACCGCCAGCATCAACGATGCCAACGATACCACACATAGTACAACTCTAATGCGTTGGGATTTTTGGTCTCTTGGTGTGCCACTTGTAGCTGAGTATTCTGGTGCTTCTGCCAAAACCACAGGCAGAGCATTCTTTTTTCTGGGCATGGAACGAGACTTTCCCACATCTCCGGCAGGTGACATGGGTCTTCTTGTTCATCTTTCCCATTGATGGAGTGCCTTTTGTCATGTTACTTCACCTTATTGTTCCAATGATGGGGATATATAGATCACATTATCGCCACGGACGATAAGCGTACCTACTTTCTGGACTTGTCCGTTCTCTGTCTCTTCGGCTTTGTCGAGCACGAGATTCATATGAACATCATATCCCTGGAGTACTCCACGGATTTCTCTCCCGCCTTTGAGAGATACGATAACGGGCTGACGATTCAGCACCAGATCTAAAATATCCAACGGCCTTTTGGTCATAACAATACCTTGTTACCATCGCTCTGGAGTAATATAAATGTGCGAGCAGGTTACTTAAACATACCGTAAATCGGCATCATTCATAGCATTTTTCTCCTTGTCCTGAGGGAGAGAACGCACAGCAGCCCCAGCTGCAATTCCCGCAGTTTCCCCATGCATTACCCATGCAAATTATTTTTTAGCGGGTGGGTTGAATGTACGAGCAGAACAATGAAAAAGATTGTTGTAAAGAAACGCCACTCCATCAGGAAAAGCCAGGGACAGGAACTTCTCACCCGCCTCTCCGAGCAGATCGGAGCTTCATCCGATCTCTTCCGGGCAGATATGATCGAGGTGCTGGAGACTAATGCAGACGTGTCCCTGTACATGGTCCATAAAAAACCACTCCTGATGGATACCGGCGACTGGACGTTTCCCACGCTGAAAGGGGCGGTGCAATGCCCGTTTCCGGAGCGCAGGGTAACCGTCGATGCAGGCGCAATTCCCTATGTAGTGAACGGGGCAGATATCATGCGGCCGGGCATTGTTGCGGTCACTGACGACGTGAAGGCAAACGCCCCGGTCCAGATCGTGGATGAGCGGCACGGTAAGCCGCTTGCCATTGGAATTGCCCTGTTCGATGCGCCCGCTATGCGTGCCAGTACAGCAGGAAAAATGGTAAAAATGTTCCATCACGTCGGAGATGAGATCTGGAACATGGAGATCTGACCGGACAACAAGTAACAGCAGGGTGCGGGAATGGACCAATTCTCTCTTTCTTCCCGGTCAAAACCGCGATTATCGGGTTCAAAATAGATACTATTAAATAACTTTCCTCATACAGTTTTTTTATGGTTAAAATCATAGACACGCTCCTTGGCAAGAGTTCTGGAAGTTCGGATGACGATTATATGGAACTCGATCTGGCATCCTACGAAGAACATGGCGCCGGATCCCCCGCATTGCTGGTAAAAATTGCCACCATCACCGACTTAAAAGACACCCCGCGGATCAAGGACGAGGTCTACAGCGGCAACATCGTTATCGTTGACATCTCCCGGCTCAAGATGGACAAGATCTCCTACGAGCGCGTATTAAAAGATTTAAAAGAAGTGGCAAAGGACGTCAATGGCGACATCATCGGTCTTGGGGACCAGCGCTATGTCGTCCTCACACCGATGTCCGTGAAGATCTCACGCGACAAGATCGGCGGGGCATAACGTTGCGGACAGTCGTTCCGGGTCCCTGCCCAACGTGTAATACCGAGATAGAATACCTGTATACCACAGAAAATATTCCCTATTTTTCTGATATTCTCATCATTTCTGCAATCTGCCCTTCGTGCGGCTACAAGTTTGTAGATACCCAGATGATCAAACACGGTGATTCGGTGCGGTATGTGTACCGGACCGCCACACAAGAAGATCTCGCAGTCCGGGTGATTCGGAGCACGAGTGCCTCGATCGAGATCCCGGAACTTGGGGTGCGGATCGATCCCGGCCCCACCTGCCAGGGTTTTGTATCCAACATAGAAGGAGTTCTGGATCGCATTGTTCAAGCCGTGGGATCGGCTATAATTGACGGGGATGCGGAAGAACGGGAGAACGCCCGCCTGCTGGTGGAGAAGATCGCCCGTGTAAAAAGCGGGGAACTGTCAGTTACGTTTATTCTTGAAGATCCTAACGGCAACAGTGCGATCGTCTCTGATAGCGCAGAGAAGAGCACGTATGTGGTTGAGCCAGAGCCGTACAGTTAAACCGGACTCTCGTTTTTCAGCAGCTGAAATAACACTAAAAAAGAAAAAAATCGGTTTTTCCAAGTTATGGTATCTAAACGATCTCCAGATCGCCTAACCATGCCCCGGGCTCTTTGACGACTTTTCCGACAACCTGTGCGCCTTTCACCATCTTCTGCACACAGGCAACACTCGTTTCCGGTACGACATAAGCAAATCCCATGCCCATGTTGAAGGTGCGGTACATCTCGGCTGCCGTGATGTCCCCGGCATCCTGTATCCACGAGAAGATCTGCGGGGGTGTGATCGGGGTATCGAACCGGAACCCGTACTCACTGAGACGGTTGAAGTTCAGCAGTCCTCCACCGGTAACATGGCACATGCCATGCACGGTACAGGCTGCTGCAACCTTCAGACTTTCGTGGTAGATCCGGGTGGGGGTGAGCAGTTCCTCCCCAAATGTCCTGCCATTTTTCATCTTCTTATCATAGCCGGCATGCTTCTCCACCACACTACGGGCGAGCGAGAGGCCGTTGCTGTGGACACCGGTCGATGGGACACCCATTATCGCGTCACCGGGCCGGATTTTTTCGCCAGAAATTATTTTATCCTTCTTCTGCATCCCAAGGCAGGTACCGGCAAGGTCAAGCCCGTTGACCAGACCCCGGAGCGAAGCGGTTTCTCCGCCAACGATGTCGATGTTCGCCAGCTTCGCGCCCTCGTTGAGCCCGATACCGATCTGGGCCATCTTCTCAATCGAGAGTTTGTCGGTGGCAATGTAATCCACAAATGCGATGGGCTCTACGTTCATGACGTATAGATCGTTGACGTTCATCGCTACGCAATCAATTCCCACGGTGCTCCAGTCCTTCATCTGATCAGCCACGAGCATCTTCGTGCCGACACCATCAGTGGTCAGGGCGAGCGCATGTTCACCGAAATCAATCAGACCGGCAAAATGTCCGACCCCGCCCATCATGGTACAGGCACCTCTTCTCCGGTAGGTAAGATTGCTGATCAAGGACTTGATGGCAGTTGCCTCAAGATCGATGTCAACTCCCGCGTCTTTATAGGCATTATTACTCATCAGATTCCTCCGACAACTGGAATTCATCGTGCAGTACCCGCACCGCACGTGGACCATCGTTCTGGCTCACGACAAACGAGATGTTTGCTTCCGATGAACCCTGTGAGATCATCATCACGTTCACCCCCGCAGCACCAAGGGATGTGAAGATCCTGCCCCCGGTGCCGGGTGCTCCGGCCATACCAGCTCCGACAACGGCCACCGCACAGACATCGTGGTTGTGGGAAACTTCGCGCACTATACCCTGCTTGACCAGAACCGAAAGAGCGGTTACTGCTGCTGAAAGATGGGACTCGTCAACGATCAGTGAGATGTTTGCTTCTGATGACCCCTGCGAGATCATCATCACATTCACCTCGTGATCGGCCAATATCGTGAAGATCGCCTTTGCCACACCCGGCCGACCGATCATCTGGGCGCCGTTGATGTTGATGGCTGCAACTTTGTCGATATAGGTGAGCGCCTTGACGACACGATTGTCCCGCTGGCCATTTCTTACAATCACAGTACCGGGATGCACAGGGTTGAATGTGTTTTTTACCCGCACGAGGATGTTCTTGCGCATCGCCGGTTCGATCGAACGCGGATGCATCACTTTCGCACCGAAGTAAGAGAGCTCCATCACCTCAAGGTACGAGAGGGAGTGCATCACCCGGGCATCGTTGATCACCCGGGGATCGCAGGTCATGATTCCGTCCACATCGGTCCAGATCCAGATCTCGTCTGCATCGATGCCTGCGCCGATGATGGAGGCAGAATAGTCCGAACCACTCCTTCCGAGCGTGGTGAGAATCCCTTCGCGGGTGCAGCCCATGAACCCCATGATCACCGGGATCTGTTTTCCCAGCATCGGCCCGATCTTCGCTTTTATCCGGTCGTCGCTCTCGTACAGTGCGGTGGATTCCCCGTGCTGAGACGTGGTGAGGATCCCCGCTTCACAGCCATCCATTGCTATTGAAGGGATACCGCGCTCGCGGATTGCGGCAGCGAGGATGGGCGCAAGCAGTCGCTCGCCGAAAGATATGATATGATCCCGTGAACGGGGAGTGAGTTCCCGCAGGTTATAGATGGCAAAGAGAATATTCTGGAGGCTGATCAGCTGGTCATCGATCGCTGCTCCCACTTCTGCGAGATGTGCGGGCGCTGCGCCTTCAAGCGTGGTCATATGCCGCGTACTGAGTGCCTGGATCAACGGTGCGATTGCAGTATCATCCTTTGCAGTCGGGAGTTTTCCGGCAATCTCGATGAGCTGGTCAGTCACTCCGCGCTGGGCAGATACGACAACTGCCAGTTCGTCGCCGGCTGTGTGGTGCTGCTCCAGAATATCCACTACACGTTTGATGCACTGGGTATCAGTAACGGATGTCCCACCAAATTTCATTAAAAATCTCATTGTTCTCTCACGCTTTTGCTGTGCTATTTATGTAACTATACGACGCACAGAATAATAAGATGCTTGCAGATGACGTGGTGGACTGCCATGTGCTGGTGATCGGGAGCGGCGGAGCGGGCGTTCGGGCTGCCATTGAAGCTTCGCAGTACGGCGATACAGTGCTGGTGTCAAAGACCATCGTGGGCAAAGGCGGGTGCACCACTATGGCAGAAGGCGGATATAATGCGGTCATGCGGGAGGCAGATTCCTGCGGGATCCATATCGAGGATACCTTTAAAGGAGGGGCATATCTCAATGATCCCGAACTCGTGCGGATCCTTGCGCACGAAGCCCCATTGAGGATGGGGGATCTCGTTAAATGGGGTGCGGTATTCGACGTCACGGACAATAACGAGATTGCGCAGCGCCCGTTCGGGGGCCAGAGGTTTCCGAGAACATGCTATGCAGGCGACCGGACCGGCCATGAGATGATGACCACTCTTGTCGAGCGGCTTGACGGGACGAAGATTTCGCTCATGCAGGAATATACGGTAATCGATCTGCTTATTGACGGCGAAGCGGTCTGCGGGGCGATGGCACTCGATGAGAAAGGCAGGTTTGTCCTGCTCACGGCCGACAGCACCATCCTTGCCACAGGAGGCGGCACCAAAGTCTATGATATCTCCACCAATTCATCCAGCGGTACCGGCGACGGGTATGCAATTGGGTACCGGGCAGGCGCCGAGCTGATCGATATGGAGATGATCCAGTTCCACCCGACCGGCGCCGTCTTTCCCTACGATGCCCGTGGGAGGCTCGTGACAGAAGCAGTGCGCGGAGAAGGCGGGGTACTCAAGAACAGCAAGGGTGAGCGGTTTATGCAGAGTTACGATCCCGAACGCATGGAACTCTCCACCCGCGATGTGGTGGCCCGGGCGATTGCCACCGAAATCCTGAACGGGAGGGGGACAAAGAACGGCGGGGTATATCTCGATGTCACCCATCTCCCCCGGGAACAGATCAAGACCCGGCTGCCGGTGATGCTCGAACAGTTCCTCAAATTCGGGGTGGATATACGGACCCAGCCGATGGAAGTTGCACCCACTGCCCACCATATCATGGGGGGCCTGCGAATCACCCCCGAATGCCACACCACACTCCCAGGACTCTATGCCTGCGGGGAGGTCTCCGGAGGAGTACATGGGGCAAACCGGCTTGGCGGCAATGCCCTTGCAGACACACAGGTCTTTGGAAGAAGGGCCGGGCTGGCTGCCGGCAAGGCAGGGAAACCGAAGAGGACAGTCGACCTGATGCAGGTTGAACAACAGCAGGACCGTCTGGATGCATTCCTTTCAGGAAGCGAGAACCCGGCAGAGGTGCGGGTGCAACTCCAGCAGGCGATGTGGAAAGGGGCAGGCATATTCCGGACAGCTGCTGACCTGCGGGATACACTCAGGACCTCTACGCATCTTTCCACAGCAAACATCCGTGCAGCGTCTGCACAGAATCTTGCGGAGTGCTGCATCCTGCAGAATATGTGCCTCACCGCTTCGCTCATATGCCGGAGTGCGCTCATACGGGAAGAATCGCGGGGTGCTCATGTGCGTAAAGATGTACAGCAAAAGTACGAAGCCCAAACCTCACCATTTGGGCATACGTTCCTCTCGCGATCCCGCGAAGGTATCGAGCGTAAGGAGGCGGGTGCATGAAAGCACTGACCGTCCGGATCAGCAGGTTCGACCCGGCAAAGGACGAGGCTGCACACTTTGAGACCTACACAGTGAACGTCAATGACGGTGCCCGCGTCCTGAACGTGCTCCACGCAATTCACGATACGCTTGATCCCTCCCTCTCGTTCCGCTATTCCTGTGCCTCTGGCCAGTGCGGAAGCTGTGCGGTCCGGGTCAACGGGGAGCCGGTGCTCGCCTGCATGGAGGAGGCAAAAGATGGCATCACGATTGAGCCCATCAACCTGCCGGTGAAAAAGGATCTCGTTGTCGATCTCCTCCCCACTCTTGAGGCAATTGCATTCATGCAGCCGGTTGAGCATGCGAAACTCCCGGATAAATCCACGATCGATGCGATCAAGCCCCTGAAAGACTGCATCGAGTGCCTCGCGTGCGTCTCGGTCTGTCCTGCGGTAGATGTAACAAAATTCCTCGGCCCCACTGCGATGCGGCAGGAGATGCGCCTTGCTCTGGATTCGCGCGACAGCGGCGATCGTATTTCGGATGCTGTCAGAGAGGGGCTGTTCACTTGCACCACCTGCCAGGCCTGCTGGAAGGTCTGCCCGAAGAAGATTGAGATCCCGTCAAAGGCAATTGAGAAACTCCGGGCCCATGCAAACCAGAAGGGACTCACCCTTCCCCGGCACTTGGAAGTTGCGGCGCTCATCAAAGAGACCGGCAGGAGCATTCCCCGGACAACGGAAACATTCCTTGAGAAGGTGGGGAACGTCATCAAGCCGTACGGCCCGGTGAAGGCAACCGTCGGATTCTTTGTCGGTTGTATGTACAACCTCCGGCAGGTGCAATCAGCGCTCGATGCGATGGAAGTGCTCCGGCGCAATGGCATCCGGGTCATCATCCCCAAGGAACAGGTCTGCTGCGGCTCTCCCCTCATCCGGACCGGCCAGCCCACCTATGTCGAAACGCTCCAGAAGCGAAATATCGAGATATTCAGATCACGGGGCATAGATACCGTTCTGACTATGTGCGCCGGTTGCGGTACCACGTTAAAGAACGATTACAAAACGCCCTTCAAGGTCATCGACATCAACGAGCTCCTTACGCAATATGGCATTGAACCTCCCGCACGCCTCCCGATCAAAGCCACCTACCATGATCCCTGCCACCTGATGCGGGGACAGGGTATCCGCGACCAGCCGCGGGAACTGATCCGGCAGGTCGTGGACCTTGTGGAGATGCCCTCGATCTGCTGTGGTTCCGGTGGGGGCGTACGCGCCGGGAATCCGGAGGAGGCTGCAGCGCTCGGCAGCCGAAGGGGCGAAGAGATCAAAAAGACCGGGGCTGAAATCGGCATCACCTCCTGCCCGTTCTGTGAGTTCCACATCGCCGGGCATACAGATAAACCGGTGAAAAATATTGCGACGGTGCTGCTGGAAGGGTACCGGGAGAAGGACCGGCTGATGGGGAAAGGATCGCAGCGCTGAGTGCCGTACTGTAACGACAACCTCCGTAGTAAAAAGGCGGATCCCAAACCCCGTCGGGGACCTATTTTTCCTACACCACTACGTTTTTGGCCGATCCGCCAACCAATTGAGCCTAATTGTGCACTTTTTCAAAAAAGGATTTCTCCTACGTAAAAATGAGGGAAAATCCGGCAATTTTGCTGAAATTATTGACTGCTTTTATGCGAATTATGCACTTTTCCCAATTATGTGTCAGACGGTGCCCCGTCAAAATCGCCCAAAATACCCTCCGTTTACCAAAAGGGGGTCATTTTAAGATCACGGGAATCGGGGCAGAGATGGTACTCCAAAAAGAGAGGTTCTCCGACGTGAGACCCTTCCCGGTAAGATACCCTGCAGAGGCCGGGGGCCTGTTCAGATTGATGGTCAGGAAAAAAGTATACGGGAAATGTCCGGTAAAAAAAAATCCGGGAAAAATCCGGGAATATCTATTGAAAAAACAGGGCCGGTTTTTTTCCGGTTTATTCCTTATACACTGTCATCAGGTACTCAAACGCCTCAAGCGCAGCCTTTGCCCCGTCACCACACGCAATGACGATCTGTTTGCTCTTCACTGATGTCACATCTCCTGCGGCATAGATGCCCGGGATGCTGGTATGGGTGTTAATATCAACAATAATTTCCTTCTTCTCGTTGAGCGTTACCAGGTTCTCCACCATACCGGTGTTGGGCAGCCAGCCAATCTCAATAAAAACCCCGTCGAGACTGATCACCTGCTCTTTTTCCTGTTCATCCTTGATCGTGATACCCGAGAGGAATTTTTCCCCGTGCAGGGCAGAGACATGCGTGCTTGTATGTACCGTAATATTCTTCCGCTCTTTGAGCTTCCCAACATAGACAGGATCTGCCCGGATTGTACTGCGCACAATGAGACTGACGGACTGGGCGATATCACTCATCTCGATTGCGGTTTGGAGCGCAGAATTTCCCCCGCCAACGATGGCAACCCGTTTTCCCTTGTAGAGCGGACCATCGCAGGTGGAGCAGATAGAGAGCCCGCGCCCGAGATACCGTTCCTCATTTGCCACACCCAGTTTTTTCGGCCGGTTGCCCTGCGTAAGGATCACGGACTTAGCCTTTAAGGTATTACCCGAGAGGGTGCTGATTATAAAAAGGCTGTCATCCTTTGCGATCGCAGTCACCTTATCGAGTTCAAGCCGGATATTGAGCGTCCTGACCTGCTCTTCAAACTTTTTCATTAAGTCTTCGCCGGAGATCATCCGGTAACCCATGTAGTTCTCGATCGCCCACGATTCCAGCGCCTGCCCCCCGATATTTTCGCTGATAATGATCGCGTTCAACATTTTTCTGGCACAGTAGACACCCGCCGTGAGCCCTGCCGGGCCGGCACCGACAATCACCACATCGTAACTGTCACTTGTCGGGGATTCACCAAAAAGCTCATTGAGGCGTCCTGAATCAAAACCGACAATCACCTCATCATCAACCGTGATCACCGGCACACCGCGCTGGCCAGAAAGTTCAATCATCTTCTGTGCAGCTTCGTTATCCGCACCGACATCAATGCTCTCGTACGGGACACCGTGCTTATCGAGAAAGGCCTTGGCCATCCGGCAGTAGGGACAGTTTTGCGTGGAGTAGACGGTGACTGTTTTCATCATTCCCGGAAACGCGCTGGCGTCATATAAATATATGGAAGGTGGTAGATCGGCCTTGTCCCTACCTATAGCAATGTTCTTTTTTAATGAGCCCCCATAAAGCATTGATCAGATACCATGAGCACCATCTGGAGTAGAAGGGGACTGCGTGTACCTGCACTTTTTTTCCTGTTCTTTCTGCTGCTGGCAGGAGCGGCACCGGCCGCATCAGGACAGCAGGACACGACAACCGATCCTTCGTTGTACCTCAGTTTTAATGAGGGCAGCGGCACATCTGTTCTCGATGGTTCAGGGCATGGAAATAGCGGGACGCTCCACAGCGCATCGCGGATCGAGAACGGAGGGTGCGGCGGTGCACTCAGGTTTAACGGAATTAACAGTTACGTAGCCATTCCATATTCTTCCCGCAACCACCCGGAAGGGGCAATCACCGTTTCCACATGGTTTTATACCAACTCTTTCCGCCCGCAGACATTGATCTCATCCTATAATGAGGGGGGTTACCGGCTGGGTATTGGAGATGGAGGGGACCTGTGGTGGACCGTAAATCTCGAAGGCCACGGGGATCTGGATCTCCCCATTCAGCATGAGGGTATCTCTTTGAACCAGTGGCACCATGTCACGGGAACTTATGACGGGAAGAACTCGAAGATCTATCTCGATGGTGTGCTGAGAAACCAGCAGAACGCATCGGGGTTGATCCATTACCCGTATACCAATTACGTGATACTTGGTGCAAATGCGGGAACCGGTGATCAGCCGGATGCGGGATGTTCGGGTAGCCTGCATGGCGGGCTCGATGAGGTGAGGATTTACCCACGGGCACTCACCTATGGCGAGGTGATGGACGACCGGTTCCGCTGCTCGCAGGAGCCGGTAGCCCCTTCGATCACGGGCAAAACAGAAGAACCAGCAACGTGCTACCCGGCATCAGGTGCTCTGCAGCTGGGGCAGGGTGAATCAGTCACCCGGATCCTTTCCTTTTCCGATATAACCGAGAACGGGATCTGGAGAGTGACGCTGCCCGCAGGTTCAAAGCTTATCGTGAGTGCCCGGGATTTCTATTCCAAAGCATATCCTGATGCATGGTATATCGAAATTGGCGATGAACACGGAAGGATTACCCGGACCATCGCATTCCCGAACACCAACAACGCACCGGCAGAAGGTGTAATCCCCTCCGGGAATGCCACGGTTACTATTCGCTATTTCGATGGAAAAGAGCGGTTCCCTGCCCGGGTTGCCATCCAGTTTGAGAGCATCGCACCCCCGCCCCAGCCCCCGTCATTTATTCCGCAGAACGTGTTTGCCAACCCGATCATCATCATCTACTCTGCGTCATGGGCCACCCTGATCGCCCTGATCCTTGTCGTTGTATGGCTCCACCGGCGCAAAAAAAAGGGGATAAAGAGAAAAATAATAAAAACGGTGAAAACAGAAAAGACGAGGAAAAAATTATAGAGTAATTTCCCGGAACTGTTTCCCGAAAACGCCGCAGATCGGACACTTGTCGGGGACTTTACCGGTCTCGATGTTCCCACAGACCGGGCAGAGGAAGATTTTTTCCCGTCCAAGGTCATTTCCTGCCTTTACCGCATCGAGTGCCTTCTTGTACAGGTTTGCATGCACCTGCTCGGCTTTCATTGCATGGGTAAACGCAAGCACTGCATCGCTTCTTCCCTCCACTTCAGCAGTTTTAACAAACCCGGGATACATATGGGTGAACTCGTGCGTCTCACCGTCAATGCTTGCTTCAAGATTCTTTGCGGTGGGCTCGATTGCAGCCAGAACTTTTAAGAGCTTCTTTGCATGGATCGCTTCTGCTTCCGATGCGGCTTTATAGAGCGTTGCAATGTTTTTGAAGCCTTCATCTGCGGCTTTTTCAGAGAAGGCCTGATACTTCCGGTTTGCCTGCGACTCGCCGGCAAATGCCTCTTTTGCATCCTTAATGGTTGCCATAAGGATAGGATATGGAGATACTCTGACTTAAAGATTCTTCATGGGGCAGAACGGGACGTATCTTGCTGGTTACAAATAAGAAAGGTTTTTACTTTTCTAAAAAAGAACCCCAAACACACCACAGGATTGCCGGTCTCTGCCATTTCCTGCATGACGGGTTTTTACTATGAAGAAGATGAAAGACGTCCCGATGCTGGACAGACCACGCGAGAAGATTGCCAAGAAAGGAGTGGCATCACTCACCGAGCAGGAACTGATCGAATCGATCCTTGGCAGGGGCACGCGGGGCAAGGATGTTCGTGAGATTGCAAAAGAGATCTGCGGGCTCCTGAAGGATCATCAGGGCACGATCCAGTACGATGATCTTCTCTCCGTTATGGGAATCGGCCCTTCAAAGGCTGCCCAGATCACAGCATGCTTTGAGCTGGGCAGGCGCTACAGTACACCCGATGAGAGCAGTATCAAAGTAACAAAACCGCAGGATATCCTCACACTCGCCATTGTTGCTGATATGCGGGACAAACGGCAGGAACATTTTATCTGTATCTCAATGGCGCAGGAGAGGTACTTGCCAGTAGGATCATCACTGTGGGGCTGCATCCGTCATCTGCGTGCATAACCATCCATCAGGTTCGCTCGAACCCAGCCCGCAGGATCTCGCCATCACTACCCAGCTCAGGGAGGCCGGGCTGCTGCTGGGCATTCAGCTGATCGATCATATCGTTGTGACAAAGAGCGGCTACCTGAGCATGAAGGAACGGGGACTGCTCTAGCCAAACGTGGGGAAAAAACTATCCCTGGTGTAACCGCAACAACGGGATTTTGTGAGAGGAAAAAGGGTTTGTTCCGGGAGATTACGCAGTGAGCAATTTTCCAAGGGCATACCCTTTCTGGTAGGCAGCCTCAAGCAGTGCCGGGTGTGCGGTAACATCGCGGATCGTATCCATGTCGCTGATCAGCAGCTCATCGGTGTACTGGCAGTCGATGATATCGAAAAATGCCTGGACGGTCAGTTTTGCACCGACAAAAACCTCGGGGATTGTCATACCAGAAATACAGATGAGAACTCCCCTGCGTTCCACACTCCGTTCCTTTGTAATGAACGGCTTTTTCCGCATGTACTTGGCCATGAAAAAGACCTGGAACCGGTCCATCAGCGATTTGAGTCTGCCGGGAATTCCTAAGGTCATTACCGGCGTGGCTATAATGAGGCCGGCCATATCCTTAAATTTCGGGTATATCTGCTGCATGTCATCATCCATGATGCAGGTGTCATGATCTTTGCAGAACATCATCTCCATGCAGGCTTGGAAATCGAAACTTGCAACTTCAATTTTTTCCACCGTACAACCGGCATCCTCAGCCCCTTTAAGCGCACGGTCCAGCAGTTTTGCCGCGTTGCCATCAGACAGGGGACTCCCGAGCAGGCCGATCACCTTTTTTCCCATACAACAGTAGACGTGAAAACGGGGCATATACCTTTGCATAGGTGTCGCGTGCCACAATTAATGCCCGTTTTGTTGACAGAGTTTTTGTCCGCTTTTGATATATTTTCGGTCTTTGTTGAAATTGATTTTGTTCATGTAGACTGATGACGGAGTCATCCATCCAAGGATT
>JBAZRZ010000002.1:0-78475 GCA_041662685.1 Methanoregula sp.
TCCTTATTCTTTACTAGCATAACATTGTAAGGAGACACCATACCTTAGATCTTTCGGTTGTTTTTCACTCGGTTTTTCTTCGTGAGGAAATCGTTTCTACAGAGCAAAAAATTCATACATCCCATTTACCTATAAGCGGGGATTTGACTGATTCCAGTAACTCTGCGGTACTGGAAACGACCTTTGACGATTTCTCAAGCATTAGGTTTACCTGTTCGTGCATACCAGCCCGGCGGAAATCCGTACGAAGCGCAATCACCGGTTTGTTGTGTGCATACGCATACCCCATCTCCCATGCAGTGCCGGAATCCGCATCTGCACCATCTATAACTGCAACAACAATATCAGCATTGTCAAGGTCACTTTTGTTTTTAGAGAAAATTCGTGCCTGCTCTGTTTTCATCCTCGTATCTGTATCATCACCCACTTCCTGGGGAAGGAAAACTTCAAACAGGTGATGCTTCAGCAGTTCCGCTAACGCCGCATTATAGGTACGCTCGGCAGTGGAAAAAAGTGGTGCGGCAAGATATATCCGATACCTTGCAAATGTTGCAACGTCTATTGCGCAGATATGGGGAAACCGTGCAAGAAACACTCCCCGCCCCGGCTGTTTTGGCAGTTGTTGATCCTCACCCCCATAATAGGTTCTGGTTACCCCGCAGGTTGGAGAGGAATTGACACCCAGAATGCAGAGAGGTGGACCCTGTTCATCGATGATATTCTGCACTTGTAGTTCAAGCGTGTCCATCAGGCCGACAAATGCCGGGGTATTCAGCCGTTCAAGAAATGTCCCGGGTTCTCTATCAGAACCAAGGTACAACGTCTCCGGGCAGGGAAGCGGTACCACGTCAATACCAAAACATTTGCAGCGTGCGATCGCTCGTTCAAACAGCACGAGGTCCGAGGATTTTGTAATAACCGTAGCCCGGAGTTCCGGGTGGAGAATGCAGGGGCTGCAAAGCACGTACATTGATACACTGTGTGCACGCATGGATGATCAATGATACCCCTGTACTCCTACCGGGACAACAGCTGTGACCCCCGGAAGTGCACGGTCAAAAAACTTGAAAAAGCGGGTTTTTTAAAAATATTTACCAAAATATCCCAGATCCCGCATAACACCCTCCTTCTCGATCCCACAGCTGAACAGGCACTTTCTCCTGCCGATAGGTTCGTGAGATCGATCACCGCCCTTGATTGCTCCTGGGTAGTACTGGATACGGGTTCAGTCCGTTCATGGCGCATCCGCAGGGCACTCCCATTCCTTATGGCGGCAAATCCCGTCAACTTCGGCAAACCCTGCAAGCTCTCCTCGATTGAGGCCCTCGCTGCTGCATTGTTTATTCTGGGTGAAAAAGATAGGGCATCTGTCGTTCTCTCAAAGGTCAACTGGGGGATCCGCTTTTTGGAAGTGAACCAGGAGCCGCTTGATCTCTATGCGAATGCAAAGAATAGCACGGAGATTATTACAATCCAGTCACTCTACATAGACTAAAATGGCAGATCCTTTTTAAATAAAAAAAAGTATTGGGGGGTTTATTTTAAGAGTCGTTCGGAAGAGGTTGTGTTTTTGCAATATTGAATTCATTGGACCGCATTGACACTCCCGCTACAATGCAGAGGGTCCCGATTACCCATGAGTACATACCCCAGATTTTTACCAGCATTACATCAGTGAGAGTGGGGAAGAGTGCCATTAAGATGCTCAGGAAAAGAGTGATCATGCCCAGAAGCACAATAACAAGCCGTGTCTTCCACTGATCGGAGAGGGAACACCCGACAAGAATGAGGAGAATACTGTTGATGATCGCAATAAAGGCCATAATAATAATAAATGTTGGTGTAATGAGACCAGGAATCAAAATGGCAAGAACTGCGACGATCAGCGAGGTTATGCCTGCAAGAAAGATGGGAAACTTGTAGATGATGTCTTCTTTGAACGAATATGAAAAGGCGATCATGATCAGGCCGACTGCCAAGGCAAGGATACCAAAGAGCGTAACGAGGATATCGATGAACGTCGGGGTCCAGAAGAAGGCATCAACTCCCGATAAAAAAACGATAACCCCAATGAGTGCAATCTGCCACCAGCGCACCGGTGTTTCAGAAAACGCAATGGTGGAGGTTTTCATATACTTGTTCTTCGTTTTCTGACAAAATTAAATATATTCCCAAACCCCCTGAAAATTCATTTTTTCCTTTTTCCTGTTTCCATATGTAAACCATAGCAAAACCCACTATTCGCAGTAAAAACCAGAACCCCGCCATTTATTACTCACAAAGAGATCCTTTTAAAATGCGGTTATACCCTCAAATATACCACGAATTAAAGAGTTTGCTGATGGTTCAATCCTTTCAGTAATCTATGGTGGCTGCGAAGCATTCCGCATAGTTTTTCTGTACCAGCGTCAAGTAGGATTGTATGATCAATGTTGCCATCAATGGGTATGGTACGATTGGCAAGCGCGTTGCCGATGCGGTCGCTGCTCAGAAGGATATGAAGGTTATCGGTGTCTCAAAGACACGCCCTAATGCAGAGGCCTTTGTGGCAAAACAGCGGGGGTATCCACTCTATATTGCCGATCTTTCCAAGAAAGCTGCTTTTGAAAAAGTCGGCCTTTCTGTTGCAGGATCGGTAGAGGATATGTGTAAAGCCGCAGATATCATCGTCGATGCAACACCGGGGGATATCGGAGCCACGAACAAGCCTCTCTATGAGAAACTCGGGAAAAAGGCGCTCTGGCAGGGCGGGGAAGAGCATGAGATTGCCGGGTTCTCGTTCAATTCATCCTGCAATTACACGGATGCAATCGGCAGGCAGTTTGTCAGGGTGGTCTCCTGTAATACAACAGGGCTCTGCCGGATTATCCATACCATCGATAAAGAATACGGTGTTGCTCACGTGCACGCTATCATGGTGCGCCGCGGTTCCGATCCCGGTGAGATTAAAAAAGGACCGATCGATGCGATTGTGTTGGATCCCGTGAGTGTTCCCAGCCACCACGGTCCGGATGTCCTGTCGGTACTCCCCCATATTTCGATCACTACCATGGCCATGATCGTACCAACTACGATGATGCACATGCATGCGATCCGGATCACCACAAAAAAAGAAGTTTCAAGAGATCGCGTGATCGAACTGGTGAAAAATCACCCCAGATTGGGCCTGATAAAAAAGACTGCGGGGATCAGAAGCACGGCAGAGCTAAAAGAATTCGCCATGGATCTTGGAAGGCAACGAGCAGACCTGTACGAGAACTGTATCTTTGAAGAATCAATCTATGCCAATAAAACCGATCTCTGCTTCTTCCAGGCAATCCACCAGGAAGCAGATGCCGTAGTTGAGAACGTCGATGCAATCCGCGCGATGATGGGTGGGCAAAAGGATGGGGCAGCGTCCATAAAAACCACCAACGATGCCCTCGGGTTTACACCGATCCAGAACAACCATTAACACCCATCATCACCTATTATTTTCAATGGACGCGTACGAACGGGTTACCCGTAACACTGTCGAGATCGTAACAGAAGACGATCTCCGTTCGCTACTTAACAAACCCACAAAAAAGGTCTATGCAGGATACGAACCCAGCGGCGAGATTCATCTTGGCCATCTGGTCACGGTCAACAAGCTGGTGGATATGCAAGCGGCCGGATTCGAAGTCGTTGTATTGCTGGCCGATGTGCATGCTTTCTTAAACCGTAAAGGGACCATGGAGAAGGTGAAGGAGCTGGCTGATTATAACCGACGGTGTTTCGAAGGGCTCGGATTAAAAAACGTCCAGTACGTGCTGGGATCCGATCTCCAGCTCAACCGGGACTACGAACTGCTCGTGCTCCAGCTCTCGCAGCAGATCACGCTTAACCGGGCAACGCGCAGTATGGATGAAGTAGGAAGGCAGATGGATCATCCCACCGTCTCCCAGATGATCTACCCAATTATGCAGATGGCCGATATCGCCATGCTGGGCGCGGATGCAGCTGTAGGAGGCATCGATCAGCGCAAGATCCACATGCTTGCCCGTGAGCACCTGGTCAACTTCGGTTACGCTGCACCAGTCTGCATCCACACACCAATACTGAACGGGATTGACGGGAAGAAGATGTCCTCATCACAAGGAAATTATATCTCCGTTGCAGACACGGAAGAAGAGATAAAAAAGAAATGCCAGAGGGCATTCTGCCCGCCGGAGATTCCGGAGAACCCAATACTCCAGATCTTCCAGCACCACCTCTTCCCGCGACTTCCGGAGATCACCATCAAACGGCCGGAGAAATTTGGTGGTGACCGGGCATTTTCAAATTATCTAGATCTGGAAACTGCCTATGGAAAGAGTGAAGTGCACGCGATGGATCTCAAGAAATCGTGTGGCGAATCACTTGCAGAGATCCTTGCGCCGGTACGAGACTACATCCAATGATCATCCAGCAATGTCAGGATTGTGACTTTCCGTGAGTCTTGAAAAAAAAGAGGATCGATTTGATCAACTTATAGAGGAGATGGGTATCCGTATCAAGGATGCTGACCAGTTCAAGGTGCGGGAGGACGTCTTCGATGAAGTCACCCTTCTTGCACTCTACAAACTGGTGCATAAAAAATGGTTATCGGTAATCGGTGGTTCGATCAGTACCGGGAAAGAAGCCAATGTATTCTATGGTGAACGGGACGGGGCGGCAATCGCCATTAAAATTTACCGTATCCGCACCGCGAATTTTACTACAATGAGTTCCTATGTCACGGGTGACCGCAGATTTTCTCATGTAAAAAAGGCCAAAAAAGATCTCATCTTTGCATGGACAAGAAAAGAATTTTCCAACCTGGTGCGGGCGCGGGACGCGGGTATTGCTGTCCCTGAACCAATCGTCTGGGACAGGAACATTCTGATCATGTCATTTATCGGAGAGGGTGAGATCGCCTACCCGCAACTCCGGAATGTCATTATGGAGGATCCTGCAGCGATCTATGAAACGATCACCAGAACCATCGATATCCTGTACAACAAAGCGGAGCTGGTGCATGCTGACTTGAGTGAGTTCAATATTTTATACGGTGACCAACCCTATTTCATAGATATGGGACAGTCTGTCACCCGCGATCATCCCCGGGCACTCCAGTTCCTGATGCGGGATATCCGTAATATCAACCGGTATTTTAAAAACCGATGCGAAATTCGTAAAGATTTTGATCTGTTCAATGCAGTTACCGGACTGAATGTTGCCGAACCATGATAACCGTTGACTGCCAATGGATGAGTGCCACAACGTTATGCAATTAAAGTATAATCATACAAAAAACAAGGTGAAACAAACATGATGCAGGAAGTCAAGATCGCCGGAAGCAGGGTGGGTGCCCTTATTGGAAAAGGCGGGGCTACCAAGAGAGAGCTCGAGGCCAAAACCCACGCCACCATCACCATCGACAGCAAAGAGGGAATCGTAAAAGTTGAAGGGACCGAAGAGCACACCATCTCCCTTCTCAGGGCTGTCGAGATCATCAACGCCATTAACTGCGGGTTCTCCCCTGAACGTGCATTTGAAATGATAGAGGATGAAGATCTTCTGCTTGAAGTCATCGATCTTTCGGGAATGGCAGACGGTCCGCGCCAGTTGGACAGACTCAGGGGCCGGATCATTGGAAAAGACGGCAGGGCACGGGAACAAATTGAGGATATGACTGATGTCGAGATTTCAGTATTTGGAAAGACGGTCTCCCTAATAGGATATCCCGAACAGCTCAAAACCGCCAGGGCCGCCGTAGATATGCTGATTGAGGGAGTTCCCCATGAGAATGTTTTTGCCTTCCTTGACCGGAAAAAGAAAGAGGCAAAACAGGATATGATCAGTTATTATTATTGAACGCAGGGATAACAGAAATTCCTGCAACAATATTTATGCTTTTGCTGTATTTCAACTGGAGAATAATTACGGATAAAAGACTTAATTTATCAAAATACCTCAAATATGTGATTAGTTCAGTGGAATCAATGGGGGTTTTAAGTCGTGGGGATTTGGCATGTTGATCAGTGAACTTCCGATCCCGGCAAGTCTCAAACAACAGTACACGCAAGCAGATATTGCGGAGCTTTACCCTCCCCAGGCCGAATGTGTGGAACGCGGTATGCTTGCGGGAAAAAATCTGCTTGTTGCTATCCCCACAGCAAGCGGAAAGACACTGGTTGCCGAGATGGCGATGCACAGTCACATCGCTGCTGGTGGAAAATGTCTGTATATCGTCCCCTTAAAAGCGCTCGCAAGCGAAAAATTCGATGAGTTCAGCAACAAGGGTGTCCGCGTTGGTATTTCAACAGGGGACCTTGACCGGCGTGATGATGTGTTGGGAAGGAACGATATTATCGTCGCTACGAGCGAGAAAGTGGATTCCCTTCTCCGCAACAGCGCTCGCTGGATCGGCGACATCACCCTGCTTGTTATCGATGAGATTCACCTGATCGATTCTGATAGCCGCGGACCAACGCTTGAAGTGGTAATCGCAAAGATGCGGTACCGTAATCCCGCAATGCAGGTAATCGGGCTTTCTGCAACAATCGGTAATCCGAAAACTCTTGCCGGGTGGCTGGAGGCTGAACTGGTTACCAGCAACTGGCGCCCGGTCGATCTCCGCCAGGGGGTATTCTGCAACAACCGCATCCATTTCAACGACAGAGACCGCGCAGTAAAACAGGTTTCAAAGAATTTCGGTGACCTCAACCTCTGCCTTGATACGATTGAAGAAGGCGGACAGTGCCTCGTCTTTGTCTCCTCCCGCCGCAACGCCGAAGCATTCGCAAAGCGGGCTGCCGGAGCAATAAAAAGCGAAGATCCCACGCTTGTCACCTACGCTGAACAGCTCAGTAAAAGTGCTGAAACAGAAATGGTCAAAACACTGGCAGCATGCGTGGCAAAAGGCGCTGCTTTCCATCACGCCGGGCTGAGCCGGCCCGAACGTTCGATTGTGGAGGAAGGATTCCGGAAAGGCCTGATCAAATGCATCTCATCTACTCCAACCCTCGCTGCAGGACTCAACCTGCCTGCCCGAAGGGTAATTATTAGGGATTTCCTGCGTTTTTCTGCAGGGGAGGGGATGCAGCCTATCCCTGCCAGCGAATACCACCAGATGGCGGGGAGGGCCGGCCGCCCACGCCTTGATCCTTACGGTGAGGCCGTCCTTATCGCAAAGGATGAGGGGCAGATAGAGGTGCTCTTCGATCGATACATTGACGCGCCTGCAGAAAAGATCCATTCCAAGATTGCCGAACCTAACGCGCTCTATACCCATGTGCTCTCCCTAATCGCGTCGGACTTTGCCGCCACCAGGGGGGAACTTGTCGCATTTATGGACAGGACTTTTTATGTCCATGAGCACCGGCAGGGACGCTTGATGAAGAAAGCGGTGGATGCCGCACTTGTCTTCCTTGTGTCATCAGAGATGGTAATCGAAGTAGGAGATCATCTTGGTGCCACAGAACTCGGCAGTCTTGTCTCCCGGCTGTATATCGATCCCCGCAGCGCAGCACTCATTGTCAGCGGGCTCCGTAAAAACGATAGTTATGCAGATCTTGGCGTCCTTCAGACCATTTGCAGCACACCGGATATGCCCAAACTCTATGCAAGGAATACCGATATTCCCGCTCTTGATCGTATGGTGGAGGCACATGCCGGTGAGCTCTGGCTTGAACCACCGCTGGATGAGGATGAGGCAGAACCTTACTACCGGGCACTCAAGACGACCATGCTCCTTTCAGACTGGACCGATGAACTTACCGATGCAAAGATCTGCGAGCGGTATGCAGTGGGTCCCGGTGATCTGTACGGAATAGTGGAGAGCGTGAACTGGTTACTGCACGCTACGGTTGAACTGGCAAGGATGTTTGCACCCTCAGTCCACCGGAAGATAAAGGAATATGAGATCTGTATGAAAAACGGGATCCGACGTGAACTCCTCCCTCTCGTGAAATTGCGCGGGATCGGACGTGTCCGTGCCCGGCGTCTCTTTAACAATAGTATTACTTCACCGGATGCACTAGGTTTAGCAGGTATTGAGAACGTGACAAAGATTCTTGGGCGGGGAATCGCAGAACAGCTCTTTGCACAACTGGATAAATCCAAGCGTGTACCTTCAGGAAAGATAGAAGATGCCGTTGTGCATGATCAGTCAACACTGTCAAAATTTGGGTGATCATATGACGGGAGATAAAGAAACAATAAGATCGGGTGGTGATAGGGAACGTCACGATCCAAGGGTGCATACACCTTTTACACAACAAGGCAGTTCCTATGAGATACGTGCTGCGATCAGTACAATTGAAGATCGTGCTTCATTTCTCCACACCCTCCGGACCACTGCGGAAACCTATGATTCCCATATCATCTGTTTTAATGCCGACATGCTGGCCGGAATGCGGCATGCCCATACTGCGATGTGCCATGCAGTACGGTCTTATAACATGGGGACAATGGTCTCAAACACCATTGAGATGGAGGCGCTCTTGTACGCTGCAGGTTCCCGCCAGTGTTCCCTGGCTGCACCTTTTGGAGTTCACGTAGGAGAGAACCACCTATATGTCTGCTGTTATCCGACATCTGACGTGGTATGGAACGCACTTACTCCTATTATTCACGTTGTAGAAGATTCCTGGAGTTGCATAGATTCACAAAAACAGGTCAATCTTGTGGATCTATTCGGTATCACCCAGGAGGAACTTACCACAACCAAAGGTGACCGCATCATTGATCTCGTAATCGAACGAATTGCCCTGTTGGAAGTGTACCGGTAACCGGTTCAAAGGGGGAGGCCGGCAGCTGATGCATGCTTTAAAAAAGTGTATTGACGGGTAATTTTACTGCCAGTGAATATCGTTAAATTACCTGTTTGCGTGGGAAAGAATATGGGTAATCTCTGGAAGGATGAGCTCCTTTGTTGCAAGTGTTACAGCGGGTGTCGATCCAGGAATACAAAAAATTACCTTTCCATCAGTTATACCGGCGATTGCACGTGAGAGCATAGATGCAGTGCCAATCTCCTGGAGACTTTTCATCCGGAAGAATTCACCGAATCCATCAATCTTTTTTTCAAGTAATGGTGAGATGGCTTCAATAGTACAATCATCATGAGTGAGACCGGTTCCTCCATTGATGATGATACAGTTGGCAGTTTTCATAGCAATATATAGCTCGTTCCGGATAGCTTCTATTCGATCAGGTACAATTGCATTGTGGCTTACAGGAATTCCAGCTGCTGTGAATAAGGTGGATAGTGTTGTTCCGCTGAAATCATTTTCCTGCTTTCTTGTACTGGATACGGTGATGATTGCTGCTGAAATTTGAATGGTTCGTATGTGATTTTGATTCATATTAATAACTGTATGGTGAATTAAACATTAATAAAACTCTCAAAATTACGATAGTGATAATTTACCCTTCCTACTGTATGACCCATGGAGTTCTGGGAATCCCCACACACCCTCCAAATGTACCTATGCTACCCCCCTTACACCACCAGGTTTGAAAGTACAGGGGGGGAGTAATATTCATAAACGCCAAAAATTTAAGTGATTTCTAAAGAACAATTAGATTTCTAGAGAGTAAAATTTTGATAAAAATGGGGGGATATTTCTGATTTTAATTGATACAATAGTACAATTGAAAGGTTTTATTTATTAATTTCATATTTTTTTTCTTTATTCCAGGGACCACCCCTTTATTTCTAGTGGAAATTTTTGGAGGGTTTTACCCCTTCTCTAATTTTTATTCCTTAAAAACAACAACAATCCTGTTAAAAATTTCCATAATCATTTCGATCATTATATATATTAATATTTTTAAATATTAAAGTGAATATTTTATTATATTTGTAATAATACCCAATGGTATCTATTAAAAAGTTCCACACGAAATAAAGGGGTCCCCCTCTTATTATTGAAATACTCCAAATTCTCATCATAAAGAAAAAAATTCCCGAAAAATACAAAATTAGTAAAAAATACATGTCGTGAAATGAAAAAAAAATATTAATAAACAAATCTTAAATATAAGCCGTATTTAGCATTTTGAAAGGTATACAACATTATTTCCAATGGAAGTAATGGGGTTTTTAAACTGGATATACCGATCGTTTTTTAGGGTATTCGCACCAATTCTTTGCACTACAGTGTAACCATGCCCGAAACAGAAGACCCATCAATAGGATTATTTAAAAAATATCTCACCAACAACCGGATATTTAAGGATCGTGAAGTGCTCAGACACTCTTACCGGCCTCAAATTCTTCCCCACAGGAAACCACAGATTGAGGTGGTAGCATCGATCCTGGCACCCTCCCTCAGGAACGAAACTCCCTCAAATATCCTAATCTATGGAAAGACTGGTACTGGTAAGACCGCATGTGTCCGGTATGTTGGAACCGAACTGGAAAAGACAAGCAGCAAGATGGGAATGATCTGCCGTCTCGTACACCTGAACTGTGAGGTGATCGATACCCAGTACCGTGTGCTTGCCCAGATTGCCAAGAGTCTTGATGTGTCTGAAGAACTGGGAAGTGATAAGACACGCACACACATACCCATGACCGGATGGCCCACGGACCAGGTGTATGCCGAGCTTAAAAACCAGCTTGAGGCTAGTGGCGGTGTACTGGTCATAGTGTTGGACGAGATCGACAAACTGGTCAAAAAAAGTGGTGACGATACCCTCTACAATCTCACCCGTATCAACACCGATCTGAAAAATTCCAAAGTCAGTATCATCGGGATCTCAAACGACCTGAGCTTCAAGGATTTCTTAGATCCCCGTGTCCTCTCCTCCCTCTCTGAAGAAGAGATTGTGTTTCCTCCTTATAATGCACCACAACTGGTGGATATCCTTGCACAGCGCGCTGACGGGGCATTTATTGCAGGAGCACTGGCAGAAGGTGTTATCCCCCTTTGTTCTGCACTGGCAGCACAGGAGCATGGTGACGCCCGGCGGGCGCTTGACCTGTTCAGAATCTCCGGGGAACTTGCCGATCGCGACGAATCCTCGCAGGTTACCGAGGAACATGTCAAACAAGCGCAGGCAAAGATCGAAACAGACAGTATGATTGAATGCATTGCAACCCTGCCCACTCAGAGCAAATTGATCCTTTTCTCGATGCTGATATTAGAAAAACTGGGTCAGAATATCTTTACGAGCGGTGAGGTTTCACGTATCTATCAGGATATTGCCCCGACTATCCAACTCGATGTTCTCACCCACCGCAGGATAACTGATCTGATCTCCGAGTTGAACATGCTCGGGGTGATCAACACCCGGGTTGTGAGTCGCGGGCGGTATGGCAGGACAAAAGAGATGTGGTTTGATTCCAACACAGACAAGATCCGCGAAGTTGTCTTGAAAGATTCACGGCTCAACGGACTTAAGGATCTTGATGTGTCCCAGATGGAAACGAAGTGGTTGAAGACTTGGTTCAGGTGATACAGGATGGATGAAAAGGATCTCGAACTCCTCCGTATTCTCGAGGAGAACAGCAGGCTATCAGCGGACGAAATTGCGATCATGACAAACCTCTCAACAGCAGATGTTGAGAATCGCGTTCACGCACTTGAATCTGCACAGGTGATCAAGCGGTACTCCACCGTAATCAACTGGGAACGGGCAGGAAATGGCGAGGTCTCAGCTATCATCGAACTTAAAGTCAGTCCTGAACGCGACTTCGGCTATGACAGGATTGCAGAACGACTCTCACGGTTCAGACAGGTAAAGACCCTTCGGCTCATGACAGGTACCTATGATCTGCAGCTTGTCGTATCGGGTAAGAATATGCAGGAGGTCTCGCGGTTTGTATCAGAGCACGTTGCTCCCATGGACCGGATCCGCGAGACCGCCACGCACATCATCATGAAGTCGTATAAGGAGAATGGTCACACGCTTTTTGAGCAGCAGGAGTCAGAGCGCCTCCCGTATTCTTTCTGAGGTTGAGATATGCGCAATTTTATTTCTGAGCGTGCAAAAGAAATCCCTCCCTCCGGCATCAGGAAATTTTTTGACCTGGCCCTCACCATGGACAACGTTATCTCGCTGGGTGTGGGTGAACCGGATTTCCGGACACCCTGGAATATCTGTGAATCGAGCATTTACTCAATTGAGCAGGGGACGACATCCTATACATCAAATAAAGGTCTCCAGTCACTCAGGGATGCGTTGTCCCGGTATCTTGGGCAGCACTACAATCTCCCCTACACCAGCAATGATGAGATCATCATCACCAGCGGAGTATCTGAGGGGCTCGATATTGCAATACGGTCGGTTGTTGACCCGGGTGATGAGGTGGCCATTGCCCAACCCAGCTATGTCTCGTATGCACCCTGCGTCACTCTTTCAGGAGGAAGACCGGTTCCGGTCAGGTGCAAAGAAAAGGATCATTTCAAGCTAAATCCCGATGCCCTCCAGGAACAGATCACTCCAAAGACCAAGGCATTGATCATCAACTTCCCCAACAACCCGACCGGCGCAGTAATGACCGGGAGCGATCTCAAAGCAATCGCAGATATCGTCATCGATAAGGATATCCTGCTGATCAGCGATGAGGTCTATGCAGAACTGACGTATGATAGCACCCATGTAGCGGCTGCAACGGTCAGTGATCTCTGGGAGAGAACGATCACGCTCAATGGTTTTTCCAAGGCGTACGCAATGACCGGGTGGCGTGTCGGGTACCTCTGCGCCCCCAAAGACATCTGTGACGCAGCGCTCAAGATCCACCAGTACATTATGCTCTGTGCCCCGGTGATGGGTCAGATCGGGGCACTCGAAGCACTCCGGTCCGCTGAAGAGGATAAGAACAGCATGGTCAACGAGTACCGCCTCAGGCGCAACATGTTTGTGGCCGGTTTAAACCGTATTGGCCTGACCTGTCATGTGCCCGAAGGAGCGTTCTATGCCTTCCCCTCAGTGAAAGGAACCGGTCTTTCTGATGTGGAATTTGCCGAACAGCTGTTAAAAGAGCAGAAGGTGGCTGTGGTTCCGGGCAGCGTTTTTGGTGATGGCGGGGAGGATCATATCAGGTGCGCGTATGCAGTCTCCAGAAAGGATCTGACAGAGGCGCTCGGCAGGATGGAGACCTTTATCAGCGAATTTTGATCCGTTCATTCTTACCCTGATTTCTTGCGCTACACTCTTTGCTATTAATAAAGTACAGGGAGTAAGGGATAGTTTATTTTGCACTTCAACCTATACTACATGAAACAAATATGAGCTGCACAATTATCGTTGGTGGATTTTTTGGGGATGAAGGCAAGGGCAAGATCGTTGCCCACGTCGCCTTCAAGGATAAACCCGCAATCATCTCCCGTGGCGGTGTAGGTCCGAATGCCGGACACACTGTTCATGTCGGAGACCGCGAATATGGTGTTCGCATGGTCCCATCCGGTTTTGTCTATAAGGATGCAAAACTCTGTATCGGGAGCGGCGTGCTCGTTGATCCCAGGGTTCTGAAACACGAAGTTGACACCCTTGGTGTAAAAGGCCGGGTCTTTGTGGACATGCGCTGCGGGATCATAACAGAAGATCATATCGCACGCGATAAGGGTAGCGCTTATTTGTCAAAGACGATCGGCAGCACAGGTTCAGGATGCGGGCCTGCGAACTCTGATCGTGTTATGCGGATCTCCCCGCAGGCAAAGGATGTGCCCGAGCTTGCCGAATACCTGCTTGATGTCCCCATGGCTATTGACGCAGAACTGAAAAAAGGCAGCAATGTCCTGCTGGAAGGCACTCAGGGTTTTGGCATATCGCTCTATTATGGAACTTATCCCTTTGTGACCAGCAAGGACACCTCCGCGTCCCAGATTGCGGCAGATAACGGTGTCGGACCAACAAAAATCGATGATGTGGTCGTGGTCTTCAAGGCGTACCCCACCCGTGTCGGGGAGGGTCCGTTCAGCACTGAGATGACGTTTGAGAAATCCGATGCAATGGGAATCAAGGAGTTCGGAACCGTCACCCACCGGAAGCGCCGTATCGGGGGCTGGGATGCGGACATGGCCCGGTACGCTGCGATGATCAACGGGTGTACACAGGCTGCTATCACCGGCATAGACCGGGTGGATAAAGACTGCTTTGGCGTAAGGGACTATGCAAAGTTATCCAAGAAGGCAAAAGACTTCATAAAACAGGCAGAAGATGACATTGGATGCGCTGTTGCCCTGATCTCCACCGGTCCTGAAGTCACCCAGATTATTGATCTGAGAGATGAGCGGTAATGAGACGGTCCCTGGTGGATATTCTCTGTTGCCCAGTCTGTAAGGGAGATCTCGTCCTTTCGGTCACCAAAGAGGATGATAAAGAGATTCTGGAAGGCGGATTGCATTGCGCTGCATGCCGGGTGGACTATCCCATCAATGAAGGCATCCCCAATCTCCTGCCCCAGACTCCCCAGGTATAACAGGAGGAGGCATGAACTTCCCGCTGCCCTTTTTTGTGTTGATTTTTGCAGGTACCGGGGGTAATGAATCATGTTTTGAGATTTACCTAAATCGCAGCGGGATCAATTCGATTGATTTGCCACGAGAGAAGATCCAGGCAGCCACTGGCAATAACCTGAAGGTGAAGTTCGTAAACCGGGGGGCACCGATTCACATTACCATCACCTCTCTCCAAATGCCAGCATGTAAACCGATTTCTTTCACGAGAACTTGTATGTCGTCGATGAATCGGTACTGACCATCCCAATGCATTCTGATACACAGGAAGGATTCTTTAATCTTGAAATTATTGCAGGATACGGCGTGATGAAAACAACAGCCCGGGTGGACGTGATCCACCCGCCCCAGAAAAAACCGATCATTTTAGAAAAATCGCCAGTCCAACCGGTTTCCCGCGGCCGCCCCCATCTCCTGATGGTTATGATGGGAATTGCACTCATCCTCTACACTGCCTGGCTCTATACAGCAATTGAACTGCTAAATATCGCCTCGTTTCTCATGCTCATCGTTGGGGCACTCTACATATGGTACCGTCAGCGATAGCGCTTGTCGCGATAGTCCTGTTTGCTGCACTTCTGGTTGACCGGCTGATTGGGGATCCTCATTCAGTCTGGCACCCGGTTGCTCTTCTCGGCCGGTTTATCGGCTGGTGGGGAAAGCCCCAACGATATTCTCCTAAGATCCAGCGATTTACCGGAGTGGCTCTCTGGCTGGTGACCATTGTTCTCTTTGCGGCCCCGTTTTACTGCTTTGCCACTCTCGCACCGTGGTACTGGTATATTATCATCACCCCGTTTCTTTTGAAGTGCTGTTTTGCGTGGCGATCGCTGGAGGAGCACACACTCGCTGTTGTGGACGCTCTCAAGGATGGTGTAGAGACCGGGCGTGAAAAGGTGAAGATGCTGGTCTCCCGCAGTACGGCAACTCTTGACCGTGAGCATATACTCTCTGCCGGTTACGAATCCATGACAGAGAATCTCACGGACAGCATCATCTCACCGCTCTTCTTCTTCTGCCTGTTCGGGATAACCGGGGCAGCAGTCTTCCGTGCAGCCAATACCATGGACGCGATGCTGGGATACCGGGACGAACGCGAGCGTATCGGGTGGTGCGCTGCCCGGATGGATGATATCCTCAACTTCATCCCGGCACGTATCACGGTTCTCCTGCTCCTGATACACTTCTTCCAGCGGGGACGTATTTCCTCTGCACTCAAGGTAATGCGGCGTGATGGCAGGAACCGTCCCGGGTTCAATGGGGGGATTGTGATGGCCGTGATGGCAGGAGGTGTCGGTGTCCGTTTTGAGAAACCGGGAGTCTATACGATTGGGGACGGTGAACGGACGCTTGACGAGGGGGGAGCAGATATTCTGGAGGCAACCCGCATGGTCACCTTATTGTTTGTACTGATTGCTGTTGGTACTCTGTTTTTATTGGGATCGTTGATCAATAGTACCGGCATATGAAACTCGAGGAACTGAGATTCGGTACCGAGCTCCTCAAGCGCGGCTTTGCATCCATGCAGAAAGGGGGCGTTATCATGGATGTCGTGAACGATGAGCAGGCAAAGATAGCAGAGGACGCCGGGGCCGTGGCAGTCATGTCGCTGGAGCGTGTGCCTTCAGATATCCGGAAGATGGGCGGCGTTGCCCGTATGGCAGATCCCCAGAAGGTTATCGAGATCATCGAAGCGGTATCGATTCCCGTGATGGGCAAAGTGCGGATCGGCCATTTTATCGAGGCACAGGTGCTCGAAACGCTCGGCGTCGACATGATCGATGAGAGCGAAGTCCTGACACCGGCAGATGAGCAATACCATATCGATAAGAAACTCTTCAAGGTCCCCTTCGTCTGCGGTGCCCGCGATCTCGGTGAGGCCCTGCGCCGGATCAATGAAGGAGCCGCCATGATCCGGACCAAGGGAGAAGCAGGTACCGGTAATGTTGTCGAGGCAGTGCGCCACACGCGAAATATCATGGGAGAGATCCGCATGCTCAAAGGTATGGACAAACAGGAGATGATCGACTATGCCCGGGATATTGAAGCCCCGGCAGAACTGGTTATCGAATGTTCCGAACGGGGGCGACTGCCCGTGGTAAACTTCTCAGCCGGTGGAATTGCTACCCCCTCGGATGCCGCGATGATGATGCAGTTAGGCGCAGACGGCGTGTTTGTCGGGTCCGGGATCTTCAAGTCCACCAATCCCGAACTGATGGCAAAAGCAATCGTCGAAGCAGTCAATCACTTCAACGAACCTGAGGTCATCGCACGGGTGAGCCGTGGGCTTGGCGATGCGATGCCGGGCCTTGATATCCATACCCTCCGTGACGATGAGGTGCTGCAGACCCGTGGACGTTAAGATCGGCGTCCTCTCGCTGCAGGGTAATGTAAGCGAGCACATCGATGCGTTTGTGCTGGCACTCGACCGCCTCGGTCGTGGGAGCACTTCAACCGTGGTCACGGTCCGTCACCCTACCGATCTGGAAGGCTGTCACGCGTTAGCCATCCCGGGTGGGGAATCGACCACCATCTCCCGGCTCATAGACAAGAACCATCTCTATGAGCCGATCCGGAATTTCTCCGGTGGCATTTTTGCAACCTGTGCCGGCATGGTGCTGATGGCGACCCATGTGGACGATCCCCGTATTCATACTCTGGGTCTTATCGATATGACGGTTGACCGGAATGCATTCGGCCGACAACGGGAATCATTTGAAACGGATATTTCCCTTACCGGTATTGATGGTGGCCCGTTTCATGCGATCTTCATCCGGGCACCGGTTGTGACCCACGCGGGTGTCGGTGTCATGGTGCTCTCCCGGCTTGATCAGGGGATTGTCGCTGTTGAGCAGGGAAAGCACATGGCCTTGTCGTTCCATCCGGAACTTGGCGGGGACATCCGGTTGCACGAGCGGTTTTTGAAAAAAATTGGCATTTAACCATATATCACCGGGGTTAACCCCTGTTTTTCGTAGGATATCCATCAATTCGGGATGAATATTTATTACCCGGCGCGTAGCACGTAACATAATGACTATCAGAAAAACGCGCCGGAAAAACGATGCAAAACCGTTTCATGAAGAGGTGACCGATCTGCTCTTCTCCGCGATGGCAAATAATGAGGATTTTGTTATGACCTATGAGATCAACCTCTCCACGGGTAAAAAGGAAATTCATGTGATGTCCGGGAGATTAATTTCCCCTGATATGATTGTGACGTTTAAGAATCATGTCACACAGCAGCTCGATGAGGGGAGCGGACACCATATCCGGAAGATGGAATAAAGCGAAAAACCACCTTCACCGTTATTTAACCACGACGGGATAGTAACCGTGAGCCTCCTGATCTGCACGACTGCAAGGGGAGTATCACCTTTTCAGGGGCTACCAGTCTTTCATCATCGCCTCTGCTTTGAGATCCTTTGGCAGTAGCTCGATTGCGTATCGCAATGCCGTCCTGGGCATTGCTTTCTTGTTTTTCATGACGTAATCGTACACCTCTTTCTGGTGCTTCCGGCTCGCTTCTTTGAGCAGCCATCCGTAGCCTTTCTGCACCATATCGTCCCCGTCAGTCAGCAAAAGGCCGGCGATCTCTATAGACTCTTTGAGAAACTTTCCGTGTTTGGCCGGAACGATCAACGAGACTGCCGCCGCTCTCCGCATCCAGCGGTCCTCCGATTGCGTCCAGCGCTTGAGTTCGTCTGTATATTCCGGGTATTGTTCAAGGAAATCACCCATCGTATGGTTGCAAAACCCATCGCAGGAAGCCCAGTTGGTGATGTAGGTATCGATCCAGCGCCGGAACACCACGAGATCTTCCTGCTCATATCTCCCCGAGAGAGCATGAGCCCAGTTCGAGACGATGAAGGACTCTTCCATGTAGCCGGATTGATACAGTTCCTCGCAGATGGTGAGAATCTCCGTCTTTGGCCGCTCTTTTACCCATTTCCAGTATTTCTTTGCGATCGCGATCACGGTGGCCGTCTTTATGCCGTAGCACCGGATCTCTTCCTTGAAGAACCGCTGGGAGGTTTTCCGGATATCAGGGTCTGCATGATCTTCGAGTTCCTTCCGGATTTGGGAATTACCGGGTCCATGCAGAGAAATGAGCGGGAATGAGGGATAAGGGATGTGGTATGGGGGAGGTGAATGTGACGGACCGTGATTACTGCTGATATAACGATACGGATCCCAGCATACAGATGTCCCCGAAAAAAAGGATTATTACCGGGATAACCGCCCGGCGCCCTTCATTTCTCCTTCTTTATCGTTTTTGTTGTGCACTTGTTTGCAGGTGCCTCATCGATGTCGAGATAATGCGCCCCCCAGTTACAGAGTGCCTGCAATATCGGGATTAAGGTCTTTCCAAAATCGGTGATGGCGTATTCCACCCGTGGCGGTACCTCGGGATAGATGGTACGGGTAATTACCCCGTCCTCTTCGAGTTCGCGGAGCTGTTTGGTGAGCATCTTTGCATTGACGCCCGGCAACCCTTTCTGAAGCTCTCCGAACCGCATCACGTTATTCCCGAGAGCCCAGAGGATGAGTGGCTTCCACTTCCCCCCGATCACCTCAAGCGCCGCCTCGACCGGGCAGTGGTAGGTTTTCCCGTTCTTACTGCAGGTCATGGTTACTCCAATGAAAGTATGTTACCAAATTAACTGTATTTCCTATATATTCACTTAAGGCAGAATTTATCATAATAGTTAAGATTGCCCTTGCAGAAGAATAGTATGCATGTCTCCTGCTTATGGCTTTCTGTCAGTTTTAGATGAGTGAGGAAAAACTATGGAAAAGATACAGAGCGGACAGAACTTTTTCATTCCAATGCCGGTGGTCCTTGTAGGGACGCAGGTGAACGGAAAAGACAACTTCATGACCGTGGGCTGGTGTGCCCGGGCGAATGCGAATCCTCCCATGATTCTCTGCGGGATTGGGAACCACCACCATACTTCCAGAGATATTGCAGAAACAAAGACCTTCTCGATCAATATTCCCTCTTCTGCCCTCATGGAGAAGACGGATTACTGCGGGCTCGTATCCGGTTCGAAGATCGACAAGTCCCATGTATTCGATGTGTTCTATGGTTCTCTGAAGATCGCTCCCATGATCAGGGAATGCCCGGTCTCGCTTGAATGCCGGCTTATCCAGACCGTCCCGTTGCCGACCAACACACTCTTTATCGGTGAAATTGCGGGAGCGTATGCGGATGGCAATGTGCTCAAGAACGGGAAACCGGACTTCCTGGAGATCGACCCGCTCTTCCTGACTATGCCGGATAACCGCTACTGGACCCTCGGGAAATACTCCGGGGATGCCTGGAGTGCCGGAAAGAAGCTGATTAAGGGGGAATGAGATGAGAAAGGTCGTTGCATTCAACAAAGAGTCCCCGGAAGGAATCCAGCAGGTGAAAAAAATTGGGCAGAAATGGCCTGGCTCCTGCGGATAATGAATCATTAAAAACCTTATACGGAAATACCGGAACCTGCTGATAACCGGATATACAGGATTACAGGAAGGAGAAATCTGAACATGACTACGAATTTGTTGACCAGGATCTCTGCACCCGGTGCGGGTCTGCTCTGTTGTATGCCCGATGGCGATCATCACCCCCGCCGATGAGAACACCCTGCCGCTCGTAAAAGAGGCAGCGGCCGGGAGGTGTATCCAGTGCGGGCACTGCGAAGTCTCCTGCCCGTTACAGGCCCTCCTCCTGAATGTCCGCCCGGATGAGAAGGTCTCACTCCCCACCGGTGCTGGCATGATCTCTCCCGATGACATGGCACATTATCTCAAGAAACGCCGGTCCGTGCGACACTTCATCAATGATCCCGTGCCAAAGGCGAAGATAGAGCAGGTGCTCGACATCGCCCGGTACGCTGCATCCGGAGGCAACGGGCAGCCGGTATAGTGGCTGGTTGTCCATGATCCAAAGAAGGTCCAAAAGATCGCCGGATTATCGGCGGAGTGGATGAAATCCCAGATGAACACCGCCCACCCTATGAGCGCGTATGTGTCGGGGCTTATCGGCGCGTGGGAAAGTGGACACGATGTCATCTGCCGGGGTGCCCCACACCTGCTCTTTGCCCACATTCCGGAAGGCAACCCGATTGCATCCGTGGATGCGATCATTGCCCTCACGCATTTCGATATTGCTGCCCCGGCGTTTGGTATCGGCACCTGCTGGGCAGGCTTTGTGGCTATGGCTGCGACCTCCTATGAACCCCTCCAGAAGGAACGCGGCCTGCCTGCGGGACGGAAATCAGTCTATGCGATGATGTGTGGCCATCCGCAGTATAAGATTTACGGGATCCCCCGCCGGAAGCTCCTTGAGGTAACGTGGCAGTAACGTGCACCGGAAGGATCTGCGGGAATGAATAGCTGGAGATTAAATGACAGATTACGCAGCAATAGGCAGGAAAAAACTGCTTGAGATCGACGGGGAAGCCGGTGTCAGGGTCGAAGAGACGCTCAACGCCATCTGCCCGGACCTTGCACGGTACCTTATCAAATATTCGTTCGGGGAGATCTATGCCCGGGAGATTCTTGACAACCGGACCAAAGAACAGGCGGTCGTGGCTGCCTTGACCGCAATGGGGACCGCGGCACCCCAGCTGAGGGTCCACATCCACGCCGCCCTGCACGTAGGCTGCACTCCCGAAGAGATCCGCGAGATCATCATCCAGATGAGCGGGTATACGGGGTTCCCGGCAACGTTGAACGCGATGGGAACACTCATGGAAGTCTTAAAAGAGACCGGGCAGACACTCTCAAAAGTCTCGGTTCATGCCGGTTCCGAGGGCAGGCACGAACGCGGGAAGGAGTGGCTCTCCCGGTTCGCACCCGACCAGGAACGGGTGCTCCGGGAGACCTTTGATCCGATCAACCCGGATATCACCCGGTATGTCATCGAGTTCTGGTACGGGGATATCTATGCCTGGGGGATTCTGCCGATCCGGAACCGCCAGGTTGCGACAATCGCCGCTCTCGCTGCAAAAGGGACAACCCCCTCGCAGTTACGGTTCCATATCGGGGGCGGCATCCGGGCCGGCCTTTCCGAGGCGGAGATCGTCGAGATCATGCTGCTGGTCTCCATCTACGCAGGTTTCCCGGCAGCGTTAAACGGCATCCTCGCAACCAGGGAGGTTGTAACGGCTATGAATGAGGGTGTGTGATGTCGGGTTGCATGACGTTCTGGATGTATCGTTTCAGGAAAAACCAAATTGAAAAAATGAGTGAATAATCATGAAAGTCATTGCAATCAACGGAAGTCCACGGAAGAAGTGGAACACGGCAACGCTGCTCGAACACGCCCTCGCAGTCACACAGTCCAAAGGTGCGGAGACTGAACTCATCCACCTCTATGATCTTGATTTTAAAGGATGTACGAGCTGTTTTGCCTGCAAACTGAAAGGCGGAAAGAGCTACGGGAAATGTGCCCTGCGGGACGGGCTGACCCCGGTTCTTGAAAAGATACAGGATGTCGATGCGCTAATACTCGGCTCGCCCATCTATTTCGGCACGGTGACCGGAGAGATGCGGTGCTTCATGGAACGGCTGCTGTTCCCGTACCTCGTATATACCAGCCCCTCAACGTCTCTTTTTGCGAGAAAGATCCGGACCGCGTTCATTTACACGATGAACGTCTCGGAACAGCAAATGAAGGATTACCATTATACCGTCCATACCGGTCTGAATGAAAGCGTTCTCAACCGGACGTTCGGTCACGCAGAGTCCCAGTTCTCCTTTGAGACACTCCAGTTCGAGGATTATGACAAAGTGGTCTTCAGTTACTTTGATCCGGAGGAGAGGAAGGAGCGGCGCAGGACGGTCTTCCCGCTGGACTGCAAACGGGCGTCTGACCTGGGAGCACGGCTCGTGCAGCCGGAAAAGAGGTAACCCGGCATTAATCCGGGTTGACCGTGCAGGGACAGGGAAGAATTATGGATGCATTCGAAGCGATACACAAGCGGCGGGCTGTGCGCCAGTACTGCCCGGACCCGGTCACAAAAGAGGATATCCACACGGTTCTCGATGCTGCCAACTGGACCCCCTCTGCCATGAACCACCAGCAGTGGGAGTTCGTGGTAGTGACCGACAAGAAGATACACGAGATGGGAGAGTGTTACCGGGCAATTGTTGAAGAGTATACACGAAACTGGGACCCGTCACCGCTGCGTGGCTCCCTTTCCCGCGAGGAGTTTATCCGGTTCGCCGGCACGTGCGGTGATGCCCCGGTCGTGATTGTCGTTCTTACCGATACAAACGATTCCCCGGATCTCCGCAAGGCGAACCTTGAGAGTGCGAGTGCCGCGATGGAGAACCTGCTCCTCGCCGCAACAGCGCTCGGACTTGGCACCTGCTGGATGACCGGGCCACTCAGGGACGGGAAGGCGCTGCGCAGCATCCTTGCAATTCCTGACGACAAGGAAATCGTGGCCATCACGCCGCTGGGGTATCCTCAGGGGAAGCCCAGGGATCAGCCGCGTCTTGACCCGGCACTGGAACGGAAGGTGCGGTGGGTGGAATAAGATTCTTACGGATTTCGACCTGAAGGGATTCCCTCCCCTCAGAACATTGGGGGACCCTATGGGGGGTCCCTGCCCCTTGCGTGAAAAATAAGCCACCCCCCTCTCATGTCCGTGAGGGGGTACCCCCACTCCTTCCCGAAATTCGTCCGGCGTGAGCAAAAAGACTTTTGTTGGATGTACATCCGATTATCGGCTGCTTATCCGATTATCCGAAGTACATCTTACTCACGTTTTCGTGGTTTGATCTGTGCGAGCTGCAAAGCGAGGGCTCCTGAGGGGGTGATGGCATAGTATTTTTCCTTCAGGTTGGTGCCCTGTCCGGTCTCTTCCTGGATCAGATCCAGTGCTTTCATGGTGGAGATGATATCGGTAAACGTCCCCTGGCTCAGCGTATGGAGCACCGCTTTCTTCCCGGTATAGAGATCCGTCTTGCCCATCTTTTTCTCAGCAACCTTCACTCCCTTCTTACGGGCAGGGATGTAGAACCCCGAGAGCTGGTTGAAGAGATACGATCGGGGCACGACCCGTACCGGGTGCTCCTGTTTCCCCGGGGTATAGTACAGCGTCTGGAAGATTTTGATGTAATTTGAGTTTGCCGCAACATTCTCTGCAGGAGTCTTGGGCACCGCGAGTTTTGCTCCCGTTGCCTCCCCTTTTCGTTCCGCAAACGTGTAGTACGCTTCCCCCTCCACCCACAGCGAGAGCGTGAAAAGGGCCAGACACATGTCCTTTGAGCCAGCCGAGAGATCGAACGAGACCCGTGCGTTCGGGTGCTCTTTTTTGATCTTCAGGATCGCGTCGCGGGCGGATGTATTGGCGGGAGGGGTGACATAGACCAGCGAAGCCGGGATCTTCAGCGAGGTAGCAAGCGCTTTGACCCTCTCCACCACTTCCCGGGCTGCATTCTTCCCCGCCCGGATCGTCTCAACATCGTGGGCACTGTTGGTATAAAGTTCCGTATCAGCAAAAACGAACGTATGCGTGATATCCGGGTTGTCCCGTATGGTTGCGGCGTACGCTGAGTAGCTGGTCTCCCCTCCTGTTATGATATGGACGTGCTCCTGCCGGGCCATGATCAGCGTCCGGAGTGGGACGATAAATGCTTGCCGGTAGGAGCAGGGGGAAATCAGACTTTCCCACCGCTATCATGACTGCGTAAACCGATACGCCCCTTTTGGCATCAGCATTTCGAATCGTGCCCCTTTTCCCGGCTCACCCGTCTCGCGGATTGTGATAAAGGTGATTTCAAGGATCTCGCGGGTGAGGAAGAGGCCAAGTCTGGTATGCTTCCCGAACCCCCGCTTGAACAGGTATTTTTTGTCTTCTGCGCTAATCCCGACACCATCATCCTCGCAGATAAGGACGAGCCCTTTGTCGGTCTCATGGCAGAAGATATGGATCCTCGTCATGGTATCTCCGCCATATTTCAGGGCATTGTCGATCAGGTTATAGAAGACCTTCTCGAACAAGGGGTCAACATACATCAACAGGTCCGTCCGGTCAACCTCCACCCGTCCATCCCCCATAGGAAGAGCAGCAGCTGCCCGCTGGACACTCTCATGGATATTCTGCCAGATGGGGGAGCTGTTGTTCCCATATCCTCATAGATGTTCGTGAAATCGATCTGACGCCCGATTGTTTCAGCAATCTCTATCTATCTCTGGAGATATTCGGAGGTTTTGGGGATATTGTCGGGGGATACTCTCGACAGTTCAAGATAAGTAGAAAGGGCCATGAGCTGGTTCTTGATGTCGTGCCGGGTTTTGATGAGAGAATCGTGAGTTTTTTATTTACTCGAAAGAGTGCATCCTCTGCTGCCTTCCGCTCGGTGATATCGGTAATGACGGATAAGCCTGACGGGATCCCTTTGTCTTCAATCCGCACGGTCTTGATCCGGCAGTGCCGGATCGTGCCGTCACGGAGCTGGATATCAATCTCGCTGAGATGATCCGGGAAATCTCCACTACGGATTGCATTGATAACCGCCCGTGCAGCATCAGCACTCGCAGGTGTCAGGATGGAATAGATGGATTACCCGACAAGGGTCCCAGAAGCCGGGTCGCCGGGTTGGCGTACCGGATGAACTCCCTGCCGAGGACGAGAATATAATCAGGGTGGTTGTCCGCAAGGTTCCGGTACCGCTCCTCGCTTTTTTTGAGCTCTTCCTGGGACCGGGCCATGTTGAGCATTAGGAAGGAACACGTGGCAACGATATCCATGAGGATAGTGACGATAAAGAAGATCGGGTTTATGGGATCCGGACCCCCAAGCGAGTGGTCCCCGGGAGTAACAATCGCATTGACGACTATCATGGTCCAGAAGAGCGCCGTGACCAGGAGGGCCGCAGCAAAGCTGTACCTGAGCGACCGGGTCTCCGGTTCTCCGAACCGTATCGCGATGAGGGAGGTCGCAACAAAGCTGGGGACGATGAGCACCCCTATAATCACGCCACGCATGAGTTGCGAATCGACACGGAACGTAAACCAGAGTAACAGGAGAACGGCCGGTATCAGGATGCAGTAAATGATCCGGGGGAGCGCCCGCGACCGGAAATATCTTCCGGTACTGTCAAGCCGCATCATGACCGATAGCACGATCACAAGATCTGCCACGGTTGAATAGAGCAGGACAGGCAGGGATCCACCGATCACGTACATAAAATACCCGCACGACGTGACCAGCAGGGAAAGCATCCATGTCCTGAACCCGTTATAGGTCTTCTGGGACCTCCAGAAGGTAAAGAGCATCAGCGTGAGGACCACGTTGACGAGGAAAAGGGTCAGAAAAAGGGTCCTGATGTCAAGCGTCCACATGATTTTACACACTGACCGGCACTCCCTTGCCGGGTACCTGAATAAAATGAATAAAGGTAGTCTTTCTTGTGATGTTAAGAATATTTGTACGGGCCAGGCCCCTTTTTTGCAGTCTGTTGCCCGCAGGTAATACAAGTAAATGTTATTCTTTCATGAACGAGGGTGAAAACCCGTCACTTCCTTATCCCGATCATCTTTTGAATTTTTCCCCAGAGCGATAATGGCGGCCTCTTACAAAAGGGCAGCATGCCTTTTGCCACGCGGACGGCCTCACACTCTTCGCAGAGCGTATGCCGTTTGCACGTTATCTTCGGGCAGGGGCAGTCTTTGCGGATGGTCGGGGACACGGGTGATCAACTTTGAAACGGGCAGCGTCTTAATCCTTTGGGGCGGGGGATAAGCCCATCTTCTTCGGAAGATCCCTTGCCCATAGAGCAATCACGTCCCAGTCCCGGAAGTCACCGGCAGGGATTTTTGCCATCTCCAGGAACTTCCGCATCACAAAGTTTACCTTCGAGGGATCAAGCTTTCCGGCAAACAGGACTGATGCCACCAGTGTAACCGGTTCGAGCGATTTCTTCAGGGCCACCATTGCCATCTCAACGGCATGGGGATCCGGGCTCGTCGGTGCAAGCCCGACTGCAAAGGCAGCGATTGGCAGTTTCTGGAGCTGCGAACGAATTTTCCCGACAAATTTCCCGACAGCGCTATCGACACTCCCCATATAGAGTGGTCCGCCAATCACGACCGCAGTGTACCCCGCGAGCGTCGAAACAGTTTTGATCTCGGCGACATCTACGTTAAATCCTGCGGTTGTCAATTCCTTTCCGATTGCCTGAGCAATCTCTGCTGTTGAACCGCTCCGCGTTGCATAGGCAACAAGTATCCGTGCATCCATGATTTTACCCAACAGGGTAATGGATTGGATCTGTATTAAAACCGGGCAGAAACAAATAAGTCGATCCATCGCCAGTCAACATAGAGAACCTCCATGAAACCGCAAAATGATCCCTGGCTCATAAACGCACATAAAAATGCAGAACACCTGGACCGGAAAATCAAGAAACTATCATTATTAACCAGTCCGATAAAGGAAAACCGCCCGCTCATTACCAAATACCAGGATTTCTGGAACCAGGCAAAACGAATCACCGCGTTATTCAAAGAGCTCAAACCGCTTGCCCAGAGTGACCGGGATCTTCTCTGGAAACAGTTCAATGCCCACTGCTGGGAGGTCAAAGAGAAGCAAAAGTCCGAGTACGGGACGATTGAGTCCCTGTCGCAGGGGCATTTCAATGAAATTATGAAGCTGGTGGAACTCTCACAACTCCCTTCAGCTGCCCCCGCACCCAAGATCTACGAACTGGTGGAACGCGGGCAGGCGCTCAAAACTGCCGGCGATCTGCTGGGGAAATTCAAGCATGAGATGATTGCAAAACACAAGAAAGCCAGTTTTGATCGCATCCAGAAGATCCGCCAGACCCACGACGCTGCATGGGAAGCGGTAAAAGCTGGAAAGTCCCCCCCGCAGCATTCGGAAACCTAATCCCGTGTCCGGAAGAATCTTGAGGCCAATTATGAGCGTAACCGGAAAGCGGTAATTGCCTTAGAGAATTTCCAGATCGGCAGGGGCCATATCCGCACATTCCTCGCCACCTGCGAGATTCCCGAGAAGATTGCATCGGCAAAGGCCCAACTTGCGGAAACGGAGGCTCGGATCAAGGATATTGAGGAAGGCATCCGGAAACTGGAGAAATGGATTGAAATCGATGAGCAACTCCTGAAGGGGGAGTAACCACTCGTTTTAATGAGACCGTTTGCTATCGCAGGTCAATTAATCTTTTTTTCTCTGTCAGTACCCCTTCTTGTCTTGCCCGGGTCACTCCATCCAGGGAATTACGAGAGACCGGGTGTGCTGGCGACACCCCGTTTTTTCATACGGGTTGAATACACGAATAATGCCAGCTCGCCATCCGGGGTGATGCTGTAGAGTTTTTCCTGATCATTGTCCTGATTGCTCTCCTCCCGGATAAGGTTCCACCGGATCAGGGCTGCAATAAGCCGGGAAAAGGCTAAGGGAGAGAGCTCCTGCATGGCGGTCCCCACCTCCGCATCCCGGACGGGGATCTGCCAAACCTTTGTTTCGTTGAACAGTGTCTCTTTCGGCATGAGCGTTCTTGCTTCTTTACCGTGTTCCTGTCCCCGGAAGAGGATGGTGAGGATCACGAGATAGTGCGGATTGGCCGGCAGGTTCCGGGAAGGAAGGGTTGGGACGGGCACTCTTCGTGTGGGAGAATTTCCGAATGCGTAATAGGAATCACCCTCCACCCAGAGCGACATAGAAAAGAGGCCCATCGAGAGACGTTTTGAGCCGGCGGAGATGTCGAACGAGTACCGGGCGCCGGGGAGCTCACTGAAGATCCCGAGCACCGGGTCGCGGATCGCGTCAAATGTTGCCGCATCGATAGGGACCAGTACACAGGAGATTTTCCGGGAGAGGGAGATGGTATTTACCTCATCAATTGCGTCGCGGATGGCACATTTCCACGCTCGTTTCTTGTTATCATCCCGGGTAGAGTTGGTATAGATCTCCTTTTCGGCAAAGATGAACGTGTGCGTGACGGTTCGGAGATCCTTAAGAACAGCAGGATTGGTCTTATGGATACTGTTACCCACACTGATAATGTGGATATGTTCCTGTGGATCCATGAGTAGTATCCGGAGTTGGACAATAAATGGCTGTCTTCGTCTATTGGATAACCGGAACCACATGGAACAAAATGCGATAACACTTAAAGGAAAAACACGATTCTTGTACAATCGAATGAGGTAAAATGTCATGGCTACCGATCCTGTCTGTCTGATGACAATTGATGAAGAGGATGCGAAATTCACCAGCACCCATAAAGACGTGAAATATTACTTCTGCTGTAACTGGTGCAAGAAACAGTTTGATGAGAATACGAGGCGATACACCCGCATCTCCAATGATGTCTGTGTTAACTTAAAAGAAGTAAGATAAACGATATTGATCGGGCAACAACCCCCGGTTTGATAAACAGTCTCCTAATCCTCGCGGTAAATGCCGTCCGGGAAACGCGGGTTGCGGATATCATTTTAAAGCCACGCAGGCAGATAGAATAATCCATAGACTAGAACAATCGGGAGTTTTTTTATGAAACCTGATGGGTTAATTTACCCCTATCCTGCCGGTTATCTCGGTGCTGTATGCCAGCATTGTTCCGTTGGTGCCCGCCATCGTGTTGTTAGTTTTTGATCTGGTTCGATCTGCCCCACTCGTAAAGACCGAATGAACAGATCCTGTTTTTACAACAGTGCATCATCACAGGTTCGGTTCCGATAAAGGCAGTACTATCGCCAGAGCCAACTCCAAAGAAATGGACCCCCGACAAAAAAAAAGTTCAAATCGATTAATTTATTTAAGCACAATAATACACTCTACATTACCTGTTGAGTAACTGTATGTCAAACGTGCTTTATGTCGATGATGAGCCCGCTCTTCTTGATATCGGAAAAATATTTCTTGAAATGTCAGGACATCTTCGCGTCGATACGGCGGGTACGGTTGAAGATGCACTTCACAAGATGAAACTAAAAAAATTCGATGCGATCATCTCTGATTACCAGATGCCTGATATTACGGGCATCGAGTTTCTCCGGTATATCTGTTCAGAATACCACGATCTTCCGTTTATTTTGTTTACTGGCAGGGGGCGGGAAGAAATTGTTATCGAAGTATTAAACTGCGGTGCTGATTTCTATCTCTAGAAGGGTGGAGAGCAGAAATCCCAGTTTGCTGAACTTGAACATAAAATCAAAAATGCTATTGATCGGAAACGGACACATGATGCGTTAAAAGAATCAGAGCAGCGCGTGTTAGATATTATCAATTTCCTTCCCGATGCGACTTTTGCGATCAATCTTGATAACAAATTAATTGCCTGGAACAAGATGATCGAGGAGATGACCGGAATACCCCGGGAAGCCATCCTTGGGACCGGGGATTATTCCTATGCGGTCCCGTTTTATGGGGAGAATCGCCCTATTCTGGTTAATCTGATCCTGAATAAAGATATGGACCTTGAAAAACAGTATCCGAATCTGAAAAAAATCGGGGATAAGTTCCTGACAGAAATATGGAGTCAAAATCTGTATAGCGGGAAAGGGGCCCATATTGGGATTATTGTATCTCCACTCTATGATACCAGTGGTAATGTTATCGGAGCGATTGAGGCTATCCGTGATGTCACCGAACAAAAAGACGCCGAAGAGAAACTGAATGCTGCATACGAGCAGCTGACCACAACCGAAGAAGAACTGCGGTCAAACTACGAAGAGCTCAGTAGGGGTGAGCAGGAGCTTCGATCCAGTGAAGAGCGGTACCGGGACGTAGTGGAGGACCAGACGGAATTCATCTGCCGGTTTACCCCGGATGGGAAATTCACGTTTGTAAATGATGCCTACTGCCGGTACTTCGGTCTTGATAAAGTGGCCAGTATAGGTCGTCGGCATACGGTACTCATCCCCCCCGAAGACCTGCCGCAGATGAAACAACATCCCTCCGGGTTCTCCCTCAAAAACCCTGTTGGGATTATCGAACACCGGATCGTCATGCCATCCGGGGAAGTCCGCTGACAACAGTGGTCAGAGCGGGCTGTTTTTAATGAAAAGGGTGTGGTGATTGAATACCAGTCCGTGGGACGGGATATCACCGACCGCAAACGCACGGAATACGCGTTGAACGAAGTGAACATAAAACTCAATCTGCTCTCAAGTATAACCCGGCATGACATCCTCAATTCGCTGACAGCCCTCCAGGGATACTGTGGATTAATCGAAAGAAAAACAACGTATCCGATGACCAGAGAGTGGATTTTAAAAGCAACACAATCTGGTGAAGTGATTCGCAGCCAGATCTCCTTCACTCAACATTACCAGGATCTTGGCATGCAAAAACCCCTGCGGCAGGATATCTCTCTGACTGCCATGATCGTCTGCCAGAATAACGGCTTTTCACAGGTGTCAATTGACGAAAATCTCGCCGGTGTTGAAGTCTTTGCCGACCCCCTACTCAAAACGGTTTTTTACCATCTTTTTGAAAATGCAGTCATGCACGGGGGTAAAATGAACCGTATAACGGTACATGGAACGTCCACACCTGAACGTTTCACGCTAATCGTTGAAGATAACGGGGACGGAATCAGTTTTAATGACAAAAAAAGTATTTTCCAGAAGGGGTATGGCAAACATATCGATCTCGGATTGTATCTCGTCCACGAGGTACTGTCAATCACAGGTCTTACGATCGAGGAAAATGGTGAACCCGGCAGAGGAGCTCGTTTCGAGATCCTGGTTCCGGCGGAAATGTACCGGAAATCCTAAAAAAACAAATTACAATCCTGGTGTTTATCCTTGGCAGCACGGTGGTGTTTGCCATGCTTATCTCCGTTTTTCGATCAACGATGCCATCTGTCCGGTTATAATTGATGAAGAGGATGTTAAATTCACCCGCACCCATAGAGGTGAAATGTTACTTCTGCGGTAACTGGTGCAAAAAGCAGGCCGAAGAAAATCCGAAGCGATATACCCGGATCTTTTTTAGTGTTTGAGGGAAGACCCTCGTAAAAACAAAAAAGTTTTTTTAGATGAAGAGCGGCGCGAGCACGAGCGTCAGGGTAGCAAGGAGCTTGATGAGCACGTGGAGCGACGGGCCGGCGGTATCCTTGAACGGGTCGCCGACGGTATCCCCGATGACCGCTGCCTTGTGGGCCTCGCTCTTCTTGCCACCATGGACACCGGTCTCGATGTATTTCTTGGCATTGTCCCATGCACCACCGCTGTTGTTGAGGATGAGTGCCATCAGGATACCGGTGATGGTTGCTACCATGAGGAAGCCGGCGAGGGCTTCGTGCTTCATGGTGACACCGATGACGATCGGGAACAGGATCACAAGGGCGCCGGGAAGGATCATGTTCTTCAGCGCACCCTGGGTCGTGATATCGATAACACGGGCATAGTCGGGCTTCTTGGTTCCTGCCATGATACCGGGGTCCCTGAACTGGATGCGGACCTCCTCGATAACATATTGCGCAGTCTTGGAGACTGCACGGATGGCGAGGCTTGCAAAGAGGAAGACGAGCATTGCGCCGATGAGTGCCCCGACAAAGACGTTTACGTTTGCTAGGTTGACCACGGTAAATGCGGCCCCACCATTTTCAATGAGCAGTTTCGAGATATCAGCCATATAAGCATTGAAGAGCAGGAATACCGCGAGGGAGGCGCTGCCGATTGCATACCCTTTGGTAAGTGCCTTCGTTGTGTTGCCGGCTGCATCGAGCTTGTCCATGCGGTGCCGGACTGCATCCGGTGCACCGCTCATCTCGACGATACCGCCGGCATTGTCGGCAATGGGACCGAAGGTGTCCATGGTAAGGACGTAGGCGCAGACCATCAGCATACCAATGGTTGCAACGGCAGTACCGTAGAGGCCGCCCTGTGGGATACCGGTCTGGATCCCGCACCAGTACGAGAGGAGGAGGGAAGCCCCGATAAGGATAGCCGGAACCGCGGTGGTCTCGAGACCGACCGAGAATCCCATGATGATGTTGGTTCCCGCACCGGTCTCAGAGGCATCAGCAATATCCTGCACCGGCCGGTAGTGGTGGTCGGTGTAGTAGAGGGTGACCATGAGGAAGGCTACGGAAAGGGCAATACCCACGAACCCTGCAAGGACGAAGTACATCCAGCCGGGTGTTGCTCCGAGGAGGCAATAGACTCCGCCGGCGAGGAAGACTGCTGAGATGAGGGCGGTGATATAGTATCCGCGGTTCATAGCGCCCATCGGGTCGGCACCATCGACACCCTTGACGGAAAGGATACCGATCATGCTTGCGAGGAGACCGAGCGAACACATGACGATTGGGAAAAGGATCCCGTTAACACCGAAGATTGGGAAGAGCGCGACACCGAGGATCATTGCACCGATGTTCTCGGCTGCAGTGGACTCGAAGAGGTCAGCGCCACGGCCTGCACAGTCACCGACATTGTCGCCGACAAGGTCTGCAATGGTGGCCGGGTTACGGACATCGTCTTCAGGGATACCGGCCTCGATTTTGCCGACAATGTCTGCACCGACATCAGCGGCTTTCGTGTAGATACCGCCACCGAGCTGGGCGAAGAGTGCCACGAACGAGGCACCAAAGGCGAACCCGATGATGACGAACGGGGTGTGGATCGGGTCTGCACCGAGCGCGATGTAGGTGAGCGCGACACCGAGGAGTGCCATCGAGGTGATGATCAGACCAGAGATGGCCCCCCCGCGGAACGAGAAGTCAAGTGCTTTCCCATCGCTGGTCTGGGCTGCTGCTGCCGTGCGGATGTTGGTCCTTACGGCAATCCACATGGCAACGACGCCGGCAACTGCGCTGCAGGTTGCACCGACGATAAAAGCAGCTGCCGTAGCGAGGGCAATTGCCTGTTGTCCGGTGAGATAATAAATCGCAAAGATAACCACTGCAGCTACAATGGCAAGCACGGCGATAGTCGAATATTGGCGCTTGATGAATGCTTCTGCACCCACCCGGATCGCATCGGCAACCTCGCGCATCTTGGGCGTTCCCTCATCCTGTGAGAGGAGGTTACGCGTCAGGATTGCTGCGAGTCCCAGTGCGATGATACATATCGCAATTACGATGAGTAATACAAAGTCGATCATTCAATGACCTCCCTGCGGTTGCAGGATCCATCCCCAATGCACCCGTGCTGCTGTACCGCACAGCATCAGCAACAGGATGAGATGATGTTCCCCGCAACATCAGGTATGATATACTGGTGTCGAGCAGTAACCTGCTCTTTTTTGGAACCAAAGGATGGCGCAACGGTTCCCGGGACAATCCCGATTTTTTCCACAACCCATCCTAAGAGATCATTAGTGCTTTTTTTGAACATTAAACTTTTATTATTTATTCCGGCTCCGCACCACCTCCCGGTATTACCCTGGCAGGAAAAAGATGCTCGTGTTTTTCCTGTTTTTCCTGTTTTTTTTTTTAATATTTTTACCCGGTTTTCCGTTTTTCCCACTTTCTCCCTGCATTTTTTTCATGAATTATCGGATATTGTACGGGTTTCTGGTATCAGGTTTTCCATGCACAATTCACTATGATTAATAATGATAAATTCCCATATGCAGAGAGGGAGGGTATCTGGTGCAACTTGCGCAGCTGTTATTATTTCTCATCCTGTTTCCGCTGATCACAGCGGTGTTCATGCTTTTTGCAAAGAAAGACATGGAACGTGCCTGGATTGTCAAACTTTCCGCACTGGGTATTGGTATTGCCAGCGTCTTCCTGCTGAGTTCGACCTATGATAAGGGGGCCCTGCTGGTTTCAGTCATCCCGGCAGAGCCGGTAACGCTCATCATGTTCGTCATCGAGATGCTGATTGCAGTCTTCATCCTGTATCTCGGTATCGTACACAAGAAGTACATTGTGGTAGCGCTCATCCTTGTGCAGTCTGTAATGATGCTCTACTTCGAACTGGTCTATGTCCATTCGGTTGAAGTGTCATCCAACCTGTTCATCGATGAACTCTCCAATATTATGGCCCTCATCGTCGGCATCATCGGCAGTCTCATCTGTGTGTATTCACTGGGCTACATGAAGTTCTTCCATGAGCACCACCCGGAGCTGCCGGACAAACGCACGACGTTTTTTTTTGTCATGTTCGTCTTCATTGCCGCGATGTTCGGGCTCGTATTTTCCAATAATCTCATCTGGGTCTACTTCTTCTGGGAAGTCACTACCCTGTGTTCATTCCTGCTGATAGGGTACACAAAGACGGAGGAAGCCACCACCAATGCATTCAATGCCCTGTGGATGAACCTGCTTGGCGGGGTTGCATTTGCCGGTGCGATCATCTACCTTGCCATGTTCGGCAATGGCGTCATGGGACTTGACACGCTGCTCGCTTCCGGCAAAGTCATCGCCCTCATCCCGGCTGCTCTCATCGGATTTGCCAGTCTCACCAAGGCAGCCCAGCTGCCGCTCTCCTCATGGCTTGTGGGAGCAATGGTGGCGCCGACCCCGGTCTCGGCACTCCTGCACTCCAGCACCATGGTCAAAGCTGGTGTCTATATTCTTGTCCGGCTTGCCCCCATCTTCCAGTCCACCTTCACCGGGTATATGCTCGCTATGGTGGGAGCGCTCACCTTCCTTATTGCATCCGGTATTGCCATTTCGCAGAGCAATGCAAAGCGGGTTCTCGCCTATTCCACGATAGCGAACCTCGGTCTCATCGTTGCCTGCGCCGGTATCGGAACCTATGAGGCAATCTGGGCCGCAATTCTCTTGATCGTTTTCCACGCAGTCTCCAAGTCCCTGCTCTTCCTCTCGGTCGGGACGGGCGAGCACCGGATCAAGAGCCGCGAGATCGACGATATGAACGGGCTCATCGTCCGGATGCCGAAGATCGCCGCCATGATGGTGATCGGTATTGCCGGTATGTTCCTTGCACCGTTCGGTATGCTGATCTCGAAATGGGCAGCCATACGGGCGTTCATCGACGTACCCTACGGTGTCCTGTTTGTCATTATCCTTGCCTTTGGTAGCGCCATGACGGTCTTTTTCTGGGCCAAATGGATGGGCAAGATCATTGCCGTTACCTCAGACAGCAAGAACATCGAAGGCGAGGTTGATCACAGTGAGTGGACGGCCCTGGTCTCGCTTGCTGGGCTCTCCTTTATCACCACGCTGATCTTCCCGCTGCTATCGACAAAACTTCTGGAACCTTTCCTCATGGCGAATTATGGTCACGTGGCCCAACTGTCGCAGGACAATATCATCATCATGATCCTGATGCTTTTCCTGCTCGTTATCCTGCCATTGAGCATCCTGATACCCCAGAGAAAGCACAAGCATGTTCCCCCTTACATGAGCGGCAGGACCACCACGCACGATATGCGGTTCTCCGGCTCGCTGGGCGTCCAGAAAAAGACGGTGCTCTCCAACTACTATCTCCACGAGTATTTCGGTGAAACGAAACTCAGGACCGCAGGGATATGGCTCTGTTCGGCTCTCATCGGGATCATGTTTGTAGCAACCGCGTTGCGGGGGGTGATCCTGTGATAAATATCATCTGGGCAATTGTCTTTGTCCTCGTAGCTCCCGTTGTAGGCGGACTGGTTGTGGGTATTGACCGGAAGATCACTGCACACATGCAAGGCAGGGTCGGACCGTCCATCCTGCAACCATTCTACGATGTGGGCAAGCTCTTTGAAAAGGAGCAGACCGTCGTGAACGAGACACAGATCTTCTACGCGATCTGCTACGTTATCTTCATGATCTTCACCGGGGCGTTATTTTTTGCCGGTGGGGATCTGCTGCTCGTCATCTTCTCCCTTACGCTGGCGCAGATCTTCCTTGTACTGGGTGCGTTTGCAGCCAACTCCCCCTACAGTTATGTCGGGGCAGAGCGGGAACTGCTCCAGATCATGGCCTATGAACCGATGGTGATTCTCACCGCGGTGGGTATGTTTGTCGCTACGAAGAGCTTCAATGTCAGCGATATCGCTGCAACCACGACACCGGTTATTCTTCTCATCCCCGGCATCTTCCTTGGTTTTATCTATGTGCTGACCATCAAGCTGCGCAAATCACCGTTCGATATCTCGACATCGCACCACGCCCACCAGGAGATTGTAAAGGGTGTGACCACAGAATTTTCCGGTCCTTCACTCGGCCTCATCGAGATCTCCCACTGGTACGAGACAGTTTTTTTACTCGGTTTTGTCTACCTCTTCTTCGGGTTCAACCCATTGATAGGTGTAGTAGCCGTCATCATCGTCTACCTGTTCGAGATCCTGATCGATAACACGAATGCCCGTGTCAAGTGGCAGCTTGCGGTGAAGAGCTCGTGGCTGATCGCCGCGGTCGTGGGTGTGGTCAACCTGGCTGCACTCTACTTCCTGTCAGGAGGTGTACGATGACCTACCTTGCAAAATCCCCCTGGATCATCCATTACGATGCCTCGAGCTGCAATGGCTGCGATATCGAGATCCTCGCCTGTCTCACCCCCATGTATGATGTCGAGCGGTTCGGCATCATCAACACGGGTAACCCGAAACATGCGGATATCTTTGTCGTGACCGGCTCGATCAACGAACAGAACCGCGAGGTCATCCAGAATATCTACAACCAGATGCCGGATCCAAAGGTGGTCGTTGCCGTTGGTATCTGTGCATGTTCGGGAGGAGTGTTCCGGGAATGTTACAATGTTGCCGGCGGTATCGACAAACTCATACCGGTCGATGTCTATGTGCCCGGGTGTGCAGCACGTCCCGAATCTATCATCGACGGGATCGTGACAGCGCTGGGTGTCCTTGAGGAGAAACGGAGCAAACAGGTGAGCTCTCCTCTGGTAACCGATCACGGTCATGCAGAACACCACAAACACGCGGAAGGAGGTGCACAATGATGGAACCACAACTAATCACCCCGATCAGTGTCGGGGACATAGTTACGAAGGCAGAGCAGGCAAAGAAAGATGGCAACCGGCTTGTCCAGATCGGGTGCACAAAGATCGGAGACGATTTCGAGCTCATCTATGTCTACGATAAGGACTACAAACTCACAAACTACCGCATCACGGTGAAACAGGCAGACGAAATTCCCAGCATCAGCGGGGTGTACTTTGGTGCGTTTGTGTACGAGAACGAAATCCACGACCTGTACGGCATCCACGTGAAGGGAATCAATATCGATTTCAAGGGCACGTTCTACAAGACGGCAATCAAACATCCTTTCAGCGTGACCATTGTCAAGGAGGACGACGCATGTCAAAACAAATAACCGTCCCGTTCGGCCCCCAGCACCCGGTGCTCCCAGAACCCCTCCACCTTGACCTGGTGCTGGAGGATGAGAAGGTCGTTGATGTTATCCCGACGATCGGGTATGTCCACCGGGGTCTTGAGAAACTCGTGGAAAAACGGGAATACACCGAGTACGTCTTCATCGCTGAGCGAATCTGCGGTATCTGCAGTCATATCCACGGCCAGACCTATGTGCAGGGTATCGAGCAGATTATGGGGCTCGAAATTCCTGACCGGGCCCAGTATCTCAGGACCATATGGTCGGAATATTCAAGAATGCACTCGCACCTGCTCTGGCTCGGACTTTTTGCTGATAGCATGGGCTTTGAGAGCGTGTTCATGAACGCATGGAGACTCCGCGAACATATCCTCGATGACCTTGAGGCGACAACAGGAGGCCGGGTTATCCAGGGTGTCTGCAAGGTCGGCGGGGTCCGGCGGGATATCTCTCCCGAGAAACTGGATGAGATGGTCAAAGGGCTCAGGGGTATGGAGCACGAACTCCAGGACCTCACGAACGTGTTCCTGCATGACAGTTCAATCCAGCACCGGCTGAAAGGGGTGGGGGTGCTCAAGAAGGAAGATGCCTATTACCTCGGTGCGGTAGGTCCGTCAGCACGAGGCAGTGGTGTTGCGATTGATATGCGCGAGACCGGCTATGCGGCTTACGGGAAGATCAATTTCAAACCGGTTGTCGAGTATGACGGAGACTGCTATGCCCGTTGTGCTGTGCGGGCAAAAGAGATGTTCACATCGATCGATATCATCGAGCAGTGCGCAAAGAAGATTCCCGATGGGCCGGTTGACATGAAAGTGACCGGTGCACCTGATGGCGAATTCCTCGCCCGGGCCGAGCAGCCACGCGGAGAAGTTATCCACTACATCAAGGGCAACGGGAAGAAGAATCTTGTAAGGCACCGGGTAAGAACACCAACGTTCACGAATATTCCCCCGCTCGTTACCCTCCTAAAAGGGTGCGACCTTGCTGATGTACCGGTGATTGTCCTGTCAATCGATCCTTGTATCGGTTGTGCGGAGAGGTGAGGCAGCGATGACATTTTTTGAGATGACAAAAACCGTGTTAAAGAGCGTGTTCTCCCGTCCGGCCACCCTGATGTACCCGGCCAAACCGGCCAAGAAGACCCCTCTTACCCGTGGGCACGTGAAGATCAACCCGGACGGGTGCATCACCTGCCGCTCCTGCCAGCGCAAGTGCCCGACCCAGGCGATCTGTGTTGAGGTCAAGGAGAAGACGTGGCAGATCGACCCGATGCGCTGCGTGGTCTGCAGTGTGTGTGTTGAAGTGTGCCCGACCAAGTGTCTCACCATGGACAACCAGTACCGCCCGGCCATGACAGCCCGTGGCGGTCTTGAGAAGTTCACCGTGGCGGGGCCAAAGAAGAAGGAACTGGCAGCTGATGCAGCAAAGCCGGTGAAAGAATAATTTTTGGTGATTACTGAATAGAAAGTCATCACGGAATTAACCTGTTTTGCGGTTACATAGTCTCCAATCTATGCTCCCGTTCCGGCACCCCGTTCCCCACCGGAATTTTTAGATATCACCGTCAGGTTATTGTGGGCTGGAACTTCTGCATGTTCTGGCCGGTTGTATGTAAAATGAGACGATCCCCGACCTGCAGCACCATCTCCGGCTGAAGCACGGTGATAGTAGTTTCATCACGCCGGATCGCCAGTATCCTGACGTTATGTCTTTTTTCGGCATCCAGTTCGTGCAGGGTTCTGCCAACGGCCCGTGCGCCATCAGCGATACGGAGGGTATGAATATTCAGATCTCCGGCTACCTCATGGAGATCGTTTCCCGATGCAGGGAAAACGGCAGCGCCCCTCATATACGCCCGGTACCCGTTACTGCGGATATTTTCTGCCAGCAGGGCAGTTTCGTTCCCGGGCAGGGTATATTTTGCCAGTACGCGGGAGAAGGCCTGCACCGAGGTCTCGAACTCTTCCGGGATCACTTCGTCAGCACCGAGATCCAGCAGGTGCTGCACCTCGCTGACATAACGGGTGCGGACGATGAGGTAACCCCCGGGAGCTGCTTCCCGGGCCATGTGGACGATCCCTGGGACCAGGTTATGTTCCGGTATCGTTACGACCAGTGTCCAGGCCCGCCCGATGCCGGCATGGGCGAGTATCTCTTCGTGCGTTGCATCCCCGTACAGGATGTGACCGGCAAGACTGTTTTTCTGTTCAGTCCGGACCACTTCCGGGTCAAGGTCGATTGCGATAGAGGGGATGCCGGCGATCTCTGCGGCCCGGGCCACGCTCCTGCCGGTCAGGCCGTACCCGCCAATGATGATGTGATCGTGGAGATCCTCCTGTGTCGCATCTTCTCCACTGCCTGTATCGTTTGCGGTCCGGGAAGAGGCGGTGGAGGAGACCGGTCAGCAACGGTGCGGCGTTCATGGTGAAAGGCATCAGGGCCATCGTTATGATCGCGCTGGCAAGGAAGGTCTGGTAGGGGCCGTTATCGAGCAGGGTTGTGCCAAGGCCGCTCCTTGGCCAGCACAAAGGAGAATTCCCCGATCTGGGCAAGGGCAAGGCCGGTAAAGACTGCCACCCGCACCGGCATCCCGAGAATGGTGGCTGCAAACGTGCCCGTCACCACTTTGACCACGAGGATGATCGTAACGAGCGTAAAGATGATCTCGTAGCGCGTGAAGATGACGCTGGGATCGAGCAGCATCCCGATGGAGATGAAGAAGATCGCAGAAAAGACATCCCGGAACGGAATGATATTACTGACCGCATCAAGGCTGAATTCCGACTGGCTGATAATAAGCCCTGCCACGAACGCCCCGAGCGAATAAGAAAGCCCTGCCGCGTTGGTCAGCCATGCAACGGTAAAACAGGTTCCGGCAACCGAGAATATGAAGAGCTCGCGGTTCCGCTGCTTGGTGACGCGATAGAGAAACCACGGAACAACCCAGCGGGTGGAGACGATCAGGATGGTAAAGATGCCGATGACCTTTGCAACATGGAACGGGAGGGATTCATACGAAGGTCCCCCGCTGCCTATTAGGAGCGGGGTGATGAGGATCATCGGGATGATCGCAAGGTCTTGGAAGATGAGGATCCCCAGCAGTGTTCTTCCCGATATCGTCTCGACCTCGCCCCGTTCCTGCAGGACCTTCATGACAATGGCGGTACTGGAGAGCGAGACTAAGAACCCGAAGAAGACCGCTTCGGTGAACTGGAGTCCCCGGGCAAAGTACATCAGCGAGGATGCAGCGACGATGGTGGTTACCACCTGCAACCCACCCCCGATAATGACCGTACGCCATGCCCCGAGCAGTTTCTCAAAGGAGAAATCAAGGCCGATGGCAAAAAGGAGGAGGATGACCCCGATCTCACCCATTGTCTCAATGGTGGTCTGGTCGGTCAGGATCGAAAGGGCATACGGCCCGGCAAGAATGCCGATGATGAGGAGACAGACGATACTCGGGATCTTAAAATGGACGCCGGCAGTGAGCAGGGCGATCGTCAGCAGACCCAGGCACACGAGAGCGAGTATTACATCCATGATTCCTTTCCTACCTGTTTTAGTCCTTGAGCGGTTTTGTGATGTTTCGTTGTGCTTTTTTCAAGAATCACAATTGCGCCCCTTACTCCAAATAGGAACGTTGGGGATTTAATAATCGACGTATGGCTGAGTGGTAATTATGTACCGGAAACCGGAATATTTCAACCTCGGGGTGTACGCAATGGTCCCCCACGGCCCCTCCACTCCAATCATACCTGAGTTTACGCAGGCATCCTCCCCAATGCATCAGCCGGGCAGCCAGCCAACTTTACCAAACTCTACCATCTATACTTCCGCTCGAACCCCCGTTTCCGTTCCGACATGACAAGTTCGGGGGAGTGTCCCGTGAGCATTCAGATTACTGAACAGGTACAGCTGAGGAAAAATACAATCCAGAAAAGTGCTTTTTTACACGAATGAAAATGTCTCAGGGATCAGCGTCTGCAAATCCACGACAACCGCAAGCGCCGGTGTCGGGTTCACGTTCATCTGGTGCTGGAACATGGTCTGGGACTGCCAGGTACCGGCATTGATGCCGAGCACGCCCCGGTAGGTGGTGATACCCTTGATATGGACATGGCCGGTATGCAGGATCTCGGGCAGCGGATCGATGATCATCCGGTCGATCTTTCCTGCAGCAATCGGAGTCCTGCGCCCATAGGCAGGCGCGAGGTGGCGGCGCTGGAGCATCTCCTGCATCATCTGTCCGCTCTGTTCATAGGATGCCCCGGGTATCAGCCCGATCATGTCATCGATCGATCGCCCATGATACATCAGTACCCGCACGCCCTGCAGGTTGACCAGTGCCGGGTTCTCGACGAGAACACAGTTCTCCGGGAATCTTTTGATGAAGGCATCCGGTATCACCGGCTGCGGCTCTGCGCCACGGACCACGTCGTGGTTACCTGGCGATATGATGATCTTCATCCGCGAGGGAAGGTCGCGCATCATGGCGCCGAACGCCCCGTACTGCTCGTAGATGTTTTTTATCAACAGTTCGCTCTCCTGCCCGGGATAGATGCCGATACCGTCCACAAGGTCACCGGCAATCAACAAATAGGAGAAATCTGAATCCGCAAGCCAGTCGGAGAACCGGCTCCAGCTATCCGCTAAAAAGGTATCACTGCCCACATGGACATCGGAGATGAAGACCGCTTTTCCCGGCTCTTCGCTCTTGAACGGGGTGTTGTCGATGCGGATATCCGGGCGGTAGAGGAGCTCGGCAAAGAACAGTTTCCCGTCACTGGAGAGCTTGCCCTTCACGCCAATGACTTCATCGTGGATAAGCCGCTCGGCATCGGAAAAAGCCGGGCGATCCTTCCTGAAGAGCACAGGAATATTTGCCGTGGTATCTTCGAGTTCAGCGATACGGTGCCCGTTTGTAGTGGTCTTGACGTCTGTTACCATGCCGATGATGGTGCACTCTTCCTGCCGGTACCGGTTGGAACGTGTCAGCGCCTCTATGGGCATGGTGCTGCACCGGCTCCGGATCATCCCTCCCAGCCGGGCGTAACGGTCGCGGAAGTAATGGAGGTAATCACCGGTACCGTTTATGGGCCCGGAGGTGCCGGCAGAACCGTTGACCACTTCTACGCTGGGATCGGTGAGAAACCGGGTCCCGTCACGGGTCACGGTCATACCGGGGATGTGCTGTGCCGAGACCACGATCGCATGGTCCGGTACCCCGGCGATGATGCGTTCGATCAGTCCGGGTTCATCCTGTTCCAGGATATACCGCACTACGTCGGGATGTACCTGCAGCCGCGCTTCTAAAAAAGCGAGGGTGATCTGCTGGACATCGAGCATGGATAGTATATCGTCCACTGAGAAAATATAGGATGCCATTGCATCCCATCATGCCCGGAGTATCCTCTTATTTCGGGTGTTTTATTGCACTTTCCCGCACACATAACCACATTGTTTAAGATCGAGGAAAAGTCCCCATGTATGACGTACTCCAGACATTTCTCCTCGGGCTGGTGATTGGTCTGACCGGTGCTCTTGCACCCGGACCAACGCTGGTTGCCACGATCAATGCATCGATTGCCGGTGACTGGAAGATCGGCCCGAAAGTGACCGTGGGTCATATGATCGCCGAGAGTGTCATATTTCTCTTAATTGTTCTCGGGCTTGCAACACTTGCCCTTCCCTATACCACAGCCATTGCTCTGATTGGGGGGATTGCCCTGATCGTATTCGGAGCGCTTACTATTGCGGGAAGCCGGGGGGCATCCTTGAACGGCCCGGTAACAGCGCCTGCCGGCAATCCGTGTGTAGCCGGCCTCGTCACCAGTGCAGCAAACCCCTATTTCTGGATCTGGTGGCTCACCATCGGTAGTGCTATGGTGATTGCCGGGCTTGCGGGCGGGATTGTTCTCGCCGCAGTCTTCATGATGGGGCACTGGTGTGCGGATCTCGGGTGGTTCACCCTGGTATCAACCGGAGTATCCCGGGGAAGAACCATCCTCTCCGATACCTCTTACCGCAGGATCATGAGTGTGTGCGGGGTATTTCTTATCCTGTTCGGGGGATACTACCTCTCGACCCTCTTTGTACGGTGATCCGTGGTTTGACCGGTGCGCTATATTAACAAAAAATCCCATACAGTGTAGCAAGAGATGACAGACAAGGAAAAATCGCGGGACATCCGCACGCTCTTTAACCAGTTCCGGACAAGCGATCACTGGGCGGTATCCCTGGCCCGCGATCTGATCTGGGTGGTGGCGGTTGTCGGCTGCATCGCGCTCGCCCTCTTTTTGATCTGTGGTACCTGGCCCGCGGTGGTCACGATAGAATCCGAGAGCATGGTGCCCCATATGAACGTGGGTGACCTCGTAGTCGTAGTCCAGAAAGATCGGTTCGGCGATCTCCAGACATGGGATGACGGGAATAAATCCGGGTACAAGAAATTCGGTGATTACGGGGACGTGATCATCTACCGCCCGAATGGTGCCACCGACATGTGGGCATCGATCGGCCTCCTTCCGCTCTCAAAGGCGCAGCACCCGATCATCCACCGGGCGATGACATGGACCGATGCCGGGCAGCCGGTTCCCTCGTATCTCAATCTCTACCGTGGAAAGACCACGCCCACCGGGTATCTCCCGCTCACGGTTACCGGTGAAACAGCAAACGGGTACCAGATCCTCTCGACCGGTGACGGGACGCCTGCTGCCAATTACACGCCCGGGACAACTGATTTCGTAATGAGAACGCCGCAGGGCAATTATGTCCTGCCTGCAAATGCCGTAGTCCCTGACTCCGGCCATGTCAGGAAAACCGATACCATCACACCTCATGGCGGGTACATCACCAAGGGTGACAATAACAACTTCAGCGACCAGGGGTACCTCACGATCCCCGGGACGGAGACCGTTGAACCCGTTGAAAAGGAGTGGGTTATCGGCAAGGCGCTCTTTACCGTGCCCTATGTCGGCCTCCTCCCGCTCCACATCGGGGAAGTGATCATAGCCGTCATCATCCTCATGGTGCTCCATGAACTCTACCTCCGCAGGAAGGAGAATGAAACCCCTGCAAAACCGCAGAAGAAGAGTGGGAAGAAACAGCGGTGAGGAGATGACAAAGGCTAACGTATCAACCCTGCTGTCCGATGTACTGGATGGCCACCGGCTCTCCGGGAAGGAAGCAGAACTCCTCCTGGACGCGAAGGGGCGCGAGGTTCTCGCGATCACTGCGGCTGCTGATGAGATGCGGGAACACCGTGTCGGAAATACGGTCACCTATGTCAGGAACCAGAACCTGCACGTCACCAACATCTGCAAGAACCTCTGCGGGTTCTGCGGGTTTGGGAGGAAAGTGACGGATGAGGGGGCGTACTGCCACGATAAGGCGGGAATCCAGGCACAGGCGAAGCTGGCGTACGAGCGGAAGGTGACCGAGATCTGCCTGCTGTCGGGAGTTCACCCCGGCTTCACGCTGGACACATTCGTTGACCTGATGCACTGGGTGCACGAGGCAGCGCCCGGTGTCCACATCCACGCGTTCAGCCCGGACGAGGTTGCCCACGCAGCACACCGGGGCGGAATCTCAACCCCGGAAGTGCTCTCCCGGCTCAAGGAGGAGGGGCTCGGCACCATCCAGGGAACCGCGGCGGAGATCCTTGTTGATTCTGTCCGGAAGGTGATATGCCCCCGCAAGGTGCCCACTGCCGACTGGGTCCGGATCATCAGAGAAGCGCACGGGATGGGTCTGCGGTCTACAGCGACCATCATGTATGGCTCGTACGAAACGGCAGCGGACCAGATCGAGCATCTCGGTATCCTGCGGAATATACAGGATGAGACTTATGGATTTACCGAGCTCGTCACCCTGCCCTTTGTCCATACCAACACCCCGCTCTACCAGCAGGGGATCGCCCGGGCCGGCCCCACGGGCAGGGAAGATCTCCTGATGATTGCGGTATCCCGGCTCTTCCTCGATAATTTCACCAATGTTCAGGTTGCCTGGGGGAAGGTCGGATTGAAGATGACCCAGCTCGCCCTTCTCTCAGGTGCCAATGATCTTGCGGGCACCATGTTCACCGATGATGTGACCGGCGATGCCGGGGCTTCCGGCTCGGATTACCTGGATCCCAAGGATATGGAGCGGATCGTCGCGGATATCGGGCGAAAACTCCGGCAGCGGACTACGCTCTATGGTCTCGTGTGAGACCCGCGATACAAATCTGCAAAAATAAAAAAACTATTTTTTATCTCTGATGAAGATCAGAGCAGTTCGAGCGCAGCACGCCCGGTCATGCCGTTCTTGATCCCGCGCCCCATGGCAGAGCGGTTTGCCTCCTTGACAATCCCTTTTAAGAGATCGTCGGTGTCGACCATGGAAGGGCCGATGGATGGCCGGACTTTTACTGCCGGATAGCTGAACGAGTCGAGCGCTGCGACATCGAACGCGCCGCACCCGATCATGCCCACATCCGTCTTGATCGCGACAAGGTTCGCCGGGCCGAGGGGAATGATAAATCCCTTTGCTACTTTTCTGGTCAGATGAATGTCTACCTGGTGCATATCTCTCCTGCATTCATGGTTGTCGTGAGGGAATAATTGCTCTGTAGAAATCATTAGCTTTTCCCTGACCCTCTTGAGGGCATAATCACATGCCCCCGCCGCCATGACATCCCCCCATAGCGATATTGATGCAGGGTAATTAGTGGAAAAATCCTCATAACAAAGGGGGTCGAGGGAGTGCTCCCCTTGAGCTGCTTTCCCTTTGGGGGAGAACTGAGGTCATGCTCAAAATTTCCAGATCGCATGAACGTAATAAATGATAAAATTAGGATTTCTACAGAGCAGGAATAATAATCATGTGGCTGGGAATACGATACAATCAGAATAATTCGTGCGTTCCAAATTGGAAATTGCGTGGAGTGAATCATGGATCAATACCTGAGGACCCTGCTCAATGATGTGAAAAACGGCCACCGGCTGAGTGAAGATGAATGCCTTACGCTGTTTTCTGTTCGCGACCGGCAGGTCTGGCAGATTGCTGCAGCGGCCGATATGATGCGGGAACAGCGTGCAGGTCCTGCGGTCACCTGGGTCCTGAACCAGAACATCAACGTGACTAACCTCTGCGTGAATGCCTGCGGATTCTGCGGGTTCTCTAAGAAACCCGGTGATGAGGGGATCTATTTCCACGACAAGGCAGAGATCCAGAAGAAGGCCGCCCTTGCAAAAGAGCGGTGTGTCTCTGAGATCTGCACGGTCAGCGGTCTTCACCCGGCATTCACCGCACAGTCCTACATCGATATCTACCGCTGGATCCGCGAGGCGGCGCCAGGGGTCCATCTCCACGCGAGCAACCCGATGGAAGTTGCCTATGCGGCAGAAAAGAGCGGGATGAGCACGAAAGAGGCACTGGTTGCCATGAAAGAGGCCGGGCTTGGATCGATGTGCGGGACAGCAGCTGAGATCCTGGTGGATTCCGTGCGGGAGGCGATCTGCCGCGAGAAGATCCCGACTGCTGAATGGGTCCGCATCATCAAGGAGGCACACGGGCTCGGCATCCGCACGACTGCGACCATCATGTACGGCCACTGTGAGAAGGATGCCGACCGGGTGCGCCACCTCGCGATCCTGCGGGAGATACAGGATGCAACACATGGGTTTACCGAATTTGTACCGCTCTCGTTCATCCACATGAACACGCCCATTTACCGCGCCGGTATCGCCCGGGCGGGAGCGACCGGAAGAGAGGATCTTCTGATGGTGGCGGTTGCGCGTCTCTTCCTGGACAACTTCACCAATATCCAGGTCTCGTGGGTGAAAGAAGGGATAAAGATTGCCCAGCTGGGGCTTATTGCAGGTGCCAATGATCTCGGCGGGACCATGTTTGAGGAGAGCATCTCCAAAGGGGCAGGGGCGGTCAATACTGATTATCTCGATCCCAAAGAGATGCAGCGCGTTGCAGAGGATGTGGGCAGGCCACTCCGGTGCCGTACAACCCTGTATGAGTTACTGTAGCGTGCGGGTTCCCGGCGGATTAAAAAGGTTCACCATGCGAAGACATGACCGTGAGATAACCGATCGCTCCGAAATGGAATCGCTTCTCAGCGAAGCGAAGGTGTGCAGGCTCGGGTGTGATGATAAAGGCATGCCCTATATCGTGCCGGTATCGTTCGGTTACCGGGAGGGCGTGATCTATTTCCATTCCGCCAATGAAGGACGGAAGATCACCCTGTTAAAGAAAAACCCGGCGTGCTGTATTGAAGTTGATGAGTGCACGGGAGTCCTGCCTGATAAAAAACCCTGTAAATGGGAAATGCACTACCGGAGTGTTATCTGCACGGGCGCAGGGCGCACTTCCTTACGGATCCTGAAGAAAAACAGGACGGGCTGAACTGCATTATGCATCATTATGGTGCGGAACCCCATCCCTTTTCAGAAAAAGAACTACTGAGTGTCTGTGTGATCAGGATTGATATCGCTGAAATGACGGGGAAAAAATATGGTTGATTTCGTCAGCGATGATCTTTTTTGACCAGTCGAATGATCTTATCCCCAATCTTCTGTGCTTTCTCCACCGCTTCCTTGTCGGCAAGCACGTCGCCCTCGTGATATCCGTTGCCCTTAACTGAGCCCAGAGATGAAAATTCGTGGGTATTTAAGAATCCTTCAAGTGTCTGGATCGTCCGGCTTGCACCTTTATTTGCCTGTACCGCCACGGCGACACCCTTTCTGCCTGCCAGTTTGTGGTCATGGTAAAGGGAGTACGTGCGGTCGATGAAATTCTTGAGATGGCCGCAGACATCGAAGTAATACGTGGGAGAACCGATCACGAGCACATCGCAGTCAAGTATCTTTTTGGCAATGGCATCCCAGTCATCGTTCTCGATCACGCACCACTTCTTCTCCTTGCATTTCTCACAACCCAGACACGGGTGAATCTTCTTTCCTGCAAGCGAGACACACTCTGTCGTGACTCCCGCACAATGACAGCGTTCGAGAATGACCTTGACCAGCATTGCGGTGTTGCCATCCTTACGCATGCTTCCTGAAATCCCCAGCACTTTCATATGCTATCCTTCACGTCCGGGCTCATGATGGTTTTGGTGATCGGTATGAGTCCGAGGTGCTGGAATGCGGAGTGAACCCCATCCTGCGGATCGCGCTGCCAGAAAAAAAGGTGGGATGTACAGGTGCAGTCGCTGCACCCGAATTTTGGAACCCCGCCCTCGCCCAGCTCGTGGGCAATCCGGCACTCCAGGCGCTCATTGGTGACTGCATAGACTGCGTATACGAGAGAAAAGCAGGATGAAGTGTTGAGATAATCTACATGCCATTTTGGGCGTTTGTCCTGCTGTGCGGCAAGGCTGATGTGACGTTCAAGGCGTTTAAGGCCCCCGCTCCCCAAGGCGGAACCAACATAGCAGTGCCAGCCGGGCTGGAACTGGATCTCGCCGAGTGCACCGACCCGGACCGTGCAGCCGGGATTTTTGAAAACGAGGCAGTAAATTCCCTTATCCATAACCGCTCTTGATGAGATTGAGCGCAGCGGCGATATGTCGTTTCCCGCCCTCTTCTACCGGCGATCCGTGGCCCGGGAAGAGTCCTTCGACATCGAGCAGTGCCAGTCGTTCAAGTGACCGCTGGAGCTCCGCCCGGTTCCCACCCGGGAAATCATAGCGCCCGAATGCCCCGTCGGTAAATACGATATCGCCGCTGAAGAGGAGCTGCTCTTTCTCGCAGTATAGGCAGATGCAGCCCGACGTGTGGCCCGGTGTGTGGATGACGGTGAAATCCCCGAAGGTATCGCCCTCTTTGAGCACGATATCTGCGAGAATGCCGGGCGAGCGGGCGCCGAAATGCATCGAGAGGCACTGCGCATCGTCCACCAGTCCCCGGGCATCGCTCTTGTGGATCGCAACCTTGGCGTTGCACATATGCGCGATCTCTTTTACCCGGGCAGTGTGATCGAAATGGCAGTGGGTGATGACGATGGTCTCGATCTGCTCCTTGTAGGGTGCTACTGCCATCGGCATGATCCCGGCATCCACGAGGATATTTCCCACGATGTAAGAGTTACCCCACCTATCTCCATTCGTTATCCACTCGACCTGCATGCACAATACATAAGGACTCCGCACAGATGTGTCTTATGGATTTGCTGGTCAGCAGGTGTTCCCGCGGTGTTCCGGAAGAGGTGGCAGCGACAGCCAGGGCTGAGGGCATGGACCCCGCACGCATGGCACGACTGGTTGCGGCTGGCAGGATTGTCATCCCCGCAAACCCCAACCGGAAGCACCAGCGGTGTGCAATCGGTGAAGGGTGCACGGTCAAGATCAACGTGAATATCGGTACCTCGGGCAGCAGGTGCGATGCTGCGATGGAACAGAAGAAGGCGCAGGCAGCGCTCGATAACGGTGCCGATGCCATCATGGATCTCTCGACCGGCGGCGACCTTGTAGCGATCCGGAAGAAGATGCTCACGCTCGATACCACGGTCGGGACCGTGCCGGTGTACGAAGCGGTGCGCCGGGCCGGCAATGCGGCAGATGTTGACGGCGACCTGCTCTTCAAGGTCATCCGGGAGCACTGCCAGCAGGGTGTGGACTTCTTAACCCTCCACTGCGGCGTGAACCGGCAGGCACTCGCAGCGCTCAGGAGCGATCCGCGCCTCATGGGTGTGGTGAGCCGGGGCGGTTCGTTCCACTGTGCGATGATGATGCAGCGCGATGAGGAGAACCCGCTGTATGCAGAATACGATTACCTGTTGGAGATCCTTGCAGAGTACGACGTGACGGTCAGCCTCGGGGACGGGATGCGCCCCGGCTGTTTACAGGATGCAGAGAAGCTCGCAAAGTCTGTGGAGTATATCACGCTCGGCACGCTGGCCAAACAGGCGCAGGTAAAGGGGATCCAGCGGATGATCGAAGGACCAGGCCATATGCCGCTCGACCAGGTGGGCTACAATGTGAATATGATCAAGGAGATCACTGACCATGCCCCGCTCTACCTTCTCGGACCGCTCGTCACTGATATCGCGCCGGGCTACGACCACGTGGTCGCGGCAATCGGCGGGGCGACTGCCTGCCTCAATGGCGCAGACTTCCTTTGCATGGTGTCGCCGAGCGAGCATCTTGCGCTGCCGGATGTCGCGGATATCATCGAGGGGACACGGGTGGCAAAGATTGCTGCGCATGTCGGGGACACGGTCCGGAAGCACGAGGGCTGGCGGATGGACCGCGAGGTGCAGATGGCCGAGGCCCGGCATGAGCTGGACTGGGACGAGCAGTTCCGGCTTTCGTTATATGGGGAGCACGCCCGGAAGATCCATGAGCGGGACGGTGAGACGGAGACCTGCTCGATGTGCGGGGATCTCTGTGCGGTCAAGATGGTGAATGAGCTATTCGGGACTGCGCCTAAGGGGAAAAAGGGGAAGTAAATTTCCGGAAAATCATTGTTTTTATCTCAAACCCCCGGATTTTCCATTCCTTGGGTCCATTCTTTTTTAAAAATAACACACAATTGATTGTGAAAAATTTAAAAAATATAAAAGTCCGGTCTGGGCTGACCTCATTTCGAGTCCAAATATCTTCTCAAAAGATTATCTCATTGAACAACAGCCATCTTGGTTCGGTATAATTTTATTTTGTTGGATAACCTCAGGTAAAATATGGTTCCAATCAATATCATCCTAATAAACCTCATAACTGATATCGAGACAAATCCCCAAGACCTTATCCTATTTTTTACCCTCATTATTACCTCCTGTATTGGCCTCACCTCAATACTGTTTACGGCTTTTACCTTGCGCGCTCAATGGAAACACGATCGATTATCAGTTCGTCCCATTCCCAATTTGTCATTCGATAATAGGGCGCTGAAAACTGTTATTCATCTAGAAAATAATGGAATGGGTCCTCTAATAATTAAATCATTTAAAATTTCTTTTCATGACGACGAAAATAAACTAGTATGCGGAAATTGGCCACCGGAATTCCTTTTAAAAAAAGGGAACATATAAAATTACTAACTAAAAATCTCGGTCAAAATCGGGCAATGATAGCTGGGAATCCTATTGCTATATTAGAATGCAAAATTGACCCTGCGATAAAGGAACAAAGAGTTGAATTAAACACTGTTAGACTTGAATTGAAAAGGATTTCACACTATGAATTAGAATTTACTGATATTTATGGAACAATTTTTGAAATAATAAAGACGACTGTTCCTTATAGGGCATGGAAAGAATTTAACCCGGATAAAGAGAAAACATTTATAGGTCCATTTTCTGAAGACGATCTATAATAAATTTACATTTTGTTTTTTTATTGATGATATATCCTATTTCTTGCCTAGATTTTTGATGCCAACATAGATTTAGCTGCGGGTCCCTCATTACATAGATCATCCGGGTCCGATTCAAGATCATTTTTCTCATCAAAAGCCGTGAATGGTTTCACATTATCACTAGACCAGACAGTGACTATTGAGTCGTGCCCGTATCTCGTTAGATATGCAGCTTGTTTGGGAAGGGGGACCTCCCCCCCCCAAGTGAAAAAGAAGAGCGGAAGCGGTCCCGTTATTTCAACGGTTCCTTGCCGGCAACTGCATCCGCAACCTGCGCCATCGTGATCGGCAGGGTTTTTGTAAACGGGATCGACCAGCCGAAAAGGAGGGCGTCGATGGTTGCGGTTCCCTGGATCGTCACCTGCACGCTGCCCCGGGTAACGAAAGTCGCAAGTGCCCCTACAAGGGCTGCGTTCCGGGAAGTGGTTGGGATGCGGAGTACGGTATTGCCCCGGGCGGGGATCTTTATCCGTCCGGTATTACCGGCAGCGATCTCCTGTTCCCGGTTGCCGGAACTGCACCTGACCGTAAACGGAAGTTCCCGCAGGGTAATGCCAATGAGGTTGGGATTTTCAACGCGGATCATTACCTCAAGGTCAAGGGAAGAGAGCGAGATGGTCCGGACCTTGGCATCCTCAAGAGTGACAACCGGGTCGTGCAGGACTGGCATAGTAAGAACGTACGACTGTCCTGCCTATAAGTATGCCCGTCATCGTCGGGGCTATTTCCGTGCCTGGAGTTCCTTTAGACCTGACCACTGTTCTGAAATATCCGTACATCCTTCCGGAACATACCTGATACCCATGGACCTGGATGCAACCATCAGAGCACTTGCCCTTTCCCTTGATGCGGACTATTTCGGCGTTGCAGATCTCGCCTCTGCCCATGACGCTATTCTCGCGCAGGGAGGGGAACGGGTTGTCCGGTACCCGAGAGCAGTCACCATCGGTATGGTGTTGCAGGACAGCTTGGTTAATCTCCTGCCGGAAGAGGACCTTGCTGCCGCTATCCTGTACCGCCACAGCAGTTACGATGTAGTCAACCTCGCCCTTGACCAGATTGCGCTCCGGGTGGCAAACGCGTTGCAGCGGGCCAGATTCGATGCGTTTCCGGTCCCGGCATCAAAGCGGACGGACGACGAGCACATCAGCGGCATATTCTCCCAGAAACTCGCAGCACACCTTGCAGGACTGGGATGGATTGGCAAAAGTTGCCTGCTGGTCACTCATGAACACGGCCCACGGGTACGGTGGGTCACCGTTCTTACCAATGCGCCGCTTAACCCGACTGGTACTCCTATGGAGCAGCGGTGCGGTGCATGTACTGCATGTGTGGATGTCTGCCCGCACGGAAGGAAATCCGGAATAGCGAATCGTCATTAAGTGCAAATTGGGTTTTTCTGATTAATCAGATAGTGAAAAAGATAGTAAAAAATGGAAAGTAAAAAATAGTGCGAAAATTACGTTTTTGTCAGCTTCAGGATCCTGATCGCCAGCCACGCCGCATTGTCCCCATTGTCCACACCCACGCATGCAACCGGGACACCTTTTGGCATCTGGGCGATCGCAAGGAGGGCATCGAGCCCGTTGAGGGTCCCGCTGACCGGGACACCGATGACCGGCTTTTGGGTCTTTGAAGCGATCACACCGGGAAGCGCAGCGGAAAGGCCGGCAATCGCGATGAAAATCTTCGCGGGGCTGGCTTTGATATATGCATCCAGCTTATCGGGATCGCGGTGAGCGGAGATGATCTGGGCATCGTACGACACCTTGTTCTCGTAAAGGACCTTCCTGACCTTGTCCGTAATTGCCGCGTCTGATGCGGATCCGGAAATAATCGCTACGTCTGCCATGCTAGCCATCCAAACTTATATTGTGCCTTTATAGATATACTATGAGCAGATCCACATGGAAAAAGAACTTCTCCTGATGATTCCGGGCCCGGTCCCAATGCCGGAACGGGTCAGGTATGCAATGATGCGGCAGGCAATGAACCACCGCAGCGCCGAGTTCGGTGCCGCGTATGCCGACTGTGTGCGGGTCCTTAAAACCGCCTTTGGAACGACAAACGATCTCATGGTCATCAGCGGGTCCGGCACTGCCGGTATGGAAGCCGCGATTGCCAACGTGGGAAAAGACAAGGAGATCGCCTGTCTCGTTAACGGGAAGTTCGGCGAACGGATGCTGAATATCAGCCAGCGCTACGGCAAAGCCCACGAGATCAAATCCGACTGGGGAACCCCCCTTGACCTTGCGGCACTGGAAGCCCGGCTCGAGCAGGGCGCCCAGGTAGTCACGCTTGTGCACAACGAGACGTCCGTAGGTATCAAAAACCCGGCGCAGGAAGTCGGCAGGCTCGCAAAGAAGCACGATGCCCTGTTTATTATGGACGGCATTACCTCCATTGGCGGTGACCATGTCGAAGCCGATAAGTGGGGTGTTGATATCGCCATCACCGGCTCGCAGAAGTGTTTCGCAGCTCCTCCTGGTCTCGCAATGATCTCGGTGAGCAGCCGGGCATGGGAGCAGCTTTCCAAGAACCCGCCGTATTACCTAGACCTTGCCGCGTACAAGAAGAGTGCCGCAGGAACCCCGATGGAGACCCCCTATACCCCGGCGGTCCCGCTCTTTTTGGCACTCCGTGAAGCCTGCCTCATCATCGAGGAGGAAGGTCTGACAGCCCGGATCGCACGCCACCAGAAACTGTCGCAGGCAGTCCAGCACGCGGCAAAGGCGTGGGGACTCTCCCTCTTCCCGAAGATCGATGCGAAGCACGGGTACTCCTCAACCGTTACTGCGGTCGAGTATCCCGCAGGTGTTAAGGATGACGAGGTGCGGGCGACAATCAAGAAGATGTGCATTATCATCGCCGGTGGGCAGGATCACCTTAAGGGTAAGATCTTCCGTATCGGCAACATGGGAGCAGTCAGTGCACCTGAAATCCTCGCAACGCTTGCCGCAACACAACACGCGCTGAAGAAGTCCGGGTTCAAGGTGCAGGGCGATGGCGTTGCTGCTGCCTGCGAGGTGCTGGGATGAAGGTGGGCGTAGCCGATACCACCTTCTCACGCGTCAACATGGGAGCGATCGCCATCGACGAGCTCAAGAAGCACGCGAGCGTGGCGATCGAGCGGTCAACGGTGCCGGGGATCAAGGATCTCCCCGTTGCCTGCAAGAAACTGATCGAGGAACGCCACTGCGATATCGTGATGGCACTCGGGATGCCGGGCGGAAAAGAGAAAGACCGGCTTTGTGCTCACGAGGCGTCGCAGGGACTCATCACCTGCCAGCTCATGACCAACACCCACATCATCGAGGTGTTCGTGCACGAGGATGAGGCAAAGGATGGCAAGGAGCTTGCTTGGCTTGCTGAGCAGCGCACCCGTGAACATGCGGTCAATGCGGTCAAACTCATCCTTCGCCCACGGGACCTTGAGAATGGAGCCGGTACCGGCCAGCGCCAGGGATTCGAGGATGCCGGCCCGGCCCTCCGCTAGTGCAGCATGCAGAAACGTACGGGTTCAGAGCGTACGGATATATGAAGTTCAATAAAAAAAGAGATGATTAGCTATGTGTGACACACAACCAATAAAACTGGGATTCGTTGTCGCGGAATTCAACCGTGACATTACGTACATGATGGAGATCGAAGGCAGGGAACACGCCGCATTCCTCGGCGCCGAAGTGACGGACTGTATCTATGTGCCGGGCGCGTACGATATGCCGCTTGCGATCAAGAAGATGCTCCAGGCAGGAAAGGTCGATGCTGTCATCACGATCGGGTGTGTGATTGAAGGCAATACGCAGCACGATCAGATTGTCGTGCAGCACGCAGCCCGGAAGATCATCGACCTCTCGCTGGAGTTTGGAAAGCCCGTAACCCTCGGCATATCCGGGCCCGGTATGACCCGGCTCGAGGCGAACGAGCGGATCGATTACGCAAAGCGTGCCGTGGAATCTGCCGTCAAGCTCGTCAAGCGATTGAAATGAGGCTGCTCTCGGAAAAGATTGCCGCAGTTGCGCCCTCTGCAACGATGGCAATATCCGATAAGGCCAAGAAGATGACCCGGGAGGGTATCGACGTCATCAGCCTGTCGATCGGAGAACCTGATTTCGATACGCCGAGGCACATCAAGGGTGCCTGTATCGATGCACTGAACCGGAACGAGACGCATTACGCACCGAGCAACGGCATTCCCGAACTCCTCTCTGCCATCAGCGAGAAGATCGTAAAGGAGAACCATTTCCCCTGCACCGCGTCACAGGTAATTGTTGCGTGCGGTGCCAAGGACGCGATCTACGAGGCGATGGAGGCTGTCTTGAACCCCGGCGACGAAACGATCCTGCTCACGCCCGCATGGGTGTCGTACGAACCCTGCGTGCAGATCGCGGGAGGAAAGATCGTCAAACACCCGGTCACCTCAAAAAACTTCCAGCTCGATGACTCCCTGCTGGAGCGGGTGAATGCCAGGACCAAGATGATCGTGGTCAACACCCCTTCAAACCCTTCAGGTGCCGTTTTTGACAAAAAATCTCTCCAGCTCGTAGCGGACCTCTGCGAGGATCACGATATCTACGCGATGTCGGATGAGATCTACGAGAAACTGGTATACGGCAAAGAGCATATCTCCCTTGCGGCACTCGGCGATATGGCGCACCGCACCATCACGATCAACGGGTTCTCGAAATCGTATGCCATGACTGGCTGGAGGCTCGGCTATGCGGTGGCACCGGTTGAGATCATCCGCGAGATGTCCAAGGTGCAGCAGCACTCCGTCAGCCAGGCGACCACCTTTGCGATGTGGGGCGGTGTTGCGGCACTCAAAGGCGACCAGCACTGCGTAGAATCGATGCGCATTGAGTTTGACAAGCGGAGAAAATACATAATATCTGAACTCAACCTTATGGGCTACGAGACGGCACCGGCAGATGGTGCTTTCTATGCCTTTGTTAAAGTCGGCGGTGATGATATGGAGATTGCCACCCGCTGGCTCGAACAGGGGCACGTGGCGGCAACCCCGGGCAGTGCCTTCTACGCTCCCGGGTGGATCCGGCTCTCATACGCAACCTCGCTGGACCGGCTCAAAGAGGCGATGGGCAGGATCAGAAGGGTTGGCGGGAAGTAACGGTTAAAATCCCCGTTTTATCTGAAAGAACCGGAAATAATTCTATAAAAAAAATTTCTTCTGTCTTTACATTCAGTTTTTTCCGGAATTTCCTTCACTTTTTTGTTTTGGTGGGATCAGCCTGTACCTGACACTAGGTCTGGTTATTTTTCCGGCCGGCCAGATCCCCGGATCTCATGGCCCCGCATCCATGAAAGGATCCCGGCGATACCAATCAGCAGGATCGAAGCCCACAGGGACATATCGATACCGGAAAGGAAGGCATCCGACACACCACCGACAAGGATTTTTGTGCCAATAAAAACTTCGAACGCTACATCCCGGGGGATCGAAGCGGATGCAACTGTTATTGCAAGAACGAAACTTCCCAGTATGCCGATATTCTGTATAGTTCGCATAATCCCGGAGACTGCGCCAAAGGAACCCCCGGGAGCATTGGCCATCACCGCACTGCTGTTTGACGGGAAGAACATCGCCGAACCGATTCCTGATATCCCGGATGCGATGAGGACGATAATGACCGGTGAATCGATTCGCAGGGTAAGATAAAAGAGGGTTGCAAGTATCATCATTCCCGCCCCGGAGGTGGCAAGAACCCGTGCACCATACCGGTCAGACAGTATTCCCATATACGGGGATAAAAGACTCCCTACCACATACCCCGGAATGAGGAGAAGTGCGGCATCAAGCGGCGAGAAACTCCGGATGCCCTGCAGGTACATGGTGATCAGGAATACTACCGAGAGGTAACCCAGCGAGAGAAAAAAAGATGCCAGTATGGAATATTTCAGGATCCGGTTTTTCAGGATGGAGAAATCCACCATGGGCCCGGATGTTCTTCCCTCATACCACACAAACAGTGCACACACCCCAAGGCCGAGTACGAACGAAAGAGTGTTTGAAAGAGCGATTCCCTGACCGGCAAAATCTCCCGCTCCAACGGATACCAGTGACAGTGCGATACCAAGAAGTATCATCCCCTTGAGATCCAGTACCGCTTTCGTTGTGATGTCATCTTTGAGGTATCGCACACCCAGTAAGGTTGCCACGATCCCGATGGGTATATTGATGAAAAAGATGTATTCCCATCCGACAAATGTCGTGATAACGCCCCCCAGAACTATCCCGAGCATGGCACCGCTTGTCCAACCCAGGGAGATGTACCCGAATGCAGTACCCCGTTCGTGCGGGGGGAATATGTCTGCGACAATGGCACCGCTGTTTGCCTGCATCAGAGCCCCGCCCAATGCCTGGATCCCACGGGAGGCGATCAGCCAGGATATTCCCGGTGACAACCCGCAGAAGAGCGATCCAAACGTAAAAATGCCAAAACCGGTGTTGAACATCCTGCTCCTGCCGTAGATATCGCCAAGGCGCCCGAACTGGGTGGTGCAGATTGCGACAACCAGCAGGTAGATCAGGATAATCCACAGAGTAGAGAGAAGATCAGCATGCAGGCTGGTGGATATCGTAGGAAATGCAAGGATTACAATGGTCGAATCAAGTGAACCCATCAGGGTTCCCAGCATTAACACGAATACGATAATTTTCTGTCGTGTGTCCATGGATCACCGGAAGAGGAGGTTTGTGTATCTGTTTCTATCGTTCATCAGTTAGATTGAATATCAGGTTGGGTTGAATGCCATGATATGAAATCCACCTTCTTTATAAATTAATATTCTGTCAACCGGTATAGGGTAACCGGGAAATCTCCGGATGGGGATCGTATTGCCTCTCCTCACTCACCCAATCCGTTTCTTCTTCCACCAGATGTGGGCGAACGTTGAATCTCCGGAGATAACCACCACATCACCCTGCTTCCGGATAAGCGGTATGATATAATCGTCCACCTTCCTTTCCTGTTCAGGTGTTTTTGCACCGAACCTGCTCCTGAAAAATACCAACATCTCGTCCCGGTTTTTGAACCGGTACTCCTTCTGCAAAGGGAGCATCCGGACATCGGCATAGATCCCCATCTGGTAGAGGACCCCAAAGAGACAGTCTGCTTTCGGCCCGGCGTAGTAAGGGTTCCCGTGCAGCGGTTCCCAGAGTTCAGCGTACATCCGCTCCCAAAACGGCATGTCCACGAACCAGAAGAGGTGGATGGAACCTGATGAGGCCGCATCCATCTTTTCAAGTGCCGTACGGATATCACGCATCGTCAGCGAGAGCGATGCGATTACGACATCATACGGGGTGGTCAGGTCACGGGAGAGTTCAACATCTTCCCACAATTTCTGCACACAGGTAATGTTCTCAATCCCGTCCCGCTGAGCATGCGTATTGAGGACCTCCACCATGCCGGCACCGGGCTCTACCGCGGTTATCTCATGGACGAGTGGGGATAGGGGAATTGCGAGGGTGCCCGGCCCGGCACCGATATCGAGCACACGGGAATTGTTGGTGATATCCAGTGCCGCAAGGGTAATCTGAACCCGGTCATCGTACTCGCTCCGTGCGTTCGCATCGTACCGCGCTGCATTCTCTTTTTTGTCCCAGTTGTGGGATGAATCATCAGAGAGTTTCGAGGCTTCGTGCCTTTCCTGTCGCTGTTTCCAGATCTCGTTCCAGTCAGGATCGGCTCCAGCCGGTACCGGGGGACTCATCACATTGAGTATGCACGCGACGGTTACTAAAATATTCCTTTCTCTAAAAAAAGAAGATGGATCACTCGTGCCTGAGTGCATCGATAGGATTCAGGTTTGCCGCACGCCAGGCCGGATAAAAATCACAGGCAAGGCAGATCATGATCCCAAATCCCATACCTTCAGCAACGGACAATGAATTTGCAATCGTGAACAGGTGCTTGGTTGTGTTCAGGACCAGAGCGCTGATGGCATAACCGGCCATGACACTCATGATCCCGCCAATAGTACTGCCGACGACTCCTATAATCGCAGCTTCATAGATGAACATACTCATTACTTCTTTTTTTCTGCGTGCCAATGCTCCGCATGATGCCGATCTCTTTTATCCGCTCCGTTACGGACATCATCATGACATTAAAGATCGAGACGCCCGCGACAACCATCGAGATACCGCCAATAGCAGTGACAAACGTCGTTATCATACCAAATGTCGAATAAATAGTCGCCAGTGTCGCCTTGCTGTCCATCACATTGACGATCTTCTGGTCCTTTCGCTTGTTGAGTTGTTTTTCTATGGCGGTTTTCATGCTTGTTGTGTCACCGTTATTGACTTTCACGACAATTTCGTCGTAATCAGCATTCCGGTTATAGGTATTTTCAAACCACTCTTTGGTAACGACAAGGGCACTATCGGTGCTTATATCAAAACTCATTCCCCGCTCCTCAAGATGTTCACGCTCGGTCATGACTTTGTGCCACCCTCCATGCATGCAGGAGGTCTCCGTTACCATGGGGATTCACCGATTGTCTCCCGTCTCGTGCACGATGGCGTGATGCGGGCAGTAGCCTATCACCAGAGCGAAGTCTTTGATGCTGCCCAGACCATTGCCCGGACGGAAGGAATTATTGTAGCCCCGGAAACATCCCATGCGGTAAAATCAGCAATCGATGAAGCGCTCAAATGCAAAAAGAGCGGTGAGGAAAAGACGATCCTGTTCAACTGTTCGGGTCATGGTAATTTCGACATGACGGCGTACGATGCGTATTATGCAGGGCAACTGGTGGACTATGAATACCCGGATGCGCTGATCAAGGAATCACTCGCCCGGATACCGAAGATAGAATAAGTTTACCCTCCCACACCTTTTTCATGAAACGAATCGGTCTCATCGTTAACCCGGTTGCTGGCATGGGCAGGGCGGTGGGGCTGAAAGGCACTGATGGGAACGTGGAAGAGGCACGGCGTCGGGGAGCCGTTCCCCATGCCATGGAACGGGCCAGGATCACCCTCACCCTGCTCGCACGGGAAAAAGGATTGCATTTCATTACCTGTTCAGGCCCTATGGGAGCAGATCTCCTCCGGGAGACCGGTTTTACAGGATTCGAGATCCTGTATACCTTTTCCGGCGAAAGCAGTGCGCTTGATACAAAAACTGCAGCCCGCCGGTTTAAGGAAGCAGGAATCGACCGGATCCTGTTCTGTGGCGGCGACGGGACAGCGCGGGATATCTTCGAAGTGACTGGCAGGGATGTACCGCTGCTCGGGACACCCGCAGGAGTCAAGATGTACTCCGCCGTTTTTGCTATTGATCCGGTAATTGCTGCCGAACTTATCCGGGACTCTGATAATAAATATCTACGGGATTCGGAAATTCTCGATGTGGACGAGGAAGCGTACCGGGCGGGGATCCTGAAAACCCGGATATTCGGTATTGCCCGGGCACCTGCAAGTGCCGGTAAAGTGCAGCTCGCAAAGCAGGTGTATGAGGAACCGGACGAGGAACGGGCGAAGCAGGAGATCGCACGGTTCATGCAGGAGGTGATGCTGCCGGACACGCTCTACATCATCGGTGCCGGGACTACCACTGAGGCCATAGCGCACTGTTTTGGCGTGCAAAAACCCTCCTTGGCGTCGATGCGATAAAGGACGGCGTGCTGGTGGCAGCGGATGTGAATGAAAAAACCCTTCTCTATCTTGCGGGACGGGAAAAGGAGATCCGGATTATCATCAGCCTGATTGGTGCACAGGGGTTCCTTCTTGGCAGGGGAAACCAGCAGATCAGCGCGCGGGTTGTACGGATGGTGGAACCAAAGAACCTCATCGTTGTTGCCACCTCCAATAAACTTGCAGAAATCCCGGTCCTCTATGTCGATTACGGTGTTCCGGTACTCGATGCTGAGTTTGGGTCAACGATCCAGGTTATCTGTGGATACCGGATGGCGCAACGGAAAAAAATCCACCCGTCTCAAGAATAATTGTTTAGTCCGTCGGTCCGGCTTCTGTGATAAAAAAGAGGAATGAGTGCAGGTCTGTCCTGCCTTACCCTAGTGGTGCAACGGTCCGCTTGTACAGCTCATTGAGTACTTGTGCAAGACCAGCATAAATCGCAGAGAACCCACAGATGATGCCTTCGTATCCTGCAATCACCGTGATAGTGCTGTTGCCGGTGATGTCCCCGAGCGCCAGCAGGAAGAACAGGATTGTCAGTGACGCGAATACGAACTGCAATGCCCGGTTGGTTTTCAATGCCCCTATAAACATGATCGCCGTGACCAGCCCCCACATCGCGAGATACGCTGCCATGGCAGTCTTGTCCGGTGCATCTGCAAGTCCCATCTTCGGAAGCATCAGCAGGGCTACGAGACTCAGCCAGAAGAACCCGTAGGAGGTGAACGCTGTTGCACCAAATGTGTTGTTCTTCTTCCACTCCTCGATACCCGCGATGATCTGGGCACGGCCACCATAGCAGATCCCCATAGCAAGGATCATCGAACACATGGCAAAGAATCCTGCATTGTGCAGGTTCAGGAGCACCGTTGTCATACCAAAACCCAACAACCCGAGAGGAGCGGGATTTGCGGTAAAGTCGAGATTCTTCACTTGTGTGATAACACTACCCGTTTCGGTTGTCATATTTCGTCTCACTCCATCAGTTTTCCTGTATAGTCCAAAGGCTATCCATAACGCTCACAAATCGCCTCTCATCACTCTTCCAGCGTCGAGATATCGCCAAGATCTATACCCATCTCTTTTGCTTTTAAGACGCGGCGCATGATCTTCCCGCTCCGGGTCTTGGGCAGATTATCTACGAAATCGATCTCCTGCGGTACTGCGATTGGACCCAGGGTCATACGCACGTGATACATCAGGTCCCGCTTGAGCTTGTCGCTGGGTGAATTGCCCTCCCGGAGGATCACGAATGCCTTGATGGAGTTGCCTTTTATCTCGTCAGGTTTCCCGATAACTGCTGATTCTGCAACCGCGTGGTGGGAGACTAATGAGCTCTCCACCTCTGCAGTGCCGATGTTGTGGCCTGCAACCACGATGATGTCGTCAGACCGTCCGAGGATCATGATGTACCCGTCATTACCTTTCACCGCGAGATCACCTACCGTGTAGACGCCCTTTATCGTCTCCCAGTATTTGCGGTACCGTTCATCATCCTGCCAGACTGTCCGGAGCATGGATGGCCACGGGGATTTGACAACAAGGAATCCTCCAGTCCCGGGCTGGACCGGATTTCCGTCTTTGTCAACCACATCCGCTTCCACACCGGGAATAGGTTTGCCGACAAAACCCGGCCGCATGGGTTCGCCAATCATCGTGGTGATCATGTGCATCCCGGTCTCGGTTTGCCACCAGGTGTCGAGGATCGGAATTCTGTCCTTTCCAATGACATGGTAGTACCACTCAAATGCCTCCGGGTTCAGCGGTTCCCCGACGGATCCAATGATCCGCAGCGAGCTTAAGTTATACTTGTTTGGCCAGTTCTCGCCCAACTTCATGAACATCCGGATCGCTGTCGGTGCTGTATAGAAGATGGTGATCCTCTGTTCTTCGATCAGGTTCCAGTAACTGCCTGCATCCGGAAAGTCCGGTGTGAGCTCGGACATGAATACCGTTGCTCCAGCTGCAAGCGGGCCATATACTATGTAACTGTGGCCCGTGATCCAACCCGGATCTGCAGTACACCAGAAGATATCCTGTTCCTTCAAATCGAAGACGTATTTGCTGGTGTAGTAAGTCCCGACCATGTAGCCGCCACAGGTGTGCACAATTCCTTTGGGCTTGCCGGTGGATCCACTCGTATACAGCGTGAAGAGCGAATCTTCTGCATCCATGACTTCAGCCGGGCATTCCTGCGGGGCACTTGCCATGATCTCGTTGAAATCCAGTTCAAGACCGGGTTTCAGATCAACCTGAGGATCCTGCCGTCGGAGCACAACGATGTGCTCTACAGATGAACAATCAACGATAGCTTCGTCAACAATTGCTTTCAGCTGGATTGTTTTGCCGCGGCGCATCCCGATATCTGCAGTAATGACGACTTTTGCTGACGCGTCCTGAATCCGCATCTTGAGCGCTGCAGCTCCAAATCCCCCGAATACAACACTGTGTACTGCACCAATGCGGGCGCAGGCAAGCATAGCGATCATATGCTCGGGCACGAGCGGCATATAGATGCAGACGCGGTCACCTTTCTTGACCCCTATTTTTTTGAGTGCGTTTGCAAACCGCATCACTTTGCTGAGCAGCTGCTGGTAAGTAAAGGCGCGTTCTGCCCCCCTCTCCCCCCGCCAGATAAGTGCGGCTTTGTTGCGCCGCTGACCTTTCACATGGCGGTCAAGACAGTTTTTTGTGATGTTGAGCTGTGCATTGATGAACCACTTTGCATACGGGTAGTTCCACTCCTTCACCGCAGACCAGGGCCGGATCCATTCCAGTTCTGAGGCAATTTTTGCCCAAAACCCGTCCTTGTCAGCCAGAAAATCGTCGTAGGCTTTCTGGTAGTCTCCCATACATGCATTTTTTTTATACTGTGGGTCGGGTGTGTATGATTTCACATCCTCGACAAGTCTGACGTTAAAATCCTCTGTCATGTGCCCACCAATTTAACATTATTTAATCATGCTAAACACCCATATATAATTTGTCGAAGTACTATTCGACAATTATTGGTCTGGCCACATTTCTTCGGTGTGATATTGGAGACACATGTAATTTTTCTTCAACAAAAAAATGCCGGGCGTTCCGCGATGTACGCGTGTTGGATATAAAAAGGATTATCTGTCCGGGTTTTTCAATATAGAATTGATGCTTGAGAAATTCAAGGGGTGCCTGCTGGGTGCAGCAATAGGCGATGCGCTGGGTATGCCCAACGAGAGCGGTGCCCCTAACTTAAACAAGATGAAGTATGGGTACCGCCGCCCCTACAAAGGTCATCTCAACGATGGCCTGAACCCTGGACAATATACGGATGATACCCAGATGATGATCCTTGTCGGGACCCTTCTTGCCGATGGGAAATTCAACGAGGAACGGTACATGACCGCACTACGGGAACTCTACACGAGGGGAAAACTCCGTTTTCCCGATGGATCCGTTTCCACGGCATGTGAGCATCCGGTGAAAGAGAACGTTCCGCAGAAAGGGGTGAAATCCACCACCTCCGGCTGCCTCCCAATCGCTGTTCCGTTTGCCTTGGCATTTCCTGATATGAGCGAGGGATGTGAACGGGCTGTGCGGGCATGCAATGTCACCCACTCGCACCCGGCCGCTCACGCAGCGGCCTCTACTGTTGTAACCCTCCTTTACCATGCCCTCCACGACAGCCCGGACCCTGTAGGAAAGGCTATGCACAAGGCACAAACATAAGATGAGGTACTTGGCGGTAAGATCAGAAATGCGCTTCTCCTGGAAAAAGAGGGTATGGAGACCGAGACTGCCCTGCTCAAGATCGGAAATGATGTCTCTGTGTTCCAGACCCTGCCTATGGCATTCTTCCTGATCAACAGGCATTCTCATCCGCCGGATCTCCTCACTGTCGCCGCTAATGCCGGGGGAAATACCGATACTATCGCATGTCTTTGCGGTGCATATCTCGGTGCAGCAAAAGGGATCGGGGCACTTCCCGCAGATCTTCTTGAAGGCCTTGAAGATCGCCAGCGGATCGAACTGCTCGGTCAGCGGCTGTACAATATCTATTCCCGCAAACTGGAAAAAGTGTAAACCCCTTTTTTAAAATTTTATTCGGGTACAATTCGCGTTCAGCCCGCTCCTCCGCTCAACAAGCATTAAATTTTGACAATCGGATACTCTTTGTATGAAAATTGCGATTATCGGGGCCTCCGGCTATGCCGGTGGTGAACTGGTTCGCCTGCTGGGTCATCACTCAACGGCAAAAGTCACGTGTGCCACTTCCCGCAAACTGGCAGGAACCCCCCTTGACCAGATCCATCCCCACCTGAAAGGGTTTACCAGCCTCAAATTCGAAAGTCCCGAGATAGATGCCATCGATGCCGATGTGGTATTTCTTGCAGTTCCGCATACCGCAGCGATGACCTACGCCGGCAAGCTGCTGGAGCGGGGGATCAAAGTCGTGGATCTCAGCGCAGATTACCGTCTCCCGAAAGATATCTACGAGAAGGTGTATGGCGTTGCACATACCGATTATTTCCCTGCACCCTACGGCATCCCTGAACTCCACCGCAAGGAGTGTATCAATGCAAAGTTTGTTGCAAACCCCGGGTGCTTCCCCACCGGTGCAACGCTTGCTGCCGCTCCGCTCGCGAAGTATGCCCACACGGTTATCTTTGACTCTAAAAGTGGTGTGAGCGGTGCGGGTGATAACCCATCTGCCACCACCCACTATCCAAATATCGGGGATAATGTCGTGCCCTACAAATGGACGAGCCACCGCCATCTTGCCGAGATGAAGCAGGAACTCGCCGGGCTGGGTTCAAAGGCGAATGTGTACTTTACCCCCCATCTCGTACCGGTGAACCGCGGTATTCTTACTACGGCCCATATCCTGCTCAACGAGCCCCTTGAGCAGAAAGAAGTAGAAAAACTCTACCTGGATTTCTATAAAGGTGAATATTTCGTCCGGTACCAGAAACCCTCGCTTGCCGCAGTCCGCGGGAGTAACTTCTGTGACCTGATGGTGGAGAGTGAAGGGATGCGTGTCGTTGCAGCCTCTGCGATTGACAACCTTGTAAAAGGGGCAAGCGGACAGGCAATCCAGAATATGAACCTGATGTGCGGGCTCCCTGAACAGGACGGGCTCGCCAGTGCAGGGATGCTCCCGTAGGTGATTTATCATGCTGGTGAAAGACGCAATGACAAAAAACCCGGTGGTCTGCTCTGCCGAAACCCCTCTCCGCGATGCGGTATGTCTGTTCCGGAAGCATCACATCGGCGGCCTTCCGGTGATGGAAGGAAACGAGCTTGTCGGGATGCTTACCGAGTCGGATCTCATTTCGCTCCTCGAATCGGAACGAATCTCTGATGATCTCTGGCTGCCGTCGCCTTTTGAGATCATCGAGATCCCGATCCGCGAGTACGTGAACTGGGAAAAGACCAAGCACTCCCTGCGCAATATCGGTGATATGCCGGCAAAGAAGGTGATGACGCACCGCGTGATCACGGCAACTGAGGATATGGAAGTAGAGGCAGCAGCATCCTTAATGCTCAAAGAAGGTGTCACCCGCCTGCCGGTGATGCAGGGCAAAAAACTCGTGGGGATTCTTACCCGTTCAGATATTATCAATGCAGTTGGTGCGTCCTATCCGGATAAAAATGGAGCAGGAGAATAATGACATTACGGAGTATCTGTGCAGTCAAGGGTGTAACTGCGTATGGCATGAAAGAAGGTAAGTTCGGCCTTGCCCTTATTCGTGCAAGCGGAACAGCCGCCGGGGTTTTTACCGAAAATCTTGTCAAGGCAGCGCCTATCGAACTCATGCGCAAACAGATAAAAAAAGGCACAATGGAGGCCGTTATCGCAAACAGTGGCTGCGCCAATGCGTATACAGGTAAACGCGGGTATGAGGGTGCGGTTGCGATGACCGGGTTTGCCGGTTCGGCACTCGGGGTCGATGCAAAGCAGATCGGGATTGCCAGCACCGGGGTGATCGGACGGTATGTTGATCTTCCGCTCATCGAACGCCAGTGCAAAGTGGTCGCCCCAAAACTCGATCGCACATACGAGGCTGAAACCCTCACCGCGCAGGCCATCATGACCACCGATCTCTATCCCAAGCACGCGCTGGTTGAAAAAGAATCATTCTGTATTGGCGGTATTGCAAAGGGAAGTGGTATGATAGCGCCCAACATGGGCACGATGCTTGCGTTCATTTACACTGATGCCGAGATCGGTCCAAAACCACTTGCAGATTCCCTGAAACTGGCCACAAAGAGAACGTTCAACCGCGTAGTTGTCGATGGCGACATGAGTACCAACGACATTGCTCTCTGCACGGCAACAGGGGCCTCCGGCAAAGTGAACACAAAGGAGTTCTCCGCTGCCTTAGAGGAGTGCTGTCGTTCTCTTGCTATGCAGATTGCCGCCGATGGTGAAGGGGCATCCAAACTGCTCGAAGTGACGGTTACGGGTGCCCCCAAAGAGGATGATGCAGCAAAGGTTGCCCGCACGGTGATTGAATCCCCGCTTGTCAAGACCGCGGTGTATGGCGAAGATCCCAACTGGGGTCGTGTGGTTGCAGCAGCGGGCCGGGCCGGTGTGAAGTTCGATCCCAACGCAGTCTCACTCTGGATCAGTGACGGCAACGTGAAGTATCCTCTCGTGAAATCCGGAGAGATCATCGCCGATCTCAAGAATGCGAAGGCGGCTATGCATGGCAAAAAGGTGATCTTCATTCTCTATCTTGCTGCAGGAAAGGCAGAGGCGACTGCCTGGGGCTGTGACTTAACTGAGAAGTATGTCGAGATCAATGGGAGGTACACCACATGATGAAACGCGAAGACGTGCTCATGGAAGCCCTGCCGTACATCCAGCAGTTCCACGGTAAGACCATCGTGATCAAACTCGGAGGCCATGCGATGCTGGGCCCGGTGGTGCTGGAGAACGCGATCCGTGATGTGGTGCTCCTGCACTATGTCGGCATCCGCGTAGTCCTCGTGCATGGCGGTGGCCCGGAGATCTCCGAGAAGATGAAGGCGATGGGCAAGGAATCCGTCTTTGTCGGAGGTCTGCGGGTGACCGACCCGGAAACCCTCGAGATCGCCCAGATGGTGCTCGTCGGCAAGATCAACAAAGGGATCGTCTCGCTTATCGCCAAATGCGGAGCCCGCGGGGTCGGGCTTTCGGGCAGTGACGGCAACCTAATCATCGCCAAGAAGATGGAACTCCAGAAAATAGAGGTCGGGGGTGTGCAGAAAGAAGTCGATCTCGGTCAGGTCGGCGAGATCGAATGGATCGATCCGGCAATCCTGAACACGCTGCTCGATACGCGTTATATCCCGGTTGTCTCACCGATAGCGATTGACCGGTTAGGCGCGAGCCTGAATATCAATGCCGACACGGCAGCCGGTGATATTGCCGTTGCCCTCAAGGCCTACAAACTCGTAAATATGACGGATGTGGACGGGGTCATGGATGCAAAACGGACGATGGTATACCGGAAACTGACCATCCGTGAGGCAAATGCCATGCGGAAGTCCGGGGCGATTGGTGAAGGGATGATCCCGAAGGTGAGCTCGGTGATCAAGGCGGTAGAAAATGGCGTGAGCTATGCCCATATCATCAATGGCAATACCGAGCACAACCTCATTCTCGAACTCTTCACCCGCGACGGTGTCGGGACGATGCTTTCCTTAAAATAATTTTTTAAGACTCCCAAAGAGTATTTTATTCCTTGAAAATCTACAGTACTCTTACAGGTTTTTGAGGATGGATGAAATAATTAAAATCGTTGCTGGAATTTTCATTGTTGTGGTTCTTATCTGCGGACTTTTCTTTGTCCTGCCCCCTCCGGCAGAAAAAACGCCGGTACCAGGATCAGGAAGTCTTGTGGATGGCAGGGTGACTGTGTACTTTTTCTATGGGGAGGAATGCCCGCACTGCCATGTCGTGCTGCCGCTGGTCCAGTCGTTAAAGGAAAAATACCCGGGCGTGGATTTACGGATCCTGGAGATATGGCATAACGCGGAAAATCAGGCCCTTTCCAACTCGCTGAACAATAAACTGGGTGCAAAAAATGTGGGTGTCCCCGAAGTGATTATCGGTAATATCATCCTAGTTGGGGAAAAGGATATTCCTGCGAATCTGGAATCCGTCATTATCGGGGAGTTAAAAAAGACCGGTACTGATGGGCAGGTACCCACAAAGGCGGCCCCATCTTCAAACACGTCAGCCACCCCAGTTTAACCCCCCTGCAAATACGGTAAAAGTATTTTTTTTAGAAGAATGGCAGAACCTCAATATTCTTTTATCGTCATGAACAATGGTTACTGGGATTCTAATCCATGGAAAAAACGCACAAAATTTTCCTGATACTGCTGGCAGCTCTCATCGTGAGCGCGGTGTTTTTTCTTGCAGTTCCTACCTTCAATATTTTCAAGGCCGCATCATCCCCGCCCTCAACCTCTCCGTCTTCTGGCCCCATAACCGTATTCTATTTTTACGGTGACGGTTGCAGCCACTGCGAAAAGGTAAAACCCCTCATAGCCGGGCTCCAGAACAAATATCCTGAACTCAATCTCACCCGGCTTGAGGTGTACAATAATGCCGACAACCGGCAGAAAATGTCAGAACTGAGCGGGAAGTACGGGATTACCAGTCCCGGAATCCCCGTAATCTTCATCGGGAATGCCTCACATCTTGGCGATGTTGAGATCATCAACCGGTTTGAATCCGAGATCCGTCTCGAGAAACAGCGGCTCGCGTCATGCAACACCACCGCACAACCGGTAACCACGGAAAAGGGGCCCACCTGCACGCCGGAATCTCCTCAGCTCAGCCTCCCGCTGGTCATCTTCGCAGCGATTGCTGACAGTGCCAACCCCTGTGGCTTGTCCGTGCTGGTCTTCCTGTTGATCCCGATGGCTGCGGCTGGGAGCAGGAGGCGCATCCTGCTTGTCGGCGGTGCCTACATCACTGCGATGTTCCTATTTCATCTTCTCGTAGGTATCGGGCTTTTCTCGGTGATCTCCTTCTCCGGGCTCTCACGGGGGTTCGCCATTATCGGGGGGGTAGTCGCTCTTCTCCTGGGAATTATAACCATTGCCGATGTGCTCCGGAACAAGGAGACTATTATCCTGTCCATACCGGAATCGAAGAAAGGCATGCTCGGGAACTATATCCGCATCGCGTCGCTTCCCGCAGCATTTGTGCTGGGGATCCTTGCCGGGATCCTCGGCTTTTCCTGCACGGGGGGCATCTATATCAGTATCCTCTGTCTCATGGGCAGGGAGATGACCATAATGGCCGGGTTGCCCTGGCTCGTGCTGTATAATCTGGTCTACGTTCTCCCCCTGATTCTGATAACCCTCGTTGTTGCGTATGGCATATCTCCCGAACGGGCTGACAGCATGAGAGCAAAGTACAAGCGGACGGTCCGGATGATTATCGGTTTGATACTGGTTGCTCTCGGGGCAGTCATTCTGCTCGGGTGGATGGGGTAGACCGCTTATGAACGGTCACAGAATCGTGAACGAACCCCTTCCATAGAAATCCCGCATAAGAGAACAGCACGTCATGGAGTGCGCCTCTGGCGTTAGTGCCCGGAAGGTAACTGATGCTTATGGATTGATTTACCGGGACAGAACAGACTCATTCGCGGACATTTCATGCTTTACTTTTCGCGTATTCTTTTTTGAGCCGGAAAAATTTTTTTGATAAATCCTCAATCTTCGAATTCTTCTGTTTGTCTTTCATTTTAGCCATAACGTGATCGGTGACTTCTTTGTGCTGGTCGAGATACGTAGAACAGAGCATGATTACGATTGGATGGTAATCTCCATCATCGGCTGGTCCTATAGCATCCAGATAGTCCTTACGGTGGGACAATCCACGATATATCGTTGGATACCCGGCCCTCTCAAGAATGAAATTCATGAGAGTCCTCCCCACTCTTCCATTACCATCCGTGAACGGGTGCACCAGTTCAAAGCAGGTGTGGAACAGTGTTGCAAGTTCGAATGGATGCAGGGTTTTTTTATTGGTCTTATACCATGCCACCAGTACTTTCATCAGGTCAGGAACAAGTATTGCCGGCGGGGGTTCATAGTCCACTTTTTCAATGCCAACCTGGATTTGCCGGTAATCCCCGGGTGTCCGCATCAGGTTTTCCATGAGGATCGCATGCATTGTTTTGATCAGTTTTTCAGAGATATCCCCATCATAGGTTGCTAAGAAGTTCCGGAGCTTCACGAGGTTCAGGATCTCATACACTTCGGATACTTTCTTCCCGGCGGGAGAGATATCATGCTCAATAAGCTCCCGGGCTTCCTGGGGTGAGATGGTATTTCCTTCAATTGCTATAGTTCCCTAGATATATCGAACGAACAAAGACTCAACATATCTGGTGCATTCATCAGGATAGAGATCTTTAAACTCCGCGTGAGAATGCCGGAGTTTTTCAAGTTCAGCAATTCTCTCAGTATTGAGAAATTCAGCATGGTAGTGACCCCTGCGATAATCGACATATTTCTTTAACCTGATATCTGCAAACTCACTCACTTTGTCTGAAAACTCATTTAAGGTGATTTTGTCGATTCTGCCCCCATAAAGCAGCACTGCTATCGATTTCGAGTTAACTGCTAGCCTCTCTCTGACATAGAGGTAGTTATTGCCTTTAATGTTCTTTATTTCAAGTTTTATTATAGTAATGAGAGTAACAGTAGTATTAGTAGAAGATCATAAAAACCTGATTGCTGAGTTAACCCGGGAAAAAAACAGACAAACAACCATTTAACCCCCCACCCCCGACACTGATCCATGCCTCCGGGCGAACACGTCCACATCATCAGCGCCGGTGAAAACATTCACACCGCGTACCCGGCCATCTTCCGCACGCTCCCAGCCATCACCCGGACATATGTCCTTGCGGACAACTCCGTGTACGAACTTTCATCCAATCCCGAAGTCGAGAAGGCCCGGGTTGCCATCCGTGACGCGGTCGCGGCCGTAAAGGAGATCCCCGTAACGCTCTCTATTCCGCTCTCCCGCGAACTTGTCTACCAGCCCGTTTACCTGTCCGTCCTCGATACCATAACAAAGATCCATCGCGAGTGCCCCGGGGCGAGATTCACGTTCGATATATCGGGCGGATCAAAACCGCTCAGCAATGCACTTTTTGCCGTCTCATCCTGGCTGGAAGGGGATGTGTATTCTGCCGTCGACCAGAAGACACCGCAATACATTCCGCTCCCAAAGCGTTCGGTCCGGACCCTGCTCGTCAACCCCAATTACCAGATGATCCTCGCCATCCTGCTCCGGACCGGTAAGAAGAATGCGAATGTTATTCCTGCGGAATGGGTGTCCCGGCAGTATATTTTCAAACAGTTTTTCACATTCTATGTCCCATCCCGTACCAAAAAAGCAAAACCTGACGATCCTAAGGTGCAACCCGCGAAGTTCAGGAAAGGACGCATGCCGGCAGCTGAGCTCACGCATGGTACATTCTCGGGTTTCATGCGGGCACTTGTTGATGCGAGCTTGTCAATGAAGAGGTTTCTAAAGAGGTGGGCCGCGAGAAGATGTTCAGGATCACGGAAAGCGGTGAGATCGCATTCAGGTTCTTTTCCGATCCTTCTACAAATTCCCTTATCCGGACGCTGCTGGACAAAGTCTGAACCGGTTCTGGCTGCTTTTTTCATCAGGGTCCGGCAAAAAGTTCCGGCAAATTTTCTTCAATCGCGATCATGGGGTGTCAGTTAACGAACCGTTGCACGGATAATTATCCGTGGCGCGGATGTACAACTGACATCTGATTTTTTTCTCCGGTGTGAACTTTTTGAGTGGATCGCGTTTTGTCCGGAAAAATCGCAGATCATGCAGAATCGAAAAATTTTCAATCGCGATCGCGTCTCCGGTTTTTTTATTTCAATCGTTCCCTGACTTTCACAAAATTTCCGGAAAGCGATCTTGCTGCACCAAAGTGAACACAAAAAAGGGAAGGCAAAAATTGTTCCGTATTTTATGCCCCGCATTACCCGAATCCGGATCTTGTTGAAGCAAGACCCGGTTACGCAGCAGGATGATTCAAAAAAATGTGGGTGATATTCTGGTGGCGATCTAACATCAGGGAAGATTCCCATCCCCGGAGCACTCCCGCTGGCGCTCCTCGCTCATCGCAATGAGCTGTGCGAATATTTTCTGGACCGTTACCGGATCAATTTTGGCCTCAACAGCCCGGTCAAAAACAGAGTTCAGCACTTCAGATGCCCGGTGCTCATCATGGACGGGCATACCTGCATGGATCTTGATCCGTGCAATCTTTATTGCAAGATTCTGCCGGTGCGCAATGAGCCGGATAATCTCTTTGTCAGTCTTGGTGATCTCTGCCCGTACGGTCTCGAGCGACATAAATATACATCTCTGAGTATTCACATAAACGTGTTTATCATCGCCTTAACACTAAAGCAGATATCGCAGGAGCACCCTATCTGATCCGGTGATTTCATGCTCGAACGCGTCTCCCAAAAGGAAGAATTTGATTTTTTTACCGCGTGGATAGCGATATCCATATCGTTTGCGATCATCAAGATCGCACCCTATGGCATAACCGGGCCTGTCAGATCGATCGATCCCGTTGCTGCACTGGTCTTTGTTGGCATCGCCCTCCTGACCGCTGGCATCGGGTTTATCCTGCACGAGATGGCCCACAAGTTTACCGCGATACGATTCGGGCACTGGGCGGAATTCCGGAAAGACAATACCATGCTGCTCTTTGCCGTGCTCCTTGCAGCTCTGGTAGGGTTTGTCTTTGCAGCCCCGGGAGCAACCGTCATCTATAGCAATTCCGGGAGCGGACATGGCTTAACCAAGCGGGAGAACGGTATCATCTCGGCCTCAGGGCCGGTCGTCAATCTTCTGCTCTGTATCCCGTTCGCTGCACTGGTGCTGTTCGGAGGCTCCGGGATGGGCGGCCTGCTGACCTATATCGGAATCTTTGGTATCCAGATCAATGCCATGATTGCGGCATTCAACCTGCTCCCGATCAGTGTCCTTGACGGCAGGAAAGTGATGGCTTGGAATATTCCGATTTTCGTTGTGTTGATCATCGCATCATTCGGGACGCTCGTGGCATCGTTCTATATGCTCTGATCCCATTTTTTTTAAAAAACACATTGTTGACTGTTAAAAATTGGAAAAAGATTATCTTCATTAGATTGAACTTGGACCAAAACCTAATCGACCATATTCTACTTCTGATACGCTTTTCTTAACTCTGTGTATCGGGTCGTGTCTACGATTGGGTGGACCTGAACACGTGCTAATATTTTTTCTTGTCATTCCACATTTGGGACAAATATACACGATTATTGTCATAGATATTTTTATATTGAGTCCGGTATAAGAAAGTGTCGAAAGGATTTGAGTTGAAATTTACCTAATAGATTAACCCTTATTGTTTGGGATAAAAATCGTTTTTTAAAAACAATATTTTAAAAAAAATGCGGATGAAACTCTTATCATCCTGTCTTTAACGTTTCAATAACCCCGACTACTTTCTGCCCCTTCTCAAACGCATCTTTCAGCGCAGTCGGGTGATTTTTGATCCCCTTGAATTCATCCATGTTATTGGCTATGATATTGTCATAATATTCAAACCCGGTACCGTTGAAGATGACAGTGATGGCCGGAAACGCCCCGTCAAAGACATGGTCCCAGTTCTGGCCGGCCGTGGAGATGAAAAGCCCTTTATGGCGTTTGATATGATCATCGGGGAAAAAGAGCGTGTTTAAAATGAATTTCCGGGCCCAGAGATACTGCCCCCGGTCGATCAGTCCTTTGAGTTCTGAAGTGATCCCCATCGTATAGATGGGAGAGGCGATCGCGATACAGTCCGATGCCAGTATTTTGTCAAATAAGGTGATTGCATCATCCTTCACAACGCACTCGCCGGTTTTATGGCAGGCATTGCATCCCCGGCAGGGTGAGTATTCCAAGTCCTTAAGCACCACTTTCTCAACCGTTGCACCGGCCGCCCGGGCACCCTCTAAGAAACTGTCGAGTAGGGTTTCTGTATTCCCGTGCCGGTGCGGGCTCCCGGATATGCCAAGTACGGTTACAGTCATAAAATCACTCCGCAAGCCGCTTTCTGATCTCGGCAATCACCGTTTTACCAAGTTTCTCGGCATCAGCCCGGGCGGTCGGATGTTTCTCAATTGCCCCTTTCTCGTCCACGTTGTTGATCATCAGGTAACTGATATCCGCATCCTTGATATCAATGACGTGGCAGAAGCATTTCACGGACGGGACTGCCGCATCAAAGACATGGTCCCAGTTCTGCCCGGCAGATGCGAGGAACACTCCGAGCCTCTTACCCTTGCGCTCTGGGGGGACTATGGGGAGCTTGAGCACGTATTTCCGTGAGCGAAAAACCTGTGCCCGGTCGATCAGGGCCTTTGCCTGCGAGGCGATACCCATACAAAAAATTGGTGAAGAGAGCAGGATAATGTCAGCGGAGACGATCTTGTCATGGTAGATGACCATGCCATCGTTCTGCACGCATTTATTCAATTTTTCGCACGCATTGCACCCCTTGCAGGGATTGATATTGGCTTCTGTCAGGGCGACTTTCTCGATGATTACGTCCGGGTCAGCGATCATCCCGCCCAGCACCCAGTCCAGCAGCGTCTCGGAGTTACCATGCCTGCGGGGACTTCCAGCAAAAGCGAGGACCTTGATAGGCATAACGGTATCTTTGTTACGTGTCATAAAAAAGGATTGGATGGATCCTGAAAGGAGCGTCCCCTTTCTTGCTTGCCACTCAAGATGGTGAGTTGCCACTCTTCCGTTTCTGCGGAAGCCTCTGTATGGGAATAATTGCCCCGGTAATGGTTACTATAACAACAACAAATGCCTGTGCATGTACAATGTCTGTCTGCACTTTTTATTAAAAAAGAGGGTTTTCCCTGCTTCATACTTTCTTGAAGCAGAGGTACCAGTCCTTACACTCGTACCCTTCGCTCGGGCGCTTGTCCATTTCTGCCGTAGTTTTTGGCGGTGCAACAACCACTTTGTCGCCCGGCTGCCAGTTCGCCGGTGTCGAGATTTTGAATTTGTCCGTGGTCTGGAGTGCCTTGACCAGCCGGATGATCTCGGGCATGAACCGCCCGTTCTGGAGCGGGTAGTAGATCATCGCCCGCATGATGCCTTTGTCATCAATGAAGAAGACGCAGCGGACCGCGGCAGTCGAGGATTGCCCCGGGTGGATCATGCCGTACTTCTTTGCCACTTTCATGTTCAGATCGGCGATGATCGGGAATGGGATGGTAACTCCCATCTTCTCCTTGATCGCATGCACCCATGCGAGATGTGCCGATATGCTGTCAATGGACAGACCGATCAGCTGGACATTGAGTGCCTGCAATTCGTCATAAATCTGTGCAAATGCCATGAACTCCGTGGTGCACACCGGTGTGAAGTCCGCCGGGTGCGAAAAGAGCACCACCCCTTTTCCTTTTAAGGATGAGAGCGTGATGGGCCCGTGGGTGGTCTCCGCTTCAAAGTCCGGCGCCGGCTCCCCGAGAACGGGAAACGTGATACAGGTATCGTCTTCCATGATGTTTCACCTCGCAGAGTGGATTATTTCATTACCTCGTCGAGCTGGGCCTTGCCATAGACATAGGCGGGCATACCCGACAGCAGGAAGGTGACGCGGAGTGCCTCTTCGACTTCTCCTTTCGTGACCCCGATATTCTTTGCACCGGCCAGCTGGGCACGGACTGCATGCTGGTCACGCATGGCGGCTGCAATCGCAATCGCGATCAGTTTTTTTGTCTTACCTGAGATCTTGCCATCATCCCAGATGTGCTGCTCGAATTTCATAACGAGGTTGAACATCTCGGGCTCTTTGGTGGTCAGCTCCTTGAAAAACTTCGGCACTTTTCCGATCTTCTTCTCAAGGGTTTTAAGTTGCTTTCCCGATCCTTTCATTGCTACCGGTTTTTTTGCCGGTGCTGTTTTAACTGCCGTTTTTTTCGCTACTGCTTTTTTTACAACCATAATTACGCACTCTCCAGTTGCATGGGTTCGCCGCAGCAGACCAGTTCGCCGCCGCCGTTCTCTTTCACAATAACTACATTACCGCAGATCTCACACTTAAAGACCTGCCCTTCTTTCGAGACGTTTACCATGTAGGGCTCCTGTTACTCCTTCAGACAAACCTGGGAGCAGGCATTCCTGATGCATGTTTTTTTCAAGTCTCCCAGAATTCACACATGCCGTACTGTGCCCGAAAAGAAAAATGTGAAATTATATGTTGCTTTTTCCGCGTTTTGGCGGGTTCTTTAAATCTTCCGCGGTTTTGATATCCGGACGGATGTGTGTCATCGGGAAGCACTGGTATTCTGCACAGGAACAGGCAGGACATTTCCTGAGATCCTGTTCGCTCTTGTCGAGTGTGAGTTCCTTACCGCAATCTATGCAGACATATTTGCCGGGCCCGACTTTCTGTCCTGCACTGTATGACTTATTTTCGGTCAAATGATTCACCAAACTTCTCATTCACGTCAAAGATATATATGGGTTGTGTTCGTACTACCGGTTTGATCCCGTCTCTCTCCGGGTTATCAGACGTTTAGGATCCTATGTGTAGCGTGCCAGTATTTCTGTCCTAAAATAGTGACGTAATTTATGTCCGCTTTCAAGAGCACCAATCAGGTGCTTGCGGGTGAAAGCGACAATGGACATCAGGACCAAAGCAGTCGTATTCTATAAAGAAGGGATACGAAGTGCAAAGGAAATCGGAGAGACG
>JBAZRZ010000003.1:0-67488 GCA_041662685.1 Methanoregula sp.
GACTGCTTTGGTCCTGATTTCCATTGTCGCTTTCACCCGCAAGCACCTGATTGGTGCTCTTGAAAGCGGACATAAATTATGTCACTATTTTAGGACAGAAATACTGGCACGCTACACATAATCTCGTTTGTGAAAAAGGATGTGTACCAGGATTTCTGGACGAATGGAACTGCGATCGATTACGAAACCGCCCGGCAACTGGCAGGTATTGCAGCAGCGAAAATAACGTAAATTATTTTTTTTACCCGACTTTTTTTTTTATTTTCCCGGGATTTTTTTTAAAGGCAAAAAATATTGAAAAGAATTTTTTACTAATAACAAATCCAATCTTTTCTTAACCGATGATACGGAGGCGGTTACTTTACTTTTTGTCCCATCTGCACTTTCTTGACGGTGACGAGCCCATGCTCCACCATCGCTTCGACTTCAGGAACGATGGCCATGATCTTCTCTTCGGTGTCCACCACATCAATCACGACCGGGAGATCCAGGGAGAGATTCAGGATATCTACCGTGCGGATTTTGTACTCGTGACCGTACCCGACCATCCCCCTAAAGACCGTGCAGCCGGGAAATCCCTTTGCCATAAAGTAATCAACGAGATATTTGTACGCAGATTTTTCTTTGATGCGTACCGATTCCGCGATATAGATTCGTAACAGCATTCCATCAGTTAACATAATCCCCCCCCCCTCACATGAACCACAGGGCAAGGAGATAGCCCCCGTACACTCCAGCGAGGCTGCCTGCGACATTGATGAGCATATTAGTACTCATCGTATGATAATCATGGTCTTCAAGCATACGGAATGTCTCGAAACAAAATGTTGAGAATGTGGTGAATCCGCCCAGCGCCCCGATACCGATCAGGGAATAGAGAACCCCGGGAAGTGCAGCAAAGACCCCCAGCGAGAACGCAAAACTCCCGAGAATGTTTACCAGTGCCATCCCTACCGGAAGCCCCTGGACCGGTTGTAGTTTCGAGAGCTCGAACCGGCAGATCGATCCTATCGCTCCCCCGATTCCCACCAGAACAAACGGCTCCATTTTAGATCTCCCGCTGGTAAGTGATAAAGTACCGTCCGACAAAGATACCAAAGAGCCCGAGCCCGAGATTCACCGCAAGGTTAAGGATTGCGATACCGGGCGAGATTTCAAAATTCTGCACCGCAAGCGCCGAGAACGTGATGAATGCCCCGATATAGATCGATTCGTACATGAAGATTCCCATGAAAACACACCCGAGAAAATTGACCAGAAGCGTTCCCAAAAGGGACGGGATCTGCACATCGATGAACCAGCGCAGAACCGCCCCGAGAAATCCACCCGCTGCAATGATTGCGTAAGAATGGTAATTGAATTTCATCTCGTGGTTTCACCGTATCGCGGGCAGATATCTGTGTTTTATTTGGAAATCCCATTGTATCGTTGGGAAACCGGGCATTGTGTCAATAACGTTGGTGGGGATGGTAAAAAAATCACGCACCCGGATCCTGCGCCATCCGTTTCTCCCCTACCAGCATCAGGATCGTTCCTGCTGCTGCCACGATAGCGGAGAACACGAACCCGTAATAGGTACCCTCCAAACGCCCAGATGAACCCGATCAGAATGCTGGAGATCAGGTCGCTGATGCCGTTCATGGTTGCAAGCGAGCCGTTGTGCGAGCGTACGCGAACGAAAACGAGAACGAGTGAACCTGACTGAAGCGTTCATCCAGAACCACAAAACAAGTTCCCGTTGGGGAAGTTCACGAAGGCAGAGGGGGGGAGCCCCGTTGAGCGTAATCTCCTCTGTAAATCTTCGTACCTGCTGCACACATGCCTGGACCGCTGCCCGCTTCGCCTTGTTCTATCATTCACCGTGTTGACAAAATACGGTCAATACCTAACCAGCATTGTCATAACCGTTTTCCGGTATAGTGAACAAAAAAAAGTGTTTTACTTTATCCTGAGCCGCTGCCCGTTCCTCATCAGGTGGACATCGTTATCCAGGGTATACCCAAGATCGCTGGCAAAATCGGCGTAGCCTGCCGTCATCTTCATGTTTGCGTGGGCAGGGATGATGTGCTGGGGTTTTAGCATCTGGAGAAACTCGTAGTGGTCTTCCCGGTACGCATGGCCGCTCACGTGCAGATCATCAAAAATCCGGGCCCCGGCCATTTTGAGTTGCTGCTCAATCCTGTACCGGTTCCCGATGTTCATCGGGTTTGGGATGATATTTGCCGAGAAGAGTACCTTGTCTCCCTTGCTCAGCTGGTAGGGAGTATCGCCCGCTGCAAGCCGGGTCAGGATCGATCCGGGCTCGCCCTGGTGACCAGTGACAATCGGCAGGAACTGCTCCTTTCCCTCTTTCATCATCCTGCGCATCATCCGATCGACGGTTCGCCGGTTCCCATAGACACTTGCAGTTTCAGGGAACGAGACCAGTTTCATCTGTTCTGCAGCAACGGAGTATTTCTCCATAGAACGCCCGAGAAAGATAGGTTTCCTGCCGATCTCATGGGCACATTCCGCAATGCTCTTCACCCGGGCGATGTGGGATGAGAATGTCGATACAACGACCGCATTCTTGTCGTCTTCGAAACTGGTGATGAAACCCCGCACGAGATCGCGGGCGATCCGCTCGCTGGGGCACCGTCCCTGGCGATGGATATACGTGCTCTCCACGATAAGGGCGAGCACCCCCTCCTTGCCGAGCTGCCGGAAACGGGCAAAGTCCGGCGGCTGACCGATGACCGGTGACCGGTCGAACTTGAAGTCACAGGCATAGACGATCGCACCGTGAGGGGTGTGAAGCACCGGTGTTACGGTATCGATGATCGAGTGCTGCGTGCGGACAAATTCCAGAACAAGGTTCGAAGAGAGCGTGTACCGCTGCCCGGCGCTGAGCGCAAAGAGCTTGTTCTTCACGTCAAATTTCTTCTCACCCTCGATCTGCTGGCGGATCAGTTCGGTTGCATACGGGGTTGCGATAATCGGTGCATTGTACCGGTGTGCAAGTTTCGGGATTGCCCCTATGTGGTCGAGGTGCCCGTGCGAGCAGACGATCGCCTTGACCGTGCCTTCGACTTTTTGCAGCACGGTGTCGTCCGGAATCGCCTTGATACTGATCAGATCAAGGGAATGCATCTCGTTAACTTCTGCATCCTCGTGGATCATCAACTGGTCTAGGCGAAGCCCCATGTCAAAAATGACGATTTCCTTTCCGCAGCGAACAGCGGTCATATTCCGACCGACCTCATCGTATCCGCCCACGGCTATAATTTCTATTTCCATTATGTGTTGTATCTCCTGATTTTTTGTCTGGTTGTATTCTTCTGCGGGAATTATTTCCCGGTTTGTTTAAGCGTCAAGGGATTGTGCGATTCCGTGCATATTGGCCGGATCAACAATCGGCCAAATCCCCCCGGAGTAAACCGGGATAACTATTCGTTCTTGAGCCCGCTTCGACATATCGGCGAAATTCCCTTCATGAACCGAACGGGTATTTGCCCGTTACGGTAAAGGGCTCCAGAGGTCGTCACCACGAGACCGTGGATCATCGGGACCCTATACTGGCATCAGGGTCTTTACCTGATGCTGTTTCTCCGATGGCAATCCTGTCATCGTCCGCATGATTCCTGCACTGTTTCCCGCACAGGCTGTTCCGGGTTATGAGAAGATACCCGGAACTGTGTCTAAACTAAATAGCGGGGCAAGCTCATCAACCTTTGTTTTCTGCCAGTTATTGAACCGGCGAACATTTTTCCCTTTTCCCAACACCGGGCACGCATCCATTTTTTCAGAATATCCCATACATTCCACGGGGATCCACCGATTGAACACGACCCGGTCCGTCCACCCACCCGCTTACGAGAATCCTTTATCGAGGGTTTTCTGGCTTTCGGGATTTAGCCCGGTCATGTACACGGAACCCGTTTATCTTGTTCAACTGTTTAAAACACAATTTTCAATACCCTCCCCGGAAAAAAGAGCCTCCTATTCGTATTACGGTTGGGTTTTAGGGGTCAGGATGGGCTAAACTACGTGGCGAAAACAGCCTCGATTCCAGGGCCTTTGGCAGCCATCCGGTGTGGGGGTTTCCTGTCGTATTTTGGCAATCAGGGAAAATTTAGGGCTTATTTTCAACAGTGGCCGAAACCGGCAGTTTTACGAGTTTTTCCGGAGCAGGAGTTCGGGAAAAGGAACCCGTATATGGCGTATTTACCCTCAGGGTTCCGACCCCTTATGCCAGGTGTCTCCGATAGCGGATAAATGAGTAGATTATTCAGGATATTCCCGTATTCATCATACCTTCAGGTCAGGAGATACCGGGTTCCCCTGCTTCATCTTCAGCCGCACGATCATCTCCAGCTCCTTCTTTTTTTGCCACCCGCTCGCAGTCATAGCCCGGCTCAGCCCACGGTCGCGTAACGTTCCAGATAAGGTTCTCACTGAGCGGAGGTTACGGAAATGCACCGGGATCGAAGAGTAACTGCCCCCGGAACTTTTTAAAAAAAAAAAGCAATACATCGGCGGGTGAAGCTTTACTCCTCGTTAAACTACTCCGCAATTTTACGGATGTATTCGAGCGCTGCAATCGCATCCTCGCGTTTCTTGTCGCAGGCATGGCTGTCAACCCACGAAAGGAACCTCTCGCGGGTTTTTGTATCAACCGCATCCCCGGCACCGGCCACGATTGCACGGTAGGTTCGTTTGGGATAGAAGAGGGACCGGGCCGCGGTAAGAAGAACATCATGAGCAGCAGCATCGAGGATCCCTTCCTCAAGAGCCCGCTTTAAGGTAAACCGGATATTGATCAATGGTTCAGAGAGTGACATGCCGGAGACCGGGTCGAACACAAGCGCCACCTCATCATCGGCAATCAGTTCCCCGCTCTTGTACATCCGGTAGATCTCACCGATACCCACCATGCCGAGCGTGTCCATCTCGGCTGCCCGGAGTGCGCCCATGCTCGATGAACCGACCACCCGGATACCGCCTTTTAACGCTGCAAGGATCTCGCGGTGGGCAACGGCTGATTCCTGGTGAAAGACACCATCGATCAGGCCGATGATTGTCGCACCCTCGCGTGCTGCGGTGATAAGATCGCCCCGCTTTGCCGGAGGCCGGTACTCTGCAGGGAGGATCTGTTCAGCTGATTTTATGTCAAGGCTTGGGCCGAGAAAGACGATGATCTTTGGCATGCTTCACCCGCTCGCCCCGGCGTTCGGGGTCCATTGCAAAGACTTCGAGGCCCGGTACAATCACCCGAACGACCGGAACCCCGATCTCTTCCCGGGTCAGGTCAACGACAATGACCCGGTCGAGCCCCTTCTTCTCCAGTGCAACGATGATATTCTGGATATCTTTGAGGAAATCATCGGTGTCGGACGAGGGGATCGTTGTGTAATCCACGGTCCCGTTGTCACGGTACCAGTACCCGTTGATCCTTTTGGCCCGCTCGTAACCCATCTTTTTGCGAAGATCGGCAATCGTGGTGTCTTCCCGGGCCCCGTGGATCTGGGTGAGCCGGCTTTGGGCTACTTCAGTAAGAGCCCGCATGACAGCGATCCGTGCGCTGGTATGGGTCCCGATACCTATGGTGAGAAGGCTGGGGTCTTTTAAGAGCACGTCATCTGCCACTGCGGCGATCGTCGGGATGCCAATGTCGCTGGTGATGTCCCGTATGGTCACTTCTACCTGGGCATCGGCAAATTTCTTCTGCATATCCATAATTACCGGGTCATCGATGCCCACCACTGCGGGGCCAGTATCCCGCGTCGATTCTACGAGCGACCAGGCGTCCCGCTCGATGATCTCGGAGAGTGCGTGGAAGACCGCCTCTTCGATGGTGTTTCCCGAAGCGAGACCGTTGGTATTTGTCCGGAAGACTCCCCGGTGCCGGGGGGGAACTGGGTGAAATACCGCAAAGGCCGGGACCCACACCGTCTCGTTATTGACAATATCGTATCCCTGGTACCAGGACATGAACCGATCCGTTACTGCACCTTCCGGCAGGATCAGGTCCACTGGATTGATGACCGGTTCGCGGCCTTCGAGTTCCTGGAACAGTGCGGTCCGGATCTCCCGGTCGTGCGCCTCGGCCGAATACCGCTCGATCCCTTCCATGATGGCTGATATCCTTGACTCCTCAACGGTTGCTCCTTTGCCGTTGTACACGGTGATAGCACCGTCATCTGCGGTCGGGCGGATGCAGGAAAAGACCGGAATACCGATCCGGTCAAGACTCGTGATGTCGGCGACACGGGTGATACCGGCAGCGGGGACTTTTGGTTCAATGCGGTGAAGTGTCTCTTCGAGCGGGATGGCCCGCTGCGTCTCGTTGTTGTAGGTCTTTTTGCAGGAGTGGAGCTGCATGGATGAATCTCTTAAGTAGTAGGTGAACCCTGCCGGGGCTTATACATGCCCATAAGGGGTGACTCTAAAAAAAACAGGTGAGGCGGGTCCGGGTGCGATATTACCCATCTGCGGGAAGTGATGCAGCGAACTCCCGCACCTTTGCCGATGCTCCGTCACGAAGCGGTACCCCATGACCGGGGAGCAGGATATCAAAATCGACAAGTACGGGAACACTGTTCTTGTCCGACAACAGTTCCAGTTTTCCGTCTTTTTGGTTTGGCATATCTCAATTTCCTATCAATAAAGAAATGATCAACAACTCTGTTATATAAAAACAATGATACGGGCAGAAGCATCCGGCAACTTCATAAAAAAAGAGAGAAATTATTCCTTGTTATCGGGTTTTAAAGCCTGCTTCTTCCGGACGCAGAAGCAGAGAGAAGGATCACGGCAAGGAACGCGATACCGGCAAAACAACGGGATCGCGACGGGACAGGATTGGATCGAGGAATCATAAAATAACCGTAACTCTTCTGAGTTATCGGAATAATATATAAACAATATCATTTATTCCGGGTATTATTTAACCCCGGGCCCGTCTTTTACGCTGAATATAGCTAAATATCCTGTGGCAGGAACTCCTTATACGGGATGTACTGTGTTTCCCTGTACCTGACGTTCCCGGGTCTACGATATTCAGGGATCCTTTTGAGTACCGGGGAACGGGGTCAACCGGAGTCCCATCCCACGTGTCATCGAGGTTCACATATGCAGGTGGTGGAATCGGATGTGGAAGGATAAGGGGCGATGTTCCGGTTCCCGCTGCCAGTAGTGCCGGAGAAATACACACCCATAAGATAATACACCGTAGATAAAAATAAAACTTCTATGGTTGATCTTACCGGCGAACCATTGCATATCCTGCTCGTAGAGGATAACGAGGCCCATGCCGAGCTCGTGATACGGGGGATGCGTGACCCGCAGGTGGCAAACACGATCCATCATGTGTCCGATGGCGAGAAGGCACTTGACTACATTTTCGGGCGGGGTGTATACATGGATCCGGTACAATACCCCCGGCCAAATATTGTTCTTCTCGATCTCCGGCTCCCCCAGGTTGACGGGCTTGAAGTGCTCATGACGATTAAAACCACCCCGTCGCTCCTCCGGATCCCGGTTGTCATACTCACCAGTTCCGATGCAAAAAACGATATTGCCACATCCTATGATTACCATGCGAACAGCTATATCGTAAAACCCCTTGACATAAAGACCTTCATAAAACTGGTGAAGGAGCTCGAGTTCTACTGGCTTGGCTGGAATGCAAAATCCTCAGGAAATTAAAAGCCCGGGCGTTCCGGGATCGGGATGGGGAATGGACATCGTGACGGGAACAACAGTCTCTCACATTCTGATTCTTGAGGGTGATCGCGCTCACCAGGATCTCGTTCTCCACGCTTTTTTGGCAGATCCTAAACAGTTCCGGGTGTCCATAGCAGGGAATCTCCGTGACGCCCGGGACATCATCGGGCGCGATCAGCCCGATCTGATCATCGCCAACTGGATTCTTCCCGATGGGAAAGGTCTCGACATCCTGCCCCGCAAGAATGGGAGAGTGACGATCCCGCTTGTCATCATGACCAGTCACGGGGACGAACCTCTCGCAGTTGAGATCATGAAATACGGGGCGATCGATTACGTGGTCAAATCCGCAACCACGTTCCGGGATCTGCCCCATATCGCCCGTCGTGCACTACGGGACTGGGATAATCTCCGGGAAAGGAAGCGGGCGGAAGAAGCTGTTCGCAATTCCCAGAAGCTCCTGGCAGATATCCTCCGTTTCCTGCCGGATGCGGTACTTGCGATTGACAATGAGGGCAGGATGATTGCGTGGAACAAGGCGATCGAAGAGATGACCGGGGTTGCCGCAGCGGATATGCTGGGGAAAGGCGATCACGAATACAGCATCCCCTTATATGGCGAGCGGCGTCCTATCCTCATTGACTTCGTCTTTGCAGATGACGCAGATGTGAGGGAAAAATATCATTCTATCCGGCGGGAAGGGAATAAAATTATTTCAGAATTGTTCGTCCCGGCGATGTATGGGGGCAGGGAACCCGGTTCACGATTATTTTCCCGGAAAAGTTCTGAATTTCTTTCTAGTGTGTGGCAGGATTTGATTTTTCCCGGGTAAATTCGTTGCAGGGGCACGGAGGGGGGGTAGGGGTACCCCCCTACCGCTAAAACCAGTTCTCCAGTGTCTTCTGCCCTACCTTGACCGTGAAATTCTCGAGCGCCTTGTTCACCCGCTCTTCAGAGAACTCATATCCCCCGCAGAGCATCTTTTTTATTCCCTCTGTATCGGGATGTCCCCATACAAGAGTATAATCGTCCGTCACCGGGGGGTGTAAGAAGAGGTCCATCACTGGGGCAGGATCGAAGTCCGGCTGCTTCTCTTTGAGTTTTTGCCGGAATTCTCCTTTCTGCACGATCTTGAGGCCCGTCTTTGCCCCAACGCCGTCAACACCCGGGTTGAAATCGGTCCCGATCAGGATGCTGATCTCGATCAACTGCTCGCGGGTGAGGTGAAGTCCTGCCAGCACTTCGGCAAGGACCAGCCGCTCCGGGCTGACCGTAATGGTTCGCCCCCGCATCTTGCGTTTGCCGCTTACGGTAAGATTGCGGACAAGGTTGGGAGCACCGAACAGCAGGGTATCATAATCCTGTGACACCACATACCGGGCTTCGCCTTTGGCCACCATGTAGGATGCCTGGGCCTCCCCCTCTCCGGGTGCCTGCACGAACGGGATTCCCAAAAGCCCGAGCAGTTCCTTGGAAGACGCAATGATTGCCGCATCCACCCGGGTGGCAGATCTAGCCTGCTTGTATGCTTCTGCCTCATCCCCGCGCTCGATCGCTTCCTTCCAGCGTTCACCCGCCGTGTCGCGAATCTTCCTGCGCTGGTCGACCGTTGCCTGTTTGAGTTCGCCGGGTTTCCCGTCAAAGACAAAGACCGGTTTGATCCCCTTGTCCATGAAGTTCGCTATCCGGAATAGGATGCCGGAGAGGTGGGAGGTGACCCGTCCCCGCCCGTCCATCAATGGTGTGCCGTCAGGCTGGCGGATGATGGTTAAGAACTGGTAGAGGGTATTGTTCGCATCGATAGCCGCGATACCGGGAATGGTCTCCAGTGTGACCGGTGTCTTATACTCTGCCAGAATATCCCGAAGTGCAACGCCCATCTTTGTTCACCTTCTGGTACATACGTTATTTGTACGCACGTTTAGCCTATTCGGCATTTTGTTCTCCGGGTGGCGATGACCTGACGCCCGTGAGCAGGAGCCAGAACGGTGAATTCGTATATTCATGCTTTTAGGTGATGAGAGTACAGTAATTACTAACGTTTAAGTTTACGGAGTATCCGCATGGACACAAAAAATCTCATTCCCCTTCTTGCAATGCCGCTCCTGTTCCTTGCCGTGGAGATAGGCGCACTCCTGCTCTCCCTGCCGGTGAAGGCTTCCGGTGTCGTTGCATTTGAAGACCCCACCTCGCTTGAGAACCCGGTCTTCTTTATCCTGATCCTGCTGGTCTTTACCGGTATTTTACTCGTTTTGATCAAATATGATACGAAAAAAGTGTTCATCAAAGCGATCATAGGATTATCGCTGTTTTTTACCTTTGTGTATATCTTTGCCGCTATCGTGTACGCGACAATCGGGGCAACTGATACTGCCAACATCGCGGTGCTCGTGCTGGGGCTCCTCGCAACGGCGCTCCTGTATAAATACCCGGAATGGTACGTAATCGATGTGCTCGGCATCCTGATGAGCGCCGGGGTGGCCTCGATCTTTGGTGTTTCGTTAGATGTGCTGCCGGTAGTTATCCTGCTCATTCTGCTCGCGGTCTACGATGGAATCGCGGTGTACAAGACCAAACACATGATCACGCTCGCTGAAGGTGTCATGGACCTCAAGACCCCGATCCTCTTTGTCATCCCCAAGCGCCGGGACTACTCCTTCATCAAGGAAGGGATTGGGAAACTGGGCGATGGCGGGGAGCGTTCAGCGTTCATCATCGGTATCGGCGACCTGATCATGCCCTCCATTCTGGTGGTATCGGCCAATGTCTTTTTGAAAGGTGCAAAACTTGGCGGGATCATCAATCTCCCTGCACTCGGTGCGATCATCGGATCGCTGGCCGGTCTCTGCGTGCTGATGCATTTTGTCATGTCGGGAAAACCGCAGGCCGGACTCCCGCCTTTGAATGGCGGAACTATCCTTGGATTCCTTGTGGGACTGGCCGCGATGACGTGGATGGGGTAAGATCCAGTTATTTTAAAAAATATCCTTCGCACGTTTGGTACATACGATGGGGATTGAGACGACCCTCTCCTTTTTTTGATGAGTGCCGCAGCCCGATAGTGCATTCCGGCAACGGTTCAGATGAATATTTCCGGCATGGTTTCATGAACCGGGCACCCTATTTTAAAAAAAGGGTCATGGGGTGGATGGGGGTCGGGTGGTGTACAGCCGCCCGATCTCTTTTGCGGATGCCGGTCTGGCTTGTAATAACGGGATTCAACGACGGCATATAGTGAGGCTGAAACTTCTTTTGGTGTATCATTGTTGGGGCTGGAGAAGGCGCTCAAGTAAAATTTCCCCCTCCGACCCCCCATTAGTACATTGTTTACCCCCGGGTTTTGTATGCCTAGTTCCCGAATTTTTACGGGAGAGAATTAGTTTATGGATACCATTTCAATAGCCAAATGGGTGAGGGGAGGTCGGAGGGGGTAATTTGTTTTACCCTCCCGGAACCCCCTCAGAAAGTGAGCGATTTTATTTGTTCCCTGCCGGGGTTTACCTTCCGGTTAGCGGTGTGACAATAAGTCAATAACATGAGGACTGGATTTCAACAGGGCAAAAAAAAAGAAAGATCAGATCGATTCGGGAGTCATACCCGCACGGGTTGTACGGGGCTTCCTGACTGTCCGTTTCCGTTTGGGTTTTTTGACTTTCTCGGAGTCGTCATCATCATCATTCATCTCCATCTCTTCGGGATCATGCCTGATGGGAGACCGGATATCCACAACCTTCTTCTTATCCACCGGTTCCGGCTTGCGTAACAATATTTCTGCGAGCACCGCATCGACACCGTCCCCGGTCTTGGTGGACATCGTTATGTACCCTTCCGCCCCGACAATATCCGACTTGTTGGCAACAACGATCATTGGCACGTCAACCATTCCGGCCACTTCATCGCGCAGGTGAAGCTGGACTTCCATGGGATAGCCGCAGTGTTCCGAGGGATCGAGGATGAAGACCACCAGATCTGCGACATTCATCATTGCAGAGAGTGCCTGCCGCTCGATTTGGTTGCGTTCTTCTGCCGGACGATCGAGGATACCCGGTGTATCTACGAACTGGATTCGCTCGCGGGGGAGATCCCGGTGACCGATGATGATTCCTTTGGTAGTGAAGGGGTATGCTGCCACGTCCGGGGCTGCCGAGGAGACCCGTTTGATGAACGAGGATTTCCCGACATTGGGGTAGCCTGCAATCACGATGGTGTACGCATCCTCTACATGGGGGAGATGGCGCAGGACATTTCTCACTTCGTTTAAGAAGAGCAGGTCCTTATCGATCTGGTGCACCATGGAAGCGAGCCGGGCCACCGCGCGTTTGCGCACAATGAGGGTGTCGGCAGCCTTGCGGGACTGCCCTGCCAGTTGGTTTCCAATCATCTTCGTATGCTTGGCTGCCCAGCCCACTGCCCCGAAGGCCATCTTTATTTTTTCAATTCCGTAGAGGATATCGGCCAGTTCCCGGTAAAACGGGGGGAGTTTATCAAATTCGGGAAATCCCCGTATAATATAAACAAGGCGATCGTGAACCGCTGCACCAACAGCCCGGACGAACTCTTCGTTCGCGCGCTCCTTGTTGGTCTTCTCTTTCATCTTTTTAGCTGCACGGCGAAAACTCCGGTCAAGGATCTCATCCGCAGTTGGCACCGTTGGCATTGTTTCGAATTCCATAAATCGCCTACCTATATATTTATGGACCGTCATACGGTATATCGTTATGGACCTGTCCCTAATCCAAAAAGATATCCTAATCACCCTCATCACCCTCTACCACCTGTAGTCCCACTCCATCAAGGGGGAGGAGATCGCCGATCTCATCCAGCGCAACCCGGGGACCGTGCGCAACCAGATGCAGTCGTTAAAAGCGATCGGGCTTGTGGACGGTGTGCCCGGTCCGAAAGGGGGGTACATTCCCACAGGTCTTGCCTACCGGGAACTCAACCTGAATGTTTCTGAAGATGGCGATTATGATGTCGCTATCAGCAAAAACGGGGTTGTGGTCAACGGGGCAAATGTCCAGGAGATTGCTTTTAACACCCTCTACCATCCGGATGTCTGTCATGCAGTGATCAAACTGGTCGGGAGTGCCAAACTTTTTGATATCGGCGATCAGGTAACCGTTGGTCCTACACCGGTCAACAAGCTCCTGATCCGGGGCGAGGTATTTGGCAGAGATGAGTCCAAACAATCTCTTCTCATTGCCACCTCATAGATCATTTCGCTTCCCAAGAAACCGATCAGGGCCTACATGAGCAGCCCGCTCAAAACCCTGACCCGTGCAAACACGCTTCAGGATGCTCTGGTCCTTTTTAACCATGAACATATTCACGGAGCCCCGATTCTTGAAAACGGGAAACTCTCGGGCATTATCACGATGAGTGATATCGCAAAATCCATAGAAAAAAAAAAACTGCCCATGACGACAAAAGTTTCGGAAGTGATGACAACTGATGTCGTGGAAGCTCCTGCAGATACCCGGCTTTTTGAAGTGATCCGCAGGTTCAAGGAGCGGGAGATCGGGCGGCTGATCGTTGTGGAGAACGGGATACCTGTCGGGATTATTACCCAGTCCGATATCATCAGGGTATTTCCCGCGCTCTAAATAGAACATCTTTAGATATTTTTAAATGAAATTGTATGGGTGGAGAAGTATCTATGACAGAATTATCCCTGGCTGCAGTTGAACGAATTATCAAAAAGACCGGTGCCGAGCGTGTCAGTGCTGACACCTGCGAGACTCTTGAAGAACTGATGGAAGGGTACGGGACATTCCTGGCAAAAGAGGCCAAGAAGATGTCAGACCATGCGGGCAGGAAAACCATGCGTGGATCAGATATCAGAATGGCTGCTGATATGTTCAAATGACCCCAATCGGGTGATTAATCTTAAAAACAACTCTTTTTGTCCCGTCCTTTTAGAACAGTTTAAATATTTATACGACGTCAATTTTTTTATGACTCGTGTATTTGCCCGCACCCTTTCGCGCAAGAAGATTATGAGCAACGATGGTAAGCTTGTCGGTACCTTAAAAAACATTAGGGTCGATCTTGATTCAGGACAGGTTCTCGAGATGCTTGTCCACCCTGATCAGACATTCGACACGGCAAATTATGATATGGAAGATGACAAGATCTTAAAAATTTCCTTTGAAGCGGTAAAGGATATCAAGGATTATATTGTCGTCGATCGCTTTGCGGCGCGAAGGTAGGACTCATATTTTTCTATCACTTCTACAAATCCATCCCCATATTCTTTTTCTGCAACATACTGTGCCGCTGCCTTGATATCCTTGTGACCATTTGCTACGGTTGCTCCGATGCCGGCAGTTGTCAGCACCTGGATATCGTTGAGTGAATCTCCGATAGCAACAAAATCTGAAGGTAACATCTGCATCTCCAGTGCCAGTGCATGAAGGGCCGTTCCCTTATTCACTCCGGGGGACTGCAAGTGGATGGCATACCCGGTATCGAGCACCTGTACCGGGTATTCTTTTAAGAGCATTTTCACTTCATCGACCGGTACTGTGCGGCCAAATGCCAGATCGAAATAGCGATAGGTGGGGCTGTAGAGCTCCAGTTCTATTCCCTTCGTGCGGTAATTCATCTGGAGTGATTCCAGTGCAGTAACGGCATACCTCCTGATCGCCCCTGATGCGTGGGGTGCCGGTGAATCCGACCCGGAACACCCCGCCGTTCTCTGCAATGAGGGTGCCGTGGGTACCGATCATTTTACAGAGAGCATCCATAAAGCAGGACGTGTTCCCGCTTGCAAGTACTACTTCAATTCCATCGTCTACAAGAGACCTGATAGTATTGATCGCACCGGTATTGATCCGGCGGGACGAATCCGTGATCGTCCCATCAATATCTGTCAGGACCGCTTTTAGCACGACTTGAGACCTGCCTCTTCGACAATGAACGGTGCTTCTCCCTCGGGAAGGTTGGGGCTGTCCACGAGACGTGCAATACGTTTGCCTCCTTTGCTCTTGCGCAGGTAGAGACGGAACGTGGCCGTGTGTCCGACAATGTTGCCGCCGATAGGCTTTGTCGGATCTCCAAAGAAGACTGCCGGGTTGGACATGACCTGGTTGGTTACGAGCCCTACACCATTGTGCTCATCGATGAGCTTGAAGAGTTCGTGCATGTGCCGGTTCAACTTCTGCTGGCGGGTGGCAAGAGTGCCCCTACCGGCATATTCTGCCCGGAAATGAGCAGTGAGTGAGTCGATGATGAAGAGTTTGACCGGTTTGTCGCTGTCTTTGAGTTCTGCCGCGAGATCGCGGGAGTTCTCCACAAGCAGCATCTGGTGGTCGGAGGTATGGGCCCGGGCAATATGAATATTTTGCAAAAATTCCTCAACATCCGGGATATTATCCAGACCCAGACCGTTGACCATCTGCTCGATACGCTCGGGACGGAAGGTATTCTCCGTATCGATGTAGATGGCGCTTCCGCCCAGTCCTCCCAACTCTGTGGGAAGCTGCACGTTGACTGCCATCTGGTGGACGATCTGACTCTTACCGGAACCAAATTCACCGTACATTTCGGTGATTGCCTGTGTCTCCATGCCTCCGCCAAGCAGGGCGTCAAGTTCAGGAACGCGGAAGGACAGTTTTTTGATATCCTTTCTCTGTTCAAAGATGTCTTTTCCTGTCTTGAACCCGCCGATATCGGCAGCTTCGCGGGCCGCTTTGATGATCTTTTTTGCGGTTGACTCAGAGATTTCTGATACTTCCGAGAGTTCTGCCGGCGATGCGGTTGCGATACTTTCCACCGAGAGGTAACCAGCTTCGCGGAGCTTGTCTGCGGTGCTCGGGCCGACGCCCGGTAAATCTTCAATGCTTAATGGTCCTTCAGCCATTTCTTTACAACTCCTATGGCACAACAAGATGTTATACACTCGCATATAACCCAACGGAGTGCGTGGTGTGAAAGTGTGATTTCAGCCTTTGAGACCGTCATTGAATCTCTGGAGATGTGCCAGCACCTCATCAGGCTTGAGAACAACCGGCTCTGCCCCTTCCGGAATAATCCGGCTGCCTTTGAGGAGTCCTGTGACCGTAAGCCCGGTACCGTGCGGAAAACTGCCCTCAATCAGGTAGCGGTCCGTGCCATTATCGATAAACGTGCAGCCCTGCCCGTGAATGATGGTTCCGGAAAAAACAATGGGCTGTGCCGCTTCATCCGGCACCCGGAATGCGCTGCCCCGTCCCACGCCCAGTTCAATTCCCCCGAACCGCCCGGGTTTGGCGGTTGCGTGATAGGCTTCCACCCGGTCACCCGCTTTTAATGGCACAAGGGCGAAATCTCCCCAGAGGACCAGCTTGAGTTCCTCGCCCTCCTCACTGATGATGATATTTCTTACCCAGGATGCAGTGCCGTTCCGGGTGGTGAAAGTGCGGGGCTGCTGCATCTGTTTCACCTGCCCTTTAACCGAGAAAATCCCCTGGTTGCTCACGGAACCAAGCGGTGTGAATGGTACGGAAACTACTGTATCCGATACCGTGACCGAGCTCGTCTCATCAAGGCTGTAATCCCTGCCCTCACTTTTGTTGTTGGGCTTTGCACCGCTGATGTGCACTGTAGTGCCAGAAGCGATATCGCACAGCAGTTCCGGCGTCCATGCTACGAGCCGTGCTGAACCTTTATCATCGCCGATCACGGCTTCCACCATCTCGCTGGTGGTCCCGTCCCTGCGGGTGAACGTGCGGGGTTCATTGATACTGATCACTACTGCATCGAGATCTACCGGTTCATTGGAGAGACTGCCTGCACCTGCACCCTGTACCGGCAGGGAGCAGCTGATCTCGCAGCTTGCCTGGCGCAGGGCAAGGGCATAGATCTCTTTTGTGCTCTTTCCCGGGTGACGGCCTATGATTTCCAGCACGTCGCCAATGGCCACATCAATTGCCGCGCCGGCCTTCTCGTCCCAGAGCACTACCCGCGTGGTCCCCGTTTCGTCACCTAACAGCAGGGTGGCAACCCAGCCCTTCTCGCCATCAGCCCGGTCAAATTCTTTGGGCTCGGTCTTGTCAACGACTTTTCCGAAAAAAGAAAAGAGGCTGGACTTTCCGCTCAGCCCCTTGATCTTCACATGCTGCCGGCCCAGTTCACCGATCACCAGCATGGCAGCGGTCGGTTCATCGACCAGATCGCCGCACTCTTCGATCTTTGCATCTACGCGCCGTTCGAACTCCTCGGTCGTGATCAGGTCATCGACCAGCGCATAGTGAAAGAGGACCATGGGGCACTCCGCCTACCGCTGCCAGGCAGGGCGTTCCATGGTGGCGGTGATATCCGCAACTGTCTCGCCCCTGCGCATGAGTCCTGCCTGCGTTCCCTTGATTAGCACTTCGGGGCAGCGTGGGCGGCTGTTGTACTGTGACGACATTGCAAACCCGTATGCACCAGCATCGAGCACCGCGATGATATCACCGGCTGCAAGTTCGGGAAGTTTCCGGTCGGGTGCAAGGATATCGCCGGTCTCGCAGATTGGACCGGTTATGGTGTACTCTGTGGTGAGCGGGGCATCTGCCTTGTTTGCGACAATGACCTCATGGTAGGCGTCATACATCGCAGGCCGTATGAGCAGGTTGAAACCCGCATCCACGTTGGCAAAACGCTTGTGCGCTGATTTTGTCGAGTTGACCCGGGTGAGAAGGATAGTGGAATCTGCCACGAGTGATCGACCGGGCTCGATCCAGAGTTCCGGGGTGCTCCCGCAGGCCTCGATACCGGCTTTGAATACAGGAATGACCTTTGCGGCATAGTCTTCCGGTGAAGGCGACGGGTCGGTATCGTGGTGGTAGGGAATTCCCAGCCCGCCACCGAGATCAATGAACTCGAGCTTCACGCCCAGGTTGGTGAGCTCCTTTGCGATCCGCACCATCACTTCGGCAGCGCGGACAAAGGGTTCGATTTCGAGAATCTGTGAACCGATATGGCAGTGAATTCCCACGGGCTGGATATTTTTACAGGCAAGGGCTTCCCGGTACGCTGCGGGAATCTCCTTGTGGGGGATGCCGAACTTGCTCGTGGCAAGCCCGGTAGCGATCTTCGGGTGGGTAGGGACTTCGAGTGCCGGATTGACACGGAACGCGATCTTGACGGTCTTTCCCGCAGCACGGGCTTCTGCATCGAGCTGGTGGAGTTCGTCTAACGAATCCACTGATACTTTCACGCCTTTTTCAACCGCGAGTTTCAGGTCGGCCGGGGTCTTTGAACTACCATTGAAGAGCAGTTTTTCCGGTGCCATACCTGCTTCGAGTGCGAGATGGAGTTCCCCCGATGAGAAAATATCTGCACCCGCTCCGAGCTGTGCAAGTGCCCGCATAACGGCGAGGTTACCATTGGCTTTTGCTGCAAAGAGTACCTGGACTTTGGGGTAGCAGGCACCAAAGGCCTTTTTGTAGCTCTCGAACTGCTCGACAACCCGGTCCTCGCTCGTAACGTAAAGCGGAGTCCCGTACTTCTCTGCAAGGGCAACGCAATTCTGCCCGCTGATATTCAGGTGTCCTTTTTGAATGGATATGTGGTGAGGGAGTTTCACAGGTAAAGCCTCCGCATGCGTTCGATTGCCTCGTTGATACGTGTCACCGGTCGGGTGATGGCAAACCGCACATAGCCTTCCCCGCTGGCACCAAAGCCTACGCCTGGCGTTGCAACAATACCGGCTTCATTGAGCAGTTTTGCCGAAAAGGCCATGCAGTCCTTGACCGGGACCCAGACATAGAAGGTTGCCTTGGGTGTGGGCACATCGAACCCGAGACTCCGCAGACCGGCGATGAGCATGTCCCTGCGTTCCTGGTAGATGGCGCAGGCTTCTTTCACGCAGTCCTGCGACCCACGGAGTGCAGTGATGGCGGCGTGCTGCACCGCGTTGAAAATCCCGGAGTCTACGTTGGTCTTGACCCGTCCGAGTCCGGCAAGGATCTCTGCATTGCCTACAGCCATACCGATCCGCCAGCCGGTCATATTGTAGGTCTTCGAGAGCGAGTGCATCTCGATACCCACGTCCATGGCACCCTTTGTTTCCAGGAACGAGGGAGCCCGGTACCCGTCGAAGGCTATCTCGGAGTACGCATTGTCCGAGACGACGACGATATTGTTATCGGAGGCGAAGTCCACGACCTCGCGGTAAAACCCGTCAGGTGCTACTGCTGCTGTCGGGTTGTTGGGGTAATTGATGTAGATGATCTTTGCTGCCTTAGCCACCTGTTTCGGAATATTCGAAAGCACAGGAACGAAGTTGTTCTTCCGGGTGAGGGGCATCTCGTGCACCCGTCCCTCTGCAAAGAGGGTGCCCGTCCGGTAGACCGGGTAACCGGGGCTCGGGGCAAGCACATAGTCGCCGGGATTGACAAATGCCTCGGCAATATGGGCGATACCATCCTTAGAGCCCATCAGGGCAACAACCTCTTTTCCTGCGTCAAGCGTGACGCTGAACCGCTGCTTGTACCAGTCGGCAACAGCACTCCGGTACGCAGGCATACCTACGTACGAAGGGTAGTGGTGGTTCTCCGGGTTCTTTGCAGCCTCGCAGAGCGATGCTACGATATGGGGCGGTGTGGGGAGATCCGGGTCTCCCACGCCGAGGTCGATGATGTCTACGCCTTTGTTCTGCTGTTCGGCTTTCATCTCGTCGATCCGTGCAAAAAGATACGGCGGGAGATTGCTCATGCGTGATGCGTACATAAGTACCTAATTTTGGCAGTTTGACGTATAGTAGTTAACGCAAATTGTAAGGTCTTTATGTCTGCCGGGAGTGAACGGGAATATCTTTAATATGCCGCAACAAAAAAAGAGCGCTAGGGAAAGAAAGCAGTAATTATTGAGGGGTGTCATCTTGTTTATCCGGGAAAGTTACGTGAAGTGGGAAGTGCTGGACCCGCTGACATTTTAAAGGAGAGATCATGGAATCCTCAGACATTGTGGTCATTTTCTGCACAATACCCGTTACTGAATCCGAAGCAATGGCCCGGGCACCGGTAGAGCGCAGGCTTGTTGCCTGTGTCAATATAGTCCCCGTGCACTCCTGCTACAGCTGGAACGAGGAGTTCTGTTCGGAGCCTGAGCACCTGCTCATTGCAAAGACGAAAGAATCGATGAAAACAGAAGTTATCACCGCGATTCGACAGTTGCACAGCTATGAGGTGCCCGAGATCATCGCAGTGCCGGTCATTGCGGGATATGCCCCCTACCTTGCAGGGGTACATGCCGAGACAAAGGATGAGGTCTGAAACGTGACACTCATATTTCAATGGCGGGATGCGCAAGGTTATTGCCTGTAGTGAGTAATGAAGTTGTACCAATCAGCAGGGATAGGTTAAAGCGTGACAGGAGAACCAACAACACAACCGGGAACTGCACTTCTCGTGCTCGGGTGCCCGCAGGTACCGGTACAGACAAGCATTGCACTGTACCTGATCAACCGGCTTAAAAAATCGGGCATAGTGCCCACTGTTGCCGGCAACAAGGCTGCAAATATGCTTCTCGTGGTTGCAGATCCCGACCGGCATTACCTGGGCGAGGTCATGGATCTCGACCGGGCGGTGGTCATGATCACCGAGAAGAAGCGGGACTTTGACCGTTGTTTTGTCTTTATCCATAATGATGCCGGTGTTACTTATGCCGGGACGATGAGTGCGATTTCAAAGGTGAAGATTTACACGATCATCTACGGTGAGCATTATGAGGACCTGGTAAAACAGATGGACTTCCCCTGTACCATCATTGCAGCAAAAGCCGTGCATAATCCCCTACCCTTAAAAAAAGCGCTCGATGAGGTGGCACCATGGGCTGCGTAGAATCAATGGATTACGAGATCGTGCTCCGGGATGCGACTTTTAAGGAGTCCCGCGATTATATCAAAAAAACCTATGCCGAATTCCGGGATGTAGAACCCGGGTTCAAAGTCTTTGATGTTCACGTGATCGGGCTGCCCCCGATTGCTATCGGGCTTGAAGGAGATTTTGTGATCTTTCCCTTCACCAAACCGTGTCATGGCACATTCCTCCTGCGGGTTGAGGACAAGGATGAGGCTGCACGACTGCGGGCATTAAAAAAATGAAGACCGGTTGTTCCGGTAAGATAGAATATATAATATATCGATATAAATTATAATATTATCAGACAGGTTTACTATGACGGGCAAAGGAAAAATTCTCCTGATGGATGACGAGCAGATCATCCTTGATGTCACTCAGGAAGTCCTTAAGTTCCTTGGCTATGAAGTGATGTTTGCCCGTGAAGGGCAGGCTGCCATTGAGATCTATAAACGAGAGAAGAATGCCGGCGCTCCCTTTGATCTGGTCGTTCTCGATCTCCCCGTTCCTGATGGTATGGGGGGAAAAGAGGCAATCGGCGGGTTAAAGGCGTTTGATCCTGAGGTAAAAGCGGTTGTGTCCACCGGATATTCCAGTGATCCCGCTGTGCTGGATTTTGCCAGCTATGGTTTTTCGGGGAAACTCACAAAACCCTACAAGATCAATGACCTGAAAATTGTCCTTGAGCAGTTGATAAAAAAATAAGGAAGATAAACCGCATTTTATCTGTTTTTGGTATGAATTTTCTCAATCGCGTCTTCTGCTGAGGCAAAGATAAGGGATTTTGCTGTAGGTTCACCTCTTATGGAGAGTGCCAGTGCGCATCGTCCACTGGAGATCAGAGTTTTTTTCCTTACGCGTGGCAATAAGTGGCTGAATGGCCGGTTCACCGATCTCAGCAAGGACGAGGGTAGCACGCCAGTACACATTCTGCTCCGGCTCTTTTAATGCCCTGATCCTGAGTTTTACTGCGGTCTCACCGATATCTCTCCGTTCAAGCGCAGTTCTTCAACTACAATCCCTTACCTGTGTATGCTTTTTTTTTAAGACTCTCTTCCAGGCACTCTTATAAGGATGATAGGGAACGCTCGTCTATTCGAATATAACTATATGAATAAATCCCCCTGTGGGTAAAGTTGCTTTGACATTTTTATTACGAAAAACCGGTTTTTGTGTATACCAAATTATTTAGCCGCTCCGGCAGTATCAGAACATACGAGGATCTAATATGAATGAGGTATCTGTTCTGATTGGGGGAAAAGCAGGAGATGGTATCAATAGTGCAGGCCTGATAGTGGCACAGTTACTGAACCATCTTAGTTATCGCATCTATCTCTATTTCGATTACCCGTCCCTGATCCGGGGCGGGCACAACTTCGCAATCATACGCGGTTTGGAATGGGATGTGGGAGCCTGTCGCAACTCTGTTGATTTGGTACTGGCCCTCAATGAGGAGACCCTTGAGCGGCACAAAGAAAAATACACGGATAAGACGGTGATCATCGCCAATAAGGATCTCGTAAAGAACAGCGATCATGGTATTCCGGTAAAGGCTATCCTTGCTGACGAAAATGCCCCCGGTATCATGGGCAACTCAGCACTCATCGGGGGATTTGCCAAAACTGCAGGGATCGTGTGGGAGGTTGTTGATGCGGTGTTCCGCAGGCATATCCCGAAAGGTGCAGATCAAAATCTTGCCGTGGCAAAAAAAGCATTCGACCTGTTTGATCCTGTTCACATCATTAAAAAATGTGAAAACCGGCCGCAGTCCCTGGTCTCGGGAAATGAAGCGATCGGATTGGGATTGGTCCGGGGCGGGCTGGATGCCTATGTATCGTATCCCATGACTCCCTCTTCAGGGATTCTCCATTTTCTAGCCGAGCAGAAAGAGCGGTTTGGCATAACTGTTGTGCATCCAGAGAACGAGATTGCGGTGGATCCTGATGGCGCTCGGGTTTGCGTATGCCGGAAAAAAGTCTGCAATCGGCACTTCCGGAGGAGGATTCTGCCTGATGACCGAAGGGCTCTCGCTTGCCGGAATGGCAGAACTTCCTGTGGTGCTCGTTGTTTCCCAGCGAACCGGCCCCTCAACCGGACTCCCTACCTATACCGGGAAAACCGATCTCTTGTTTGTCCTCCATGACGGGCACGGGGAGTTTCCCCGGCTGATCGTTGCCCCCGGGGATGCACAGGAAGCCCTGTACTGGTCAGAACGAGCAATGGATATCGCATGGAAATGCCAGATCCCGACGTGCATACTTGCCTACAAGACGCTCTCTGAAGGCATATACAGTCTTGATCCTGCCGCAACCGGGAGTCTTTCCGGTGCAGGGCCGCTCCTGTGGGATAAAACGATCCCCTATCGTCGCTATGAGAATACAGAACCGGGCATCTCCCCCTGGCATTTCCCGGTATGAATGATGCAGTAGTAAAGGTGAACGGGTACATGCATGATGACGCGGGAATCACGGTAGAAGATGCAGATACCACAAACTGGATGACAAAAAACGCTTAAAAAAAGGGGAGACCTTAACCGATGTAATGGATGGCTTCCCCGGTGTGATCCAATCGGGCACACCCTGCGCAGCCACCGCCTTGCTCTGCTGGGGATCGACAAAAGGTGTCTGTGAAGAGGCAGCGGCCGAACTCGGTCTCCGGGTCGTACGCCCAATAGTTCTCGCTCCGTTCCCGGTCGATCAGATCAAAAAAGCACTTGCTGGTGTGAAACGGCTGATTACTGTCGAAGAGAATGCAACTGCCCAGCTGGCTGCTCTGGCAGAGCGGCATGGGATTATTACCGATGAGAAGATCCTGCGCTATGATGAACGGCCATTTACCGTTGAGGCACTGGTCCTGCGGGTACAGGAGGCGGGTATCTGATGACACGGACACTCATCACCGAAGCCAAGAACACGTGGTGTCCCGGGTGCGGGAATTTCACTCTCCAGCACACGTTAAAAAATCTGTTATCCGACCGGGAGAAGGAAGGAAAATCTCTCGATGATGTGGTCCTTGTCTCAGGTATAGGCTGTCATGCAAAGATCGCCGATTACCTTAATATCAACAGTTTCTACTCGCTTCACGGGAGAGCGATCCCGGCAGCTACGGGTATAAAACTCGCAACCCCGGCCCTCACGGTGATCTGTTGCGTGGGAGACGGGGATGCGTATGCCGAGGGACTCGACCACCTGATATTTGCAGCAAAACGCAATATCGATATCACCGTGATTGTTCACAACAACCGCGTGTATGGGCTCACCACCGGGCAGTATACTCCTACATCCACCATGGGATTTAAGGGAAAATCGACCCCTTCAGGTACAGCGGAATATCCCGTCAATCCGGTTGAACTCATGCTCGCGAGCGGCGCGAGTTTCATTGCCCGGGGATATACCCGGAAGATGGACCCGCTAAAGGGACTGATACGTGCAGGTATTGCCCATAAGGGTTTTTCATTCATTGATGTGCTCCAGATCTGTGCCACGTTCTTCCCTGCAACCGACTACTATGATTCCCATGTGTATGATCTGCCTGTTGGAGACACTCTGGATTTTGAAGTTGCGTGTGCACGAGCCCGTGAATGGGACTACAACAGCGATGCCCGGATCGCGCTGGGTATCTTTTATGAGCGTGCCCTTCCGACATTTGACGAGCGGATGATCACTCACCCCTTGGAAAAGAAGCGCGCGAGCGTGCCATACGCGAACTCCTTGATTCCCGGACATGACCCGCATTCCGGGACACCTGTCATGAGTAATCTGCTGTCGGATGATGTGATGAAAAAGGAATATACCTGTGAATAGTGAGCCAACTGTGTACAGGGTGCAAAAACAAATGAACAAGGAGCAATCAGCCGTACCCGTTATGATCAGACCCTCTGATAACCCGGCCTCGCGTTTCGGTCTGTTCCGCCTGCTGGTCATACCCTTTGCCATCTATTCTATCTGGATGATCGTGACCGCTCTGTTTGAAGGAGATTCCCAACTCTTCTGGCATGCTGATCCCCGGGGCATTATTGTTTACACGGTTTTTGCGTGCATTATTACCGGAATGATTGTTCCTGTTTACTGTATCCGGGAATCGTTTGTCACCGGCGCGGTGAATATGTTCCAGATTGGGTTTATGCCCGTGCGTCGGACATTTTATGTGTGCGCCCTGACGACTATTTTCGGTTACATGGTTATGGAGTTTTTCTCACCGTTTGGGAGAGACACGTTCACCTTTGCATATACTTTCCTGCTTCTGCTGCCTACAGCGATCGCATCGGTGATGGTCTGCTGGGTGCTTCTGGGGACTCATGTACAGGCATTTGTGCGGGGGGGTGGGCCGGCAATCTCCATTGCCGCCGGCAGTCTGGTCACTGCATGGCTCTTCTGTATCACCTCCTTTGCACACAGCCCGCCCGTTCACCCGCAACCCGCGCTGGTGGGTTTCTGGTGCTCGGGCTTGCAGCAGCGGTCTTTTTCTTTGCAGTCTGGGATGTCTATGCGGCCAGTATCTTTGTTGCGTTCGGGCTGACTTTTGTCATGGCTGACCGTATCGGGGTATCAGGTACACAGGCAGCAATACCCGCAGTCTATGGTTCCGCATTCCTTGCAGTCATCACCCTCCTCGGGATACACCGGGATTTTTCCCGGAATTTCAGAACCGTTAAGGTGCCGGGATAATACTGTGCCGTTCAGCCGGATTATGGATAAAAAATATTATACGCATATGCACCGAATGTTACCCGTATGGAGAGAGGAATCAGGAACGGACTTATAATCTGCACTATTCTCGTTTTTGTGATATTGATTGCCGGTTGTTCAGATCAGTCATCTGCTGGTTCGACTACACCGGTACCCACGACCGCATTGCCAGATGCAAAGTTTGCAGCAGGAGACATCATTGCCAAATCTGCTTCATCAACGGATAAGGCGTTATATGTCGTTACCCAGTACGATGCGAAGAAAGATATGTACACCCGTGCCTGGATCTACAAAAATGTCGACGGGTCATGGGGACACTTCAATGACAATAAAACGGAAACCGTTGAAAGAACCCTTATCGAGAAAGTCTATCCGGTGAAAATCGCCCGGGTGACCGTCTCATCTGTAAAGATTGTCACCCCCACCATCCCCCCAACAGTTGTCACAACCCTTTACGGCAGTGCTCCCACGGTGACGGCTATATCTCCTGCGAGCGGCACCAAGAATGCAATTGTTGGCGTAACTATCACTGGTACAAATTTCGAGAGCGGTGCAATGGTACAGTTAACGCGGGCCGGGTACGCATCAATTGCGGCAACCGGTGTATCCGTCTCTTCTGCGACTTCAATTGGCTGTACCTTCAATCTCAATGGCGGGGACGAGGGCAACTACAATGTCGTGGTTACCAATGCCGGCGGGCAGTCTGATTCCAAAACGGGTGCGTTCTCAATTGGTCAGGCACCTCCCATTATCACGAGTGTTTCTCCCAATACCGCTGAAGTGGGAGATACCCAGATTCCAATAACCATCAATGGCCAGAATTTCAAGGATGGGGTGAAAGTAACCTTTGTTCAGGGAACAAACACCCCTCTTGACTGTGTGACTCCCACGTCTTTTGCTACCACAACGATTACCTGCGTTCTTGATCTCAAGACATCCAACGGTGGCAAATCCGGTATCTGGGATGTGAAAGTGCTGAATCTCGGGGACACGCAGACAGGTACATTGTTCGGGAAATTTACGGTTACCAATTCAACCAGTACCTGATCTCAAATTTTCATTTTTTTGTATTCTCCGGCCTTTTGAAATGCAAGAAATCATCTCCATACTTCCTGATTTCTGATCTGATTCATTGCACTACTACGGTTTTTCCTCCGCTCCACCACAAACTATTAACACCCCCGATCGGTAAAAAATAGATAATCATGGTCGAAGCCTTCCTCACATCCCCCCTATTTGGCCTTGTGGTGCTGCCGTTCATGATCTTCTGCGCCCGCGTCTGCGACATGAGCCTCGATACGATCCGTGTCATATTCATGTCGAAAGGGATCAAGTACCTCCCGGCCATCATCGGTTTTTTCGAAGTGATCATCTGGCTTGTTGCCATAGGTCAGGTAATGAATAACCTGACAAATGTAGTCTGCTACATTGCTTATGGGGCCGGGTTTGCCACCGGGACCATTGTCGGTATGGCGATCGAGGAGAAACTCTCCCTTGGCCTGACCAGTGTCCGCATCATTATCAAAGAAGATCCGTCAGACCTGATGCAGTACCTCAGGATGCATGATTATGGGGTTACGAGTATTGATGGGGAAGGGGCGACCGGGAAGGTGAAAATGGTCTTTACCATCATCAAACGGCAGGATCTTCCCCATGTAATTAGTATAATCACGCAGTATAACCCCGCCGCATTTTATTTCATAGAAGAGGTAAAATCCGTTGCAGAAGGGGTGTTTCCTGAGCGGAGAGCACGGGAAGTATTTTCCTGGCTGGATTCCCTCCATTTTTACCGGCAGGGAAAATGATCCTCTGCATATGTATATGAATAAATTGCAAACGAAATCCGGTCGTACAGTCATTTTTTGTCCACAGTCCTGGCATGGATACTCTTGTTTTCCTTTTCTCACTCTGGTGCATACCGGTACTGTAACTGGATTTTTAAATCCCTGCTGAATAGTCAGGATTCTCTTTGTCATTGTTATGGGAATGATCTCTCTTCACATGTTTGTTTAAGGGTTGTTTGATGGCCGGTTTTTCATCTGCCTTTGTCTCCCTGTTGCTGATAAAAACTAAAATCTTCACCATGTGTTGTCTATTTTCCATCCAATAATCATTTAATTCCCCATTCCCTAAACTATGTCAAGGAAGCTTATGACGGTCATAAAGACAATAAAAAAAGTCATATGTCTCGTGCTTGCCATCGGCATCTGCCTGCTCGCAGGGTATATCGGTTCCATGTATTCTACCCCCTCCATTCCAACATGGTATGCAGGTCTCCAAAAACCTGACCTGACACCCCATCATGGGTCTTTGCACCTGTGTGGACTGCTCTTTACCTTCTCATGGGAATCTCGCTCTACCTGATCCTGCAGGCGGGTATCTCCAAAGAGGAGGTTTTTGTCGGGCTTCTCCTCTTTATACTCCAGTTGGGGCTGAATGTCGGGTGGTCGTTTCTCTTCTTCGGCCTGCATACACCATTTTTTGCATTTATGTGCATTATCGCTCTCTGGGCTTTCCTGTTATGTACGATCATCCAGGTTTTCCGGTTCTCGATAATCGGTGCAGCCTTGCTCATCCCGTACCTGCTCTGGATCAGTTTTGCTGCATATCTCAATTATGCGATCATGGTGCTGAATCCATAGCACCGCACCTGTACGGAAACGGGAAATTAAAAATCCCATTTTCAGTACCGGCTGATAACCAATACCTTCTTTTTCTTGCAGGGTGACGAGAAGATAACGGAGTTTTCATGCCCATACAGCAGATCCATGTGGAAAATTTCAAGAGTTTTTCAGAACTCGATATAGAGTTGTCCCGCTTCAATGTGGTAATTGGGTCGAATGCGGCGGGGAAATCCAATTTTATCAGTATTTTTAAGTTCCTGCGGGACATTGCACGCCACGGTCTTGCAAATGCGATCGCGATGCAGGGAGGATCAGAGTATATCCGTAATGCACGGATCGGGCATGCCCGGAATCTTGTGGTACGGGTTTCCTATACCCCGGATCAGAAGCTGGATCTTATCGATCATAAGACCGGTGAGACTGCACTTCTTGGGCTCCAATCGTGTGAATCCTCCTATGAATTTGCCATCCGGTTCGATGAGGAGGGTGACGGATTTACAATAATACAGGACCGGCTCGTGATTGGATGCGAGATATCGTCATGCGAACGAAAGGCAACGAGTGTCCAAGAAAACCGCACTCTTGGACGTGGGGAGATACAGGTGACCAATGAAGAGGGCTATGTGAAGTTTGCCGTAAATCTCCCTGAGGGATGCACCTTGTCTGAAAATGATATAATTCCGGTCTTTTTCCGCGGGGTACATCTCCCAAAACATGCTCTTCTCCTGGAGAGTTCGTACGCCTATCCGCTCCCGCACGTAGAGAAATTCTTTGACCGGATCGCGGTGTACGATATCGATCCAAAACTCCCGAAACGAGGGGCAGTACTCACCGGAAAACGGGATCTTGAGGAGGATGCCAGCAATCTTGCCGTGGTGGTAAAAACCATTATTGATGATCCTGAGAAGAAACGGAAATTCTCAAACCTGCTCCGGGACATTATGCCTTTTGTAGAGGATTTCTCCGTGAAAAAGTTCATGGATGTCTCTCTTATTCTCACGCTCCGCGAACGATATGCCAAAAGCTACGATCTACCTGCATCCTCTCTCTCTGATGGTACTATCGCCATATTTGCCCTGATCGTCGCCCTCTATTTTGAGGACAAACCATTCATTGTCATTGAAGAACCGGTAAGCCATATCCACCCGTTCTTAATCGCCCGTGTCATGGCGATGATGAAGGAGTCATCAGAAAAAAAGCAGTTGATGATCACCACCCACAGCACCGAGGTAGTCAAACATGTCCGTATCGAAGATATCCTGCTCATCTCGAGAGACAGCGATGGTTTCTCGATAATCTCGCGCCCTGCGGATAAAGAAGAGGTCAGGACATTTCTTGAAAACGAGATCGGGATTGAAGAGCTCTATGTCCAGAACCTGCTGGGATTATGAGCATGAAAAAGCGGCTTTTTATCCTGGTCGAAGGGGAAGATGATGTCAGGTTCTTTGGCCGCATCATAAAACCCCTGTTCGTTTCCCGGTATGATTCGATCGAGATCATCCCATATGCCAGTATCAAGCGGGTGAAGGTGAACAATTTTTTAAAAAGTGTCCGGCAGATGAACAATGATTACATCTTTGTTGCAGATATCGATACCGAACGTTCAGTCCGGGATAAAAAGCAGATCCTGTTCTTCCATTTCAATAACCTCTCCGGCCACAGCATTGTTATCGTCATCAGGGAGATCGAGAGCTGGTATTATGCCGGATTGTCTACTATTTCTGCCCGTGATCTTGGCGTTGAAGAACGTCTGGCAACAGATGATCTGTTTAAGGAAGAATTCAATGAGCTCATGCCCCGGCACTTCGATTCACGGATCGATTTTATGTTTGAGATCCTCAAATCCTTCTCGCTGGAAACAGCCGTTTTGAAAAACCGTTCGTTTAAGTTCTTTGTTGAGCGGTACCATCTTGCTGAATGGATTCCTGAAATACTTCCCCATGATGCATGAACCCGGGTATGATTGATGTGCATTATCGAAATGATTATTTCAAATCTTCACCCCACTTACGTAACAACTAAAACCTTCGGAGGTTTTTATTGTGACGGAAAAATACCAGTGTGCCCTCTGCGGGCATGAACACAACCCTGAAAAGGGAGAACCGCTACAGAACATCCCCCCGGGTAAGGAATTTATATCCCTTCCGGAAGACTGGGTATGTCCGGTCTGTGGGGCCGCAAAAAGATTCTTTAACCGGAGTTGTAATTGATTGCTATGGTTTCACGGGAAATTACCACGGGAATTTTTTGGGTCGGTGCGCTTGATTTTGACCGTCGTCTCTTCGATGCCCTGATCCCGCTCCCGAATGGTACGAGCTACAATGCTTACCTGATCAAGGGAAGCGAAAAGACCGCACTTATCGATACGGTTGACCCTGCAAAGGAGTTTGAGCTGGTATCGAACCTGCTCAAGCTCGGCGTTGAGAGCATAGATTATGTGGTTGTCAATCATGCGGAGCAGGATCATTCCGGTTCTTTGCCAATGATCCTCGAATTCTACCCCAATGCAATGGTAGTGACCAATGAGAAGTGCAAAGAATTACTCGTTGCCCTGCTCCAGCTCCCGGACAACCGGTTCAAGATTATCAAGGACAAAGAGACCCTGTCACTGGGTGACCGGACGCTTGAATTCCATCTGACCCCGTGGACACACTGGCCCGAGACGCAGGTAACGTACCTTAAGGAAGACCAGATCCTCTTCTCCTGCGATCTCTTCGGGTTTCACATGGCCTCTTCTGACCTGTATGTGGCTGATGATGCTGAATGCTACCTGTCGGCAAAACGATATTATGCCGAGATTATGATGCCATTTCGAACCAGTATCCGGGGGCACCTGGCGATAATAAAAGAACTCCCGCTCGAAATGATCGCACCCAGCCACGGTCCCATTCACAAAAACCCGCAGTTCATTCTCGATGCCTATGCCGACTGGACTTCTGATGCGGTGAAAAACGAAGTCGTGATCCCCTACATCTCGATGCATGGGAGCACAGAGAAGATGGTAGAGCACCTCACCAATGCCCTGATTGCCCGCAATATTACGGTAAAACCATTCAACCTGAATGTGACAGATATCGGGGATCTTGCTCTTGCACTGGTGGATACGGCAACCGTTGTTGTAGGGACTCCTACCGTGCTCTTTGGACCCCATCCCCAAGTGGTGTATGCCACGTACTTAACCAACCTGCTCAAACCCAAAGTCCGGTTTGCCTCCGTGATCGGATCGTACGGATGGGGTGGCAAAACCGTAGAAACGATCGTAAAGATGCTGGACCATGTCAAGGTAGAAGTCCTTGAGCCGGTTATAGTGAAAGGGCAGCCGGATGAAGCAAAATTAAAACAGCTCGACCGGCTTGCAGACGATATATTAAAGAAGCACCGCGAGATCAACATTGTGTAAGGATGGAGAGTAAAATTATGACGAAACTGTTTGAAGTGTACAAATGCGAAGTCTGCGGAAACACTACCAAGGTTATGCGTGCCTCGAGCGGGACGATGGTCTGCTGTGGGCAGCCAATGACCCTGCAGCCCGAAAAGACAGCCGATGCAGGTAAAGAAAAGCATGTCCCGGTTGTGGAAAAGTCGGGAGCGGGGATTGTCGTGAAAGTGGGGTCGATTCCGCACCCCATGGACGAAAAGCACTATATCGAGTGGGTGGAAGTGCGGACCGGGGAGAATGTCTATGTCCGTGGATTCAAGCCCGGTGAGAAAGCCGAAGCAGAATTCTGCACTCCTGACGCCAGCGCCAAGGTTCGCGCATACTGCAATGTACATGGGCTCTGGACGAACACACCCTGATCACCCCTTTTTCGTTTCTTCCGGTGACGAGAGGCAAACACTAATAGAGCCTCAGTGGCAATTCTTTAGCGATGCACCGGTTTGAGCATCTTTCCACGATCATTGCAGATCTCGGGGACATTTTTGTCTTTATTGCCCCGATCACTTGTGTTCCGCTCATTGTTGCGGTCATTTTCTCCGAGTGGAATATGCTTCTGCCCATGCTTGCCGTGCCCGTTACCTTCTACGTCATCGGCGGGCTCATACAAAGACTGCCCCGCAGTGAACGGGGCGTGAGACTTTCGACTACCCTCTGCTCGGTTGCTCTCTTCTGGTTTGCCAGTGCGATGGTGAGTGGTCTGCCGTTCATACTCGGGCTGCACATGGGATTTACCGATGCGCTTTTCGAAGGAATGGCAGGCTGGACCGGGACGGCCTTTTCCATGATGCGGTCACTTGAGACCGCTCCCCATACCCTCCTATTCTGGCGATCCTATATGCAGTGGGTCAGCGGGATTGGGATTATCGCATTCGCGATTGCGATGGCCAGCAGCACCGGACTTTCCCGGTCAAGGATATTCCGCACGGAAAGCAGGGACGAACCGCTGATGCAGGCAGTCGTTTCCACTGGACGGGCGCTCTGGAAGATCTATGGGATTCTTACTTTCTGTGCCCTTGGTCTCATCCTGTTCACTGGTCTCTCCTTATGGGAATCGGTCAACCTTGCGCTTGCTGCAATATCCACCGGTGGGTTTACCCTGCATGACGGGGGGATCCTGTATTACCACAGCGTGATGCTTGAACTCATTCTCATCCCGATCATGATCGCAGGTGCCCTGCCGTTCAAACTCTATTACCTCATTGCAGAAAACCGGCGCTGGAGCTTGTTTGGCGATGAACAGGTCAAACTCTTCTTTGTCTTTGTTGCAATGGGCACTGCGGTCCTCACCTATGATCTGGTTTTTTTTAACGACCTTGACTATCTGCCGGCTCTGCACCAGGGTCTCTTCATGACCGTTTCTGCCATCACCACTACGGGATTTTCTATCGTAAGCATCCATACGTGGGCGAGTGTGACGATTCTCTTTCTTGCCATGCTTGTCTTTATCGGGGGAGCGAGTGGCAGTACCGCAGGTGGGGTTAAATTGCACCGGGTCATGCTCGCCATCCGAGCCCTGCTCTGGTGGTTCCGGCGTCTCTTTGTCAGTGGCAAGGTGCTCCTGCCGTTCAGGCTTGATGGACGGGTGATCCCAAAGGCAACTGCAGAGCTTGAAGTCTCAAAGAATATGCTGGTGATCATCCTATCGGTTGCGGTCATCTTTGTCGCTTCACTTGCAGTCATCCAGTTCCAGGTCACTACCTTTTCATTGACAGAGATTGTCTTAGAAATCGTCTCGGCGTTCTCTACCTGCGGCCTGGGTTCCGGGTATGTATCCCCGATATGCCCGTCATCTCGAAATGGATCTTTATCTGTGTGATGTGGGTGGGCAGGCTTGAGGTTATCCCGGTAGTGATGCTTATTATGGCCCTCGTTGGCAGGCGGGAATAACCGGGCAAACCTGCCTGTGTTACCCTGCACCACAACTTTACTTTTCTTAACATCAGAAGATCTAATATAAATTGCCACTCCATAGTACGGTGATGAAACAGATCGCCCTGTATGGCAAGGGAGGTATCGGAAAGTCCACCACCTCGGCCAATCTCTCCGCCGCGCTCTCAGGTATGGGGCTTGATATCCTGCAGATCGGGTGCGATCCCAAGCGGGACAGTACCCGGATGCTGATGCACGGGAATTTTATCCCGACCGTCATGGACCTTGTCCGGGTGCGGGGCGAAGCCCCCATAACTCTCCCGGAGATCGAGTTTACCGGGTTTAATGGTGTCCGCTGTGTGGAGGCAGGAGGGCCGGAACCCGGTGTCGGATGTGCCGGGCGGGGGATCATCGCCACGTTCCAGCTGCTCGAGAAGTTCGGGGCCTTGAAAGGCGATGTGATTGTATACGATGTGCTCGGAGATGTCGTCTGCGGGGGTTTCGCCATGCCGATGCGCGAGGGGTATGCGCAGGATGTCTATCTCGTCACTTCCGGGGAATTGATGTCGTTGTATGCCGCGAACAACATCTGCAAAGCGATACATCGTCTTTCGTCGAGGACCAAAAGCACCTGCCGGTTGGCTGGCGTGATCTGTAATGCCCGGAACCAGCCCAATGAAGAAGAGCTCGTGGCAGAGTTTGCAAAGCGGGTGAACAGCTCGCTTATCCAGTACATTCCCCGTGATAGGGTAGTGCAACTTGCCGAACTCAACCGGAAGACCGTTATTGAGTATGAACCCGCATCTGCCCAGGCTGAATGTTACCGCAGCCTTGCCACACGGGTGATGGAGAATACCTGTTTTACTATACCCACCCCGTTAGAGATTGATGATCTTGAATCCCTTGCCTATTCATACATCTAGATTCGGGGGCTGTACTCTCACCGGGGCTCTCTCGGTGACCACTCATGTCCGCAATACTGCCAGTATTGTCCATGGGCCAAAAGGGTGCACGCATCATAACTTCTCCCTGTTACACGCTACAGGACTTGATAACGAGACCGTCACCCTGCCGGCACTGGTCTCAACTGCCTTGTGCGAAAGTGATATTGTGTTTGGTGGGGAAGGGGCGCTGCTCCGGACTCTTGAAGCAGTGGCAGAAAGGGATGTGGATGCAATTTTCGTGCTCTCTACCTGCATTGTTGATACCATAGGGGATGATGTAGCCGCTATCTGTGGCAGGGAGTATGGGGTGCCGGTGGTCGTTGTGCCAACCGCTGGTTTCCTCGGGGGGACCTTCCAGAACGGGGTTGTAAATGCTCTCTGTGCGATCGCTGAGGCCGCTGAACCATGTCCGGTGAATAACTGCGTGAATATTATTGGCGAGAAGAATCTTGAATACGAGATTGAGGAGAACTATGCAGAAGTCGTCCGTCTCTTAGGGACGCTCGGCATTCCTGTCAACCTGCGGTTTGTGCATGATATCACGTTCGATGAGATTGGGACTCTGGGTGCGGCCCGGCTCAACATCCTCCGGGAACCTGCGCTCATGCCGGTGGGTAATTACCTGAAACAGCGTTTTGGTACCCCTTTTATCCCGTCCTTCCCATTCGGGCTCTCCGGGACCCTCTCGTTTGTGGAGTCAGTTGCCGAAACATTTGGCATAGACAGCAGTCATGCTGTGGAAAAAGAACACCTGTTCCAAAGTGATACGCTCGCTGGGTTTTCCGATCTCACCGGGATGACCGCGTCGTTTGACCCGGCGATGAGTGATCCGGATGGCGTGAATTCTTCATCCGAAGTGGCAGAGGCATTGCAGATCCATGTGAAAAACCCGGGCACAAGCGGCATCCCGCTCGATCCCGGCACCCCGGTGGGGACAAGCGGTGTGCGGCGTATGCTCCACCACTGGAGGCGCCAGCTTCATGCCTGAATGCACCAATCCCCTCTGGCCCTGTGCGATGACCGGGGCTGCTGCCTGCCTTGCAGGATTCGAGGGGATGACGGTAGTGATCCACGGATCGAGCGGCTGCTACTATTATCCCACAACACTCCTTCATGCTCCTCTGCACGGAACGTTCATTCTCGAACACGAGATCATCTTCGGCTCAGAGGACCGGCTCAACGAAGTGATTGGCGGGTTGTCCGGCCGGGGCAAACGCATTGCGGTTATCACCACTTGTGTTCCGGCAATTCTTGGCGAGGATATCCGGTCGATGCTTGAAAAGCACGATGTGATCCTCGTGGACAGCCCGGGTTTTTCCGGGGATGTGGAAGCGGGATACAAAAATGCCCTCTCGATACTGGCACCCAGGGTTGATCCCGGTGCCAGTGGCGTGAACATTGACGGTGTCTGCCTGTTCGATCCATTCTATGCTGGCAATGTGCAGGAGATCCTGCGATTGCTGAGTATGGCCGGTATTCCGGTGGGGACAATATTTTCGCATGATCGGCTCGAAAAGGTGCAGCACGCTTCACCGTATACGATCGGTACCAACGAGGATTTCTGGAGTGGTATTGGCAAGTATTGTGGAGGGACGCTCGGGTTCCGGGCGATTGAGGCTACATTCAGAAGGCTGGGGGAGGTGTTTGCGGATGCGGATGTGGACCGGGTCTTTCTGGAACTTGAACAGCAGGAAGAGCGAATGGTCCGGGCTTGCGACAAGTACCTGCTCCGGTTCGATCCCCCTTCTGTTGTAATCTTTGCCGGTTTTTCCTATGCAGTACATGTTGCAACGACACTCGAACGATATCTGGATGCAGATATACGGTGTATCGGTTCGCGCAATACTCCTGGCGAATCGAAATATCCTGTTGAACAAGTTACCGGGCTTGATGGGGTACGAGCCCTCATCGGACAGTATCATCCTGATCTGGTGATGGGGTCATCCTTTGAGCGTTCAGTCTGTGAAGCCCGGGCCTTTACCAGCATCACCCCTCCGTTGAGGGGAACCATCCGGCTTGCTCCCATTCCCTTTGTGGGAATAAACGGTACCCTTTCTCTCGTGGAGCAAGTGCTCAACACCTGCATGGACAAAAAACCGCTCAAACCCTGATCTTAAGAGTAACTCCAACTTTTTCGAATACCGACCATGCAATTCTTTTCCTCTCTTGTAATTGATTGATTTTTTCACTTTCACCCTGCGCACGGTCACGGGTTATATAGCCGGCATTGCAACGCAATACTACGACAGAAAGGTGGTCGGGTATGATGAAAAAAGCAGGGTATCTCCAGCGGACCGGGTACAGCGCAATTGATAACGAAGGGAATATTCATGCAGTGATCGAATTCCATATCCTTGGAAACCGGTATGCTATACGGCGTTCTGATCTTTCAAAGGCAGTCTCCGGTCACGTCTTTGTGCAACTGAAGGAGCTCACCCACCAGTGGCAGTACTACCTTGGCGCAGTAAAAGGGCTGGCACAGGTCTCGGTCTCCGGTAAAGCCTTAAACATCGAGTTGTTCGAGGTCGGGAATTTTACGGTCTCCTTAAACTCGCTCCGTGGTGTGATGTACGGAAAAGAGCGTCTGACAACCATCGTGAAGATCCCGGTACAGCCTGCCATCAGCGCCCGTCGGGGTGTCTACGGGCAGCAGCAGATCAGTGCGGTAGTATAAACGGCAGGCTGATGGCACAACTGGCTGAGTCATGTTGTGATCACCGGCAATCCGTTAGTAAATCTCTCTTTTTTCAGGTGCAATCGTGCAACATTAATAGTTCTGCGACAGATGATCATATGTGGAGAAGAACACTCCTCTTTTATCCGGTAATTCAGACGTGAACCGGCACAAAGAAACAGTGGTTAGGATGATAGACACCACGGATACTATGTACCGGGATCTGGTGGAATGCCAGCAGGATCTGATCGTTCAGTTCAATCTGGAAGGCCACCTTCTTTTCGTGAACTCTGCATACTGTGAAGCGGTAGGGAAATCCAGAGGGGCATTGGCCGGTAGTGTGTTCATGCCCGTCACCAGCGAGCGGTATGCTGACGTTATTGCCACCCAGATGACCAAACTCTTCCGTCCGCCATTTGCCTGCACTGTGGAGCAGTGGATCCAGACGCCCAAGGGAATGCGGTGCTTCAGCTGGTCGGCAAAGTCTGTGCTGAATGGTTCTGCTACGGTAGAATCGATCGTAGCTACCGGCCATGATATCACCCGGATCAAGAGCGAGCAGAGAGCGATAAGAAAGAAAGATGAGAAACTGATGCTCGCCATCGAGAGCGGGAACCAGATGTATTACACCCATACTCCTGATCATACCATGATGTTTGTGAGCCCACGGCTCCGGACACTTCTCGGGTGTCGCCCAAATGACGGAAAACGCATCTGGACCGATTACCTCACTGATAACCCGATGAATGGCGCGGGGCTTGAACGGACGATCAAGGCGATCGCATCCGGCAGGCGCGAGCCTCCCTACCGGCTGGAGATGAGCACGCGTGACGGGCGCATCATACGGCTTGAAGTCAATGAGATTCCGCTGGTGAAGAATGGAAAGACGGTCTCGATAGCGGGTTGCGTAACCGATGTTACCGAAAAAGCGCTGGTTGAAGAAGGGTTGGCTGAGGCAGAGATTTTGATTCCTGACCTTGCTCCTGCAAAAAAGTGTCTCGCAGGGCAACCGGTTTACCCGGTCTCCCGCCCAAAAAAGCCGCTTGGTTTTTTCCAGCCCCTCTTCTCCCGGAAGCCGGATGAGGAAGAGGATGATATTTTTTCTGACCTTCCCCGGAACCTGAAATAGCTCGCATGGGGTGATGCTACAGGATGCGGACGGGGGAACCCCCCCCTGATCACGAGGTACCCTCCCATAAGTTCAGGTACTACATATTTGGCCCGGGCCCGGGGAACTACATCACCGTTCACATTCCCCGTGAAGCGCTGGTTGCTTGGTTGCAAAACGAGGGGTGATGGTTGTGTGAATAGAGGTTTTGAGACATATGAGAGAAAGGGGCGATGAAAAGAAGTACGGGAGATTGAGGCAACAAGAAACTTTCATCTCTATTCAAGAGGTTTTGTGGCAGGTGGAAATCAGCTTCCATATATATCAAAAAAAGACAAGTCAGTAGTATTCATTCAGGTTTGATTGCTAATGACTGAAACAAGCGGTAACAAGAGATCTATTGTAGAGATTAAGGACATCACTGCAGGAGCCGGGGCACTCGGACTTCTTGGATACGGCATGCCGGGTGTTCTCTTAAGTCTTACCAATGCAGGAATAATCCAGGCCGGATCCATGATCCTTGCTATGGCGATCTTCATGGGTGAATTTGCCATGTTTACCGCCGGCCTGATGGAGTGGAAGAAGGGTAATACCTATGGCATGGTGGCCTATTCCTCGTATGGCCTGTTCTGGTTCTCGTTTGCAGCACTTCTTCTCCTGCCGGTGCTTGGGCTCGCGAAAGATACCGGTGGCGCAGGTGCAATGGCTGCATATCTCGCTCTCTGGGGTCTCTTTACGGTGTTTATGTTTATTGGATCGTTAAAAATGTCACGTGCCCTCGCGTTTGTCCTCGGGACGCTTGCACTTGTGTTTTTCTTAAAAGCTGCTGGCGCTGCAACGGGTACCGGGATGTTCACCATAGTTGCCGGGTATATTGGTATAATCAGCGGCCTCGCTTCGATTTACACGGCCCTCGCACCGATTCTCAATGATATCTACGGCAAGACTGTCGCACCAATTGGATAGATTGAGTGCTTGGAACAAAATTAAGAGAAACTATCAGGGGGAATTATTCCCTGCCCGTTTTCACTTCACATATCCCTTCGTTATCCTTTATTGTATGGCCGTTTTTTTAAAGCAGATATTTCACTTTGGCCGGGCGTAAGTCTGTATCACTTTGATGCTTTTTCCGGTGGCACGGTCCCCCCTTTCTACCGTTGTTGCGGCGGCTCACATCCTGAATGAAGGAACCCGGTACGAGAGATTAAATTTTCTTACAACCCTAGTTTAGACTAGTATACTATGACAGAAGAGAAGGAGAACGTTGAGGAGATGCACCTCACCAAGGGCAGGCTGGAAGCGCTTTCTGACGGTATCTTTGCGTTCGCGATGACGCTCCTTGTCATCGGGCTGAACCTGCCGGACAAGGCTACTATTGTGCAATCGAACGTATTTGCACTGCATTTTATCCTTGCCCTCTATTCCGATTTCTTTCATTATGTCATCGCCTTCCTGATTCTGGGGGCATTCTGGCTCAGCCAGCACCAGCAGTTCCATTCCGTGCGGGTCCCAGACAAGATGTTTATCTGGATTAACCTCGTGACGCTCATGTTTGTCGCACTCCTCCCTTTTTCCACTTCGTTTTCCGGGGATTTCTCTGGTGCTTCCCTGGGTGCGATTGTGTTTGAGGCAAATCTCTTTGCGATCGGTATGGGCATATCCTGCCAGTGGTGGTATGCAACAAACAACTGCCGGCTAACCGAGTCCACGCTGAAACCCGCATATATCCGGGGAGTCCTTATTGGGAATCTTGTCGTCCCCACGGTCTCGGTAATATGTATTCTTTTCGCGTCGACAGGAGCCTTATGGAGTACGGCACTTTACATGACGCTTCCCCTTGTCGACTACGCAGTAGACCGGTATTTCCGGTGATGAAGGGCAAAAGGCCGCATCATTTCCCGGAATTATGGCAGAAAAAAGATGGAAATCCGAATAACCGGATTATCGTCCTTTACGGACGCACTCGGCGATATATGACCCGGCCTTTGTAGTCCGTGCCGAACCGCCCATGTCCTTGGTCACAACGCCTTCTTTTATACTCTGCTCAATAGCAGTTACAACTGCGGCAGCTGCCTTGTGCTCCCCGATATGATCGAGCAGTAACGATCCCGCCCAGATGGTGGCAATTGGGTTTGCAACACTCATGCCCTTGTACTTGGGTGCCGAACCGTGGATGGGCTCGAACATCGATGTGCCTTTCGGGTTGATGTTGCCGCCGGGGGCCAGGCCAAGCCCGCCCTGGATCATGGCGCCGAGATCGGTGATGATATCGCCAAACATGTTGGGCGTAACCACGACATCGAACCACTCGGGGTTCTTGACAAACCACGTGGTGACGGCATCGACGAAGTTGAAATCGGTCTTGACTTCAGGGTAGGCTTTAGCGGTCTCGGTGAACACGTCGCGCCAGAGCCCGTACACGTCAGAGAGGACATTGGCTTTGTCCACGGACGTGAGTTTCTTCTCCCGCTGCATGGCAAGGTCAAAGGCATAGGTCTGAACCCGGCGTGAACCCTCGCGGGTGACGACCCCTATCTGGTACGCGATCTCCTCGGCATCGCTCTCCACGTCAAGGCCGAACTTCACGCTGTACATATCACGGATTACGTTGAGTTCCTTCTTCTCGTGTTTCTTAAAACGGGAACCGATTCCCACATAGAAGTCTTCGGTGTTCTCCCGCACTACAACAAAGTCGATATCCGCAGGAGTCTTGCCGGCAAGCGGGGTTTCGACGCCGCTTAAGAGCTTCATGGGCCGGAGATTGACATACATGTCGAAATGGAAGCGGAGCGCCAGCAGGATGCCTTTTTCAAGGATACCCGGCTTTACCCGCTCGTCGCCAATCGCACCGAAATAGATTGCCTTGAACTTTGAGAGTTCCTCAAGTTCCTCCTCGGTGACGAGTTTTCGTGAATTGATATACCGGTCAGCCCCGATATCGAAATCGGTCCACTGGATATCGAAATTGAACCGTTCTCCTGCTGCTTCTAATACCTTCTTTCCCTCGGCCACGATCTCCGGGCCGATACCGTCTCCGCCTATACTTGCGATCTTGTACATACCGGAACCTCCTTTAACTTCTTTGCATACTCAACAAGCCCGCCGGCATCGATGATGCCCTGCATGAACTCCGGCACCGGCTCGGTCTTGAATTGTTTGCCGTCCGCTTCGATGATGCCTTTTTTGATATTGAGGGTGATCTTTGCCCCATCTGCAATCTTGTCTGCATCTTTGCATACCACGGGAAGCACCCCGACATTCACGGAATTCCTAAAAAATATCCGGGCAAACGACTGGGCTACTACCACGTTAACTCCCCCGCCAATAAGGGCGAGCGGGGTATGTTCGCGGGAAGAGCCGCAGCCGAAGTTACGGCCGCCGACTATAATGTCTCCTGCCTTCACTTTCTTTGCATACTCATCACGTGTGCCTTCAAAGGCGTGCTTTGAGAGTTCCTTTGGATCATAAATTGTCAGGAACCGGCCCGGAATGATGGCATCCGTATCGATATCATCCCCGAACTTCCAGACTCGCATATTCAGACCTCCCTTGGGTCGGTAATAACACCCGTGATCGCGCTTGCCGTTGCGGTTGCCGGGGAGCAGAGGTATACCTTACCCTCGGCACTTCCCTGTCGGCCCTTGAAGTTCCGGTTCGAAGTCGACAGCGACACCTCACCGGGTGCCAGGAGCCCGAATGCCCCCCCCATGCAGGGGCCGCAGCACGGCGCTTCCACGAGGGCTCCTGCCTTGACGAACTTCTCTATGAGCCCGGCCTTCAAGGTCTTTAAGTACTCGTCCCGTGATGCCGGGATGATGATGACCCGGGCGTTCCGGTTGAACTTCTTCTTGCCCAGCACATCTGCTGCTTCCTCAAGATCCTCAAATCGCCCGTTCGTGCACGAACCGATGAACACCTGGTCTACGTGCGTTCCGGCAACCTTGCTGACCGGCACACCCGTATCCACATTGTGCGGAACAGCGACCTGTGGTTCCATATCCGAGACATTGAATATGCGTTTGCTTACGTATTTTGCATCATCATCGCTCTCCAGTTCGAACGACTTCATCTTGCGTCGCCCCTTCATGTACGCCCAGGTGATCTTGTCGGGTGCGACAATGCCGGCCTTTCCGCCCATCTCAATGGCCATATTGCATAGCGTCATCCGGCCTGGCATATCAAGTTTCGAAATGGTTTTTCCGGCAAATTCTATTGCCTGGTAGGTTGCACCATCGGCCCCGATATCTGCTGCAATCGAAAGGATCAGGTCTTTTGCCCCGACACGCTTTGGGAACGTCCCCGATACCTCGGCACGGATGGTCTCGGGCACCTTGAAGTATAAGGCACCGTATTTCAGGATAAAACCCATATCCGTTGAACCGATACCGGTAGCAAACGCTCCCGCCGCACCGTACATGCAAGTGTGAGAATCAGCCCCGACCACGATCTCGCCCGGAGCTGCTCTTCCTCTCTCGAGCACTACCTGGTGACAGACCCCTTCATTGATGTCATAGTTGTAAATCCCCTGCTCGGCGGCAAACTTCCGCATGTAGACATGGTTTTCTGCAGCAGGAATGGAATCTGCCGGAATCTGGTGGTCAAAGAGCATAATGACGTGTTCCGGGTCAAAGACGTTGGATCCACCCATCTCGTAGAACTTCTGGATGGCAAGCGGCCCGGTAATATCGTGAATCATTGCGCCGTCAATCGGCGCCATGACCACTTCACCGGCTCGTATATCGCTGCCACATTTTTTAGAAAATATTTTCTCTACGATTGTTGCTCCCATGCTAAATCGTGTTACTATGTGTTGTCAATTTTATTTTAGTTTGGGGGAGAATGCCGTTCAATGTAAATAATAGCCTAAAAGTAGTTCCTTCGTATCCCCCCTCGGAAATTCATTCAAGCCATAACTGCGGGTTTTTTCGCAGTCAAAGTAATCTTTAATCCCCTTTCCTGTCAAGGTTATGTGATAACCAATGATCGAAAAAAGGTTGCTCTTAATGATCACCCTCGTCATCATGGCGATGGCATGTGTCGAGTTTGCAGCAGCAGCTCCCTTAGACACCAGTAACGGCAAAGTGATCCAGGCATACGACACCGGCAATGTGATCGGCACTCCAGACCGGGCGCAGGTTACGTTCTCTGTGGAGACCGAAAATGCCGATGTGAAGATCGCACAGCAGGACAATGCCGCGCGAATGGCAAAGGTCATTGACGCACTCGTTGCCATTGGTATTCCCCGGGACGCACTCAAAACAACCGGGTACAATATCTACCCGGTATACGAAGACACAACCAAGTCCATCCTGGATCAGAAGGTCCGTACCTACCGGGTCACCAATACTCTCACGGTCACCCTCCATGATGTGAGTAGGACCGGTGATGTCATCGATGTAGCAGTTGCAAACGGCATCAACCAGGCAAGCTCCATCCAGTTCCTTTTATCGGATGAACAGTCGCAGGTTCTCCGCACTGAAGCCTTAAAACAGGCGGTTGCACGTGCACGCGCAGATGCTGACACGGTTGCAGGAGCGATGGGCACCGCCATTCTTGGTGTGCAGAGCGCCGATATCAGTGGAGGATATTCCCCCGTATTGTTTGAAAATTACTCAGTTGGGGATGCGATGATGAAGTCAGCTGCACCCACTCCTATCCAGCCCGGTGATATCACGGTCAGCGCACAGGTATCCATCACCTACCTGATCCGCTAATCCGTTGCATGGAAATCCCCGTCGTGATTTTCACACACCCCTGAGGCCACGGGCCTCATATCTTTTTTTAAGCATTCTTCAAAACTTTTTTACATAAGGAGCGTGTGATGATAGCTTAAGGCACACATGCATCATCCGGGTTTTCCTGGAAAATATCAGCCGAGCAAAAATTTCGAATATCCCTAAAATCAGCGGATACAATAGGATTGATTTTACTATGGAACGCAATATTGGCTTTAAAGAGCGACGCTACATCGAAGAGTTGAGAATCTTAACAAAATCCACGGCAAATGACTGCGTGATCGATGACCGGTTCGACCGGGTCATCTACGTCATTCGCCCGGGCGACATGGGCCTTGCAATCGGTAAAAAGGGCGACAACATCAAACGCCTGCAGAATGTGCTCGGTAAACGGATCGAGATGGTTGAATATGCCGAAACCGTGGATGCCTTCATAGCCAATATCTTCAAACCCGCTGAAGTAGTGGCGATAGAACACGGGCCGGAGAATGGGCCGGTCAATGTCTTTGTCCGGCAACGAAGTGACCTTGGAATCGCAATCGGAAAGGCCGGTTGCAATATTGAGAAGGCGCGCACGCTCTGCCGCAGGTTTTTTGGACTTGAAGTGGGTGAAGTACTTCTTACGCAGGAGACCTCATGAACGGCACAGTCGATCCCAGCATGATTGCAGAGATCTGGGCGGTGATCTGCGAACGGGCAGAAAATCCCAAACCTGAATCCTACACCACCCGCTTGTTGACCGATCAAAAAGGCATCGACAAGGTATTAGAGAAAGTCGGCGAAGAGTCTACCAAGTTCATCCTCGCGATAAAAAACGGGGTAAATGAACGCACGGTGGAAGAGACCGCAGATCTCCTGTTCCATCTCCTCGTAGCCCTCCGGGCAGCAGGGATCGATCTTAACGATGTGATGGAAAAGCTAAAACATCGGCGCAAATAACTTTTTTATTTATGCAGGAACGTTAAAAGATCAACCATATCCGGCAGTTCTTCAGGTTTCTGCCCTGCGGATGCGAGTACGCACTCTTCTACAAAGATCGGAATATCACCCCGGAGTGCAAGCGCGATGCCATCGCTCGGGCGGCAGTCAAGATATTCATTCTGCTGTCCTGAACTCATCACCAGCTGGGAATAATACACCCCGTCTTCGATACTGTCGATCTGCAGGTAGCGCAGCGTGATGGAAAATTTTGCACAGAGATCGACGAAGAGATCGTGGGTGAATGGTCTCGGCAGCACTTCTTTGATCTGTGCGCTGTTGATCGATACTGCTTCCCAAATCCCGATGAATATCGGCAGGAGACAAAAATTACCATCAGTGAGTATCACAAGAGGCACGGTTGCGGCATCACCTTTCGTGACAAATACCCCTTTGACCTCACATCGCACCTGCGTCATGTCCGTGCAGAGAGATTGCCGTGATCGATGATAAGAGTTAAGGTAAACGGTATTTCTGTTCACTCGCGCCTGTGGGCTTCACGGCGGACGATGATGAGACTGGAGATGATGCCAAGCGCGATATTGAAGTAGTACAATACAATCCGCCAGATGACAACGAATATTCCTACAATCGACGCCGGGATGAACAGGGCATACATGGTGGTTGCCCCCACTTCAGCGATACCGGAGCTTCCGGGAGTTAAGGGCATCATCATCAGGATGCACAGGATGAGCTGTATTACAAACGATTCTAAAAACAGGGGCTGCTGCCCGAGCCCGATAAGGATCAGGGAGGCAGTCAGGATCTCGGATAACCAGTAGAGCAGGGTGAAGAAAAATCCCCATGCAAGCCCTCCTTTGGCACTTTTTACAAACTTGATCACCGCAGCTTGAAAATTATCGATCTCCTTGTCCGCCCTCACGATCAGTTCTTCGACACGTTTGCTCTCCCATTTCTTTGTGAAATAGTATGCACACCGGTTTACAACCTTTTTTACCACATCAGGTCTTCTTATGGCAAGGTAAAACAGGAACAGGCAGCCTACGACAAAGATCCAGGTGATATAGACCATTATCTCTGAAACTGCCCCAAGACTCTTCCATTGATCGGTCAGGACGATCATCGCGAATGCAGCAAGCACAGCGAGCACGATCCCATCGAGCACCCTCTCCACGATGACAATCGCAGTCGCATCCCCGAGGGGGACATCTGCCTTGTAGAGCTCGTGAATCCGGACCGGTTCCCCTCCCGTTTGTGCCGGTGTGACTGCTGCTGCGAGCAGGTTTGCAAAGACCAGGTTCAGGCTGTAAAAAAACCCGATCCTGTACCCAAGCGACCCGGTCATCTTCTGGACACGCCATGCCCAGAAGCACATCGTTAAGAGATGTGTCATAAAAGCGAGGAGTAAGAACCAGGGATTGACCTGCTGGAGATAGGTTAAGGTATTTTCATTGATGGTGACGTACAGGATGATGATCAGAATGGCAAGCGAGAATCCTACTGAAATATAGAGCCATCTGGCCTGCGACTTCTCCATGAAAACCCCTGAATAACCGGCGATGATGTGCGTATTGGTTGTTACTTAAACCGTTTATGATGCATAGTATAAACGCTTTTATACCCTACCGGGTGCCGTGTAAGACCCCCTGAAGGACAGTTGCGTCATTTTACACGGTAAAAATATCATGGTGTGCCAGGATGCGGAAGTATCCGCACGTCACACAGGCATCCAGCCAGCCGTGCCCATAACTGAAGCAGGCAAGAGCGTCTTCATATGCCCCGGCTTTGTGGTACCTGGCACCCTGTGCTCCATACAGCGCAGTGATGAAAAGAACGTTTCCGGCAAAAACATTGCTGACCGTTGCCAGTTCACCAGCACATTCCACCGATGACCGGGCTGTGTTCAGCAACCGTTCGTAGCGAAGGGTTTTCTCCCTGAGTTTTTCTACAAGCGGCAGAGGCAGTTTTTCCGATGGTCCGGAGAACGGGCAGAACAGGTTCCCGCTTTTGTAAATCAGGAGTCCGGATGAGATGCCGAAATGCAGCCAGCCCGCTCCATACCAGAATGCTGCAAGCGCATTGACGAGATCTCCAGCCGCGTAAAACGTAGTCCCGTCTTTCTGGTAGGCCTGTGCCATCTCAATGACCGCGAAGACTTGTCGCTCAAGTGGCGTGTGCGGGTGTGCTGCACTCCGGGTATGAACAAGAGCCGCCGCCAGACCCTCTTGGCATTCTGCGATCTTCATAGGCCGGCAAACCGCTCAAGGTATTCGCGCTCCATGTCGTGCAGTTCAGCCGGGACAATGAGGATATGGAGCGGTGGCCCGAAATTACCGGTAAGGATCTTCTCTGCCGGACCTGCAATAATGACCGGCTCATCAGCACCCGCCCGGGCAATGCCGACATACAGCGGTATCTTGATCCCTTTTTTCTCCGCCATCTCTTCTAACAGGGATACAGATTCCGGTACGGTCATATACTGCTCGTTCTGGATATCAAGATAGACAAGGGTGTGCAATCGCAGGGACAGGTTCTGGGCGATTACCTCGATCGGTGTAGTCGGCGCCCAGTTCTTCTGCGGGAAAGGCACCGAACAGGACTTGCCGAACCGGTAGTTCTGGAGCCCGGATACCCCGCAAACGGCGCTTACAATGGATGCGGCATGCACGATTGCGGTCCTGATACCCCGTTCCGCTGCACGCATCCGGAGATCTGCATGGGTGGTAGAGACCATCGGGTCTCCTGCACAGAGAAACACCACGTCACTCTTCTCTGCCTTCTCCAGCATCGCTTCCGGGTGTTGTTCTACGTCCTCCCTGAAGAGCGGGTGAACAGGTTTGCCGTAATAGTCCCCGAGTTCTTCTATCGTCGTGCCCATGAGCTGTGATGTATAACATTCGAGGTACACATGGACGGCATTCCGGATGCAGGCCAGTCCTTTTTCTGAGACATCGGTCTTATCATAGAGCCCGAGCCCGACAAACGTCAGCACAGGTACACCCAGGAACCGGAATAGTAAAACGGCATCTTCACTCCTCAATAGGGAAATTGTGTTATGGAGTTCTTGAGCAGGATCATTCCTGTTGTATGCCTGAGCATTGCCGGGATCAGCAGGTTATCAACACCGTTCATGACGGTGGAGATCATGGGTGTATGGTCACCTGTCCTTTATTAACAGAAAATTTCTGCCAGTCCGTATTGACTCCCCGTATGCCCTGTATCCGCATGTAACTGGTGTTCTGCTCGATCTTGATCTCAATAACACAGTTCATCAATTGCTTGATTAAGGAGAGCGTCTTGTCATCGAATGACTCGCTGTTTAAGATATAGACGCCCATACCTTCGATCTTTTTTAATTTCGCAGTGAGCACATGGAAGAACGGGTACAGCACCTCGAGTTTGCGGTACATGAGCAAGGTGGAGACAGAATTCACGCAGAATCGGATGGGGGGCGGGAATAAGCCCGCTTCACCTTCGGAAAATTCCGCCTCAAAGATGGCCTCGATCATATTGGAGAATTTGATCCCTATCCCGGTGAGATCGGTAGGGCTTGAGACAAACATGAGTCTCGAGGTATCGACAATGCTTGGGGTTGAGCTCTTGGTCATCGCATCAATCACCCCAATAAACCGTTTGTCCGAACCCGCGAGTTTGAAATAATCCACCACTTCAGCTGCCCGTTCATTGGTGGAAAGGGTAATGGCGTATTCCCCCTCGAGAGGTTTTATCAGGGCGTAGACAAGCTGATCGGCATAACTCATGGGAGGTGCAAGGATGAGGATATTGGTCCCTGCCTCAAATCCCCCGGACAACCGATCGATCTGTTCGATCCCTGACTTATAAGAGTACATTTATGGTGTGATTATTTCATCAGAATGTTTATAATTGCTCCTATGAAAAGACCGAGAAATACCGTATAAACTGAAGTAATGATGGCAATTCTCGCTCCCAATTGCCGGTACAGGACGGCAATGGTTGATACACAGGGAACAAAGAGCACACTCACGATCGCAAATGTGTACAGCTGGACACTGGTCATTATGGATCCCAGATTAGCGGTACCGGAAAGGACGGCAAGCGTCTCGAAGGCGAGTTCCTTCCTGAACACGCCGAACAGGAGTGCCGTGGACGCATAGCCCGGCAGCCCGAGCAGGGTAACGGTAACCGGAGCGACAATCTGCTCGAATAATTCGGTCAGTCCGAAATACTGGAAGAGGCCCAGAAGGATGCTGGTGACGATCAGGACGGGCATCGCAACGAAGAGGAACTCTTTGATCCTGAGCCAGGATTTTGAGAGCACCAGGTGAGCCTGCGGCCTTCTGAGCGTGGACATCTCGACGATCATGCCGAACTGTTCTCCTGGTGTGATGCGGCTCAAAACAACTGCGGTGAGAATGAACAGGACAAAGACGATCAGGTAGATGGAGAATGCCCAGAGGATGCCCACAAAAGCAGCGACTATACCGGCAATAACTACGGTGCGGGCAGAGCAGGGGATCATGGTCACAAGAAACGCTGCGATCGTCTGTTCCCTGCGTGTCTTGAGCAGACGCAGACTCATAACTGCAGGAACCGTGCACCCAAAACCGATCACCATAGGAATTATTGCCTCTCCGTGCAGCCTGAACCTGTGCATGGCCCGGTCGGCAAGGAAGGCAGCCCGGGTCATATACCCGGTATCTTCGAGAAGGGAGAGCCCGATATAAAAAGTAAATATGAAAGGAAATGCGATCCCAAGACCTGCTTGCAGAGCAATCAGGAGGGAAAAACCGATCTGATTCCACAGGGGTGGCAATCCCAGGGTCAGAAACGGGGTGATGACCGATGCGGTAAATGCCGTAACTATGATCTCCTCCATCCATGAGCCTATCATGAAAACGGAGAGGAGCAGCAGGAAGAGAATGGCGCAGAGGATCGGGATGCCGGGAAATGACCGGGTGAGCAGGCTGTCGAGATCATAGGGTTTCTTCCAGGCTGTGCGTTTCACGACAGCAGCCGTGATCTCCCGGGCAAAGTTGTGCCGGTTTGTTGCGATGATCTGGCCCACAGACATCCGGTGGCGCATCGCGATCTCCTGGGCGATTGCCCCCGCGGCATCGAGCAGTACCGGATCATCCCCGGTCCCCTGCAAGGCGAGCAGGTTTGTATGCATGGGGGTTCCGATCGTCTTTTCCAGGCTTTTTAAGGCTGCTTCGATATGGTGGTCGTACGGGACGTGCACTTTTGCGGGAGTTGCCTGTCCCAAGGCCACCGGAAGAATCCTGTCGATATTCCTTCCTTCCGATGCAGCAGCCAGGATTACGGGAACCCCAAGGTGTGAGGATAGGGCTTTTGCATCGATAACAAGGCCCTGCCTGTCAGCCTCATCGATCATATTGATGATCGCAATCATCTTAGGGGAGAACTCTGCAGCCTGCACACAGAGGTAGAGATTTCTCTCGATCTTGGTGGCATCGAGGATTGCGACAATCACATCCGCCCCGCCGCTTGTCAAAAACGTGCGCACCAGCATCTCTTCTTCTGAGTTGCCATCAAGGGAGTAAATGCCCGGCAGGTCAACAATCTCGGTCCTCTCCTGCTTGTAACAAACGTTGCCGCATTCCAGTTCCACAGACGAGCCCGGGTAACGGTTCACTTCAACGCCAAGGCCGGTGAGCTGGTTGAAGATGAGGGATTTTCCTACCCCCGGGTTTCCTAATAGTGCAATTTTCATGGCGAGCGCTCCACACCGATCGCAGAGGCGATCTCCGGGCTCACTGCCACATCGCATCCTTTGACCTGCACGACAAGCGCACCATTGGATAATTTTCTCCGGATTGTGGCACGTTCTCCGGGTACAAGGCCGAGATCGAGGAGGCGTTGTGCGCGTGCCCTGCCGTGGATACACTGGATGATGACTACATCCCCCTCCGAAAAATCAGAGATTCTGGGTGACTGGCAGAACTCGTCTGTTTCCGCCCGGCATGTCCTGTCACCAACCGGTTTGTGGTGTTTTCCCTTTCCGTGGTGCCGGTGGTGATCATGGGTTATTATCAGTTTTCCCAAGCGGTCGATGGTCTCATCCGATACCGCGTGTTCGAGTGTGCACGCCTCATCGGATGCCGAGGATGAATCCATGCCGAGAATTTCGGATAAAAAACACTGGAGGGTCTCATGTTTTTTCATGACGCAGGTCCCGGTCTGTTTTCCCTGCCCCGTCAGGGTAATTACCCCGTCAGCAGCCATGCACACATCCCCGCTGGACACTAGCTCTGCCATGTCAGAACGCACCTGGGGCACTGACATTGAAAGTGATGCGGCAAGTTCTTCATAGCGGGGATTTCGGGCATTTTTTTCCGAGAAGAGCTGGATTGCTTCCAGGTAATCTTCCCGCTGGGAAGGCTGCATGATAATCTCTTTCCATATCTGTGTGCCATCCGACTTTATTGATTTGGGTTGAGGAAGGCCGGGTAACCCAGCGGTTATGCCACCGCGCAACCCTCAAGTCTCTTTACCTTTGACTGTCCAATAATGGGCAGGATATGATGTACTGGCTTTATGAGCACATGCTCAAACGGCAGATCACGGTTCTGCCGGGGCATGTCTGTTTCATGATCAGCAGGCAGGATATGGCAGACGCCCCGGAAAAACTCTACCTGACTACTGCATGGTGCACTGAGATATCTGCATATGTCTCTAAACATCATGCACCCGCCGTACCGGTGATTCGTGGCCTTACGTTTCATATCGCAACCCCTTCTCCGCAGGATATGAAAAAATGCCTATCGGAGATAAGGAAGATCGGCACCATAGCCCGTCTCATACTCCATGTGGGAGACGAAGAAGAGGAGATCGGGGAGGGTATGGATGTCGTGGTGGCGATAGGGATGAGCGGCAGGGAAGAGATCACCGCCTGCATCCGGAGAATGGCTGGAGCTCACATCCCTCCTGAAGACGTGGACGAGAAACTCCTCGAATCCTACCTGACGTTCAAATATACACCCGATGTGGTGATCAAGAGTGGCAGTGATCATCTCACCGATTTCCTTATCTGGCAGTCCGTATACTCCGAGCTCTTCTTTTCCGATGTGAACTGGAGATATTTCCGGAAAGTGGATTTCCTGAGGATATTGCGGGACTACCAGTCGCGGATACGCCGTTTCGGGAAGTAAACAGTATTTCACACGTTTGCTTAACCTGACCGTTTTATCCATTAAAAATGGGCTATCGCATCCCGGAAGCATGCTCCGGCAGCGGGGCGAAGGTTTTTTTTTGAACTCCCGAGAGTGTTAAGAAATTTTAAGGGATGATTCAGCAGCACATTAACCATTATTGTAATCGTACATTCGCCCAACTGGGTACACCGTTTATTGTCTTATCAAAAAAGGCGAATTTGTTTTTTAAGGCAAGTGTGAATGCCTTGCGATCCGGCACGGGTGCGTATTTGTGCTCCCTGCAGAACCGGGTAAATGCCTGGTACATATCATCTTTGGAGACCACTGCATCAGCGGTATCACCGCGGGTGATCTTTGTGGTGACAAATTTTTTCAGTCCGTCCTCTTTATGCGCCTTCATCCCTGCCGGCTTTTTTGCCTTTCCTGCGGGTTCAGTGTTTGCTGACGGTGATAAAACCCCGGTCTCTTTTTTCCGGGGTGGAGCAGCGACCGGCTCCGTTTCTTTTGGGGCGGGCCTGACTTTTGGTTCCCGTTTTGCGCTTCTCACGGTCAGACTGGCAGCGGGGTCATCGACATTGATGACCGGGGAGTGACCCGCTGGTTGACTTCCATGAGTGTGCTCTTTCGCTTCTGCGGGCGGACCGTTCAGTGCAATGATAACGGGCCGGGTTACCGGCACGTCATCGAGCTGCTGCTGGGGGTAATCCACTCCCAGCAGATCAGCAAGTGCCTTGTTGCACACATCCGAAATATCAATACCCTGTTCATGCGCCTTTGAAAAGATATCTGTCCTTACAACAACAGATGTATGACGCCACGAGTTGCCCAATTCTTTATTTCCCGTCATGACCTGTCATCTGTTGATCTGTCTGCTCAGGGAAATATAGTACGTGATCCGGTATTTTAAAAACAAAACGATCAGGACCCGTTCTTTGCCGAGATCCGCTGGTCATAAATGCGGATTGCACGCAGCAGGTCGATCTTACGGAACATGGGCCAGAACGGGGAACAGAAATAGACCGCCGATTCATGGCCATTTGCCAGCCACGGGAGGAAATTTGAGGTGCGGCATTCATTTCCGGTTCTTATGATCAAGTCTACCGGTGGTATCCCTTTACCTGCGTGAAGGTGCTGCTCTACCGTGTGGACATCGATGGTATCCGGGTTGATCCCCTTCTGGGTTACTTCTGAAAGGATCTCGCGGGCGGCAAGGACGATCTCGTTTCTCCCGCCATAGGCTAGCGCGATGTTAAGATTGAACCCGGTATGGTCTTTTGTCGCTGTTTCGGCAGCATCGATGGCAGCCAGCAGGTCATCGGGAAGTAAGGAACGATCCCCTACCATCTGGACGCGGATCTTGTATCGCTTCACCCGCTCATCGGTGAGTATACTGACAAATTTTTCTTTGAACAGGGCAAAGAGCATCCCAACCTCGTCCTGCTTACGGGAGAAGTTCTCGGTTGAGAAGGTATAGAGGGTGATATGACTGATGCCGAGTTCATGCGCCCAGTCCAGCATCTCCTCTGTCTTATCCGCCCCTGCCCGGTGACCTCTGGCAGTATCGACACCCAGCAGTTTTGCATACCGCCGGTTACCATCCTGGATAATTGCGATATGATTGGGCACATGCCGGCACTGCATGCGGAGGAAGCGCTCATACAGGGGATCGATCAGGGTGCGAAGGATCATAACGGGGTCATCTCGACTATCATGTCATCGTTGGGGTATCGCTCGATGACAAATTTCTCCCCCTTCATTTCATCGGCAAATTTGGTGAGCAGCCACCATGCCATCTCGATCCGGTCACCACAGTCCTCGTAGCTGTCCGGTTCGCACGTATCTTTGCAGAGTAAAAGACAGGCACTTTTATCGGTTTCTGACGGTTTTATGACGCCGTATACGATCGTTCCGTCCTCGGTGATCTCATCAAAGGGACGGGCGGTGTTCTGTGCGATCCGCTTCAGTCGTTCGCGCAGTTGCACCGCGTCCTTGAACCCGGATGAGCACCAGTGCACCTTGTCGTGCCGGCAGAGTTCTTCTGCCCAGCCTTTTGCACCATCGATCGCATTGTGCAGCTCATCTGCGAGTTCGTACCCCCGCTCCCGCATCTGGTACGCGTTTGACTCCCCCCATTCCAGTTCATTGATGTTGAGGAAGTCCAAGTATGGCAAGGCGGGGATGAGGTGTTCGAGCCCGGGCAGGGCCGGAACTTCGACCCCAATGTCAAAACCCATCTCTTTTGCCCGTTGTGCCGACCGGATAAAATCCGATTCGAGGATCTTCTCCCAGCATTCATGCGGGGGATGGAGTCGGATCTCGTCGACCAACCCCTGCATCTCTGCGAGTTCGGCATCGATTGGAACCTTTGCGGTGTACAGGTGAATCTGGTGTTCCTTTCCGAAATGTGTTTTGAGCTGCCGGCAATAGGCGGTCACCTTGTCAAGGACAAGCAGCGGTTCTCCCCCGGTGATGCCGGTGCCCAGCGCACTCATGCTCTCCGCCACTTCGATGATCTTGGCGGGGATATCCACCGGGTGCTCGTTTGCAAATACGGTATCGGTCCCCTTCCGTTCGGAAGAGAGCGGGCAGTACCAGCAGGAGCGGTGGCACCGTCCCGTAACAAAGAGGACCATCTTTGCGCCCTGGTGACAGAGAATGCAGCCTTGTGAGAGTGTCATAATCGTGAAATGGTATTCCTGTGTGTTGCCGGGAATATCTTATAATAACTGGATAAAATTCGTTGTTTTAAGTTAATATATACTTACAATCGGGGGAAAAGGCAATTTTGTTGTCGTGGATTTGATTGAAATGTCATAAAATCTATTGATATTTTTCCAGAGCCTGTTCAATTTCCGCAATGAACAGGAAAAAATCCCCGATATTTTCTTCCAGCAGATGGAAGGCAAGAGTATCATCGATATTTCCGTACCGGTGTACAACGATATTCCGGAACCCTCTCATTCCATGTCTCTTTTCCTGCATTACCGGACTGAGGATCCCCTTGTCGACAAGATGCACGAGGATGTCTTCATCTTCACCGGGAACTCCGAGCGCAAGATCGTTATTAAGGATCGCACAGATACAAATCCGCTTGTAGATCCCATCTTTTATGAGGCCCAGCATTCAGAATTCTTCCGCCCTTTTGGATAAGTGCTCCTGCACAAGTGAGACTCCGCCAACGATCTCTTTTATCGTGATGCGGATAACCGTCTCGCACAGGTTTCTTTTTCATCGTATTGTTACCTGACCGGTATAATCGTACAACCGGTGCTTGAAGTCTTCGAAATCCCTGATGGTCTCGGTCGCTTTTTCGTATAAGAATCTGGAGTTGCGGGTGAACATGGGTGTTCCCCTGAGTACCTCGACTCTCACATACAGGGGAAGCTGCTGGAAAACCTGGATGTCATAGCGCGTGCCCGGAAGTGCGGAAAGGACTTTGTGGCGGAAATGTGCTGCCTCCGTACGGTCCCCGTCATAATATATACACAGATCAATATCAGATTCCGCAGTCATTCGTCCATTTCCATATCCATCACCATGTTCATTGTTTGTTTTCCTGCGATTCTTTTCGTGACCGGGAGAGCATCCGCTCTTAAGTCACTTTTTTTCCAGCGCCGGCCCGGGCAAATCCGCAGCTCGTGCAGCGACTCCGTTTCCTTACTCACGATGCGAGGTGCTTTCTAATCCGTTCAATCGTTTTTTAAGAAATCTGCGACGCGGGACCTGTGGTCAACAACGATGTATACGAGAAGAGGCGGGAACGATGTCCACGGCTGCGAGGCCCGCTATGATGATACCCGTGCCGGTGGTCCTGTGGTTCGATGCGATGAGACCGGCGAGCGTATGCAGGAGGGAGCGGGGTATCTCTTCCCCGATGCACTTCACTCCCCTCCGGCGGCGCATGCTGGTGAGCATAATTCCGCTGACAGACAGCATCGAGTGATAGAAGAACCTGGAGTAGAATACCGCGACTTGCGGTGCTACCCCCAGCTTTCGGATCTTCCTCGCTGTCCGTGTGCAGAATTCATTGGTCATGGTTATATTTTCCTGTTTTAATATTGAGATTAAAAAGGCTGGCGATCACTGCGAAAAAATTCGCAGCCATTACCGGTTTTTTGCGAGAAAGGAACTCATACAGCGGTTTTTACGGTGCTGGTTGTCTGACACAAAATAAGCGCGGCACGATCCGGGCGAAAAAATGGTATTACGCGGGATTTTTTTTGTAAAAACGGGTGGAACCGCGGATGGTGCGGCATCTTTCAGATAACCGGTTGGTTATGGGGTACGATTACTCTATGCGTATAACCGGGCAGGTCTTACTTACCGCACCTGCAAATCTCTTATCCGCAGTGACAAGCGGAGCATCGCAACGGATCGATGCCGCGACAAAAAGTGCGTCGTAGATTGGGATCCTGTGGTTGCATGAGAGATCCCATGCCGGAGTAATCAGGTCCTGTGCCGGAATAACCTCACAGGTCTCCCGGATAAACGCGATTGCGTTATCCAGGGATGATTTCACGGTACCCGGATCGTTTCCTGCATGCACCGCCCGTTTCAAGGCAGCATTCGCCACTTCAGTATAGGCCAGGTCAACAGTAATACAGTCATGATCAGCTGCTGCATCAATGGCTTTACCGGTGATCATTTCAGGTAAGAAGATTGCCGCAATGACGCAGGAGTCAAGGATGATCTTATCGTGCGTCACGGTCCTCCCGAATCACCTGTGCTGCCAGTATGCCGGGTATCAGCGTGTGCTGGTTCTCGCGAGCCCGGGTGAGAAGATAGTCTTTACGCTTCTTTTTTACTGACTGTTCTATGAGTGTCCGGATCTCTACCTGCCAGTTCTGGTCCGGCATCTCCTCAATCATCTTCCGGACCCGGGTATCAATCCGGATGCTGTATACAGATGTCGAAGACATAATAAAATGTATACATTTATCGTATATCAATACTGTGCCAGAGGATGAGACCATCTGCAATACAGTACAAATCCAGATTGACCTCATTTTCTCTTTGACAGGATCTGGCGAACGCTCTATTACGTATCATCTTTCCACAGCAGGAAAAAGCCCATAATTGTCAACAGGAATAATAAAATCCCGCGAAAAACAGCATCAGATTTTTTCATTTTAACGGTGCTCAGCAAGGGGCTTTTTCAGGTCTCCAGAGATCCTGCGGGTAGGAGATCAAAGAGTTACGGGAACTCCTGATACCGGAGGGGATTTACCGGGAACTTTGGGTGAAAGTGCCGGACTGCACCTGGTACCGGGATCTCGTACCGGTGGACCGACCCGAAGTGATCGAAAATATTGAGGACCGGCCGTAAGAGAATATTCCAGCCGGTTCTCCACCAGTGAAGGGACAAGACAGCGGCGAAATCAGCCGCCAGGTTTTGAATCGTCCCACGGGTTCTTTTACGTTAAAGCCGGTATTCTTTTGGCTAATTTTTTAAGCGCTATCTCCCTATACAGTGTAATTGCGATCCTGCCCGGTTGGTCCGGTATACAACAGAGGGCACACATCAGGAAATTTTCCATGGATATCTTCCAGATCCTTATCGTATGGGGCCCGTACCTGCTCGGGGGGATAGCAATCACTCTCGGCCTTGTAATAAGTGCGCTTGCAATAGGGTTCGTCTTCGGGCTTCCCATTGCACTGGGGCAGGTCTACGGTCCCGCACCGGTACTGGCGATCGCGGCAGTCTTTGTCTGGTTCTTCCGCGGCCTTCCCATCCTCGTGCTCCTGTTCCTCTTCTACTTCGGCATCTTCCCGGTTCTCGGGCTTGACCTGCCGGCATTTTTCGTTGGCGCACTGGTACTGGGCATGCGGGGGGCTGCCTACCAGTCGCAGATCTTCCGGGGCGCAATACAATCGATTCCCCAGGGACAGATGACTGCGGCCCTCTCGCTGGGGATGACACCCTGGATAGCGATAAAGAGCATAATCCTCCCCCAGTCCATCCGTCTTTCCCTGCCAGGCTGGTCCAACGAGTACCCGGAGATCCTTACCGACTCAGCGGTCTGCTATGCGATTGGCGTAGTCGAACTGCTCAACCGCACATCGCAGATCGTGAGCCAGACCTACGTGACGATGCCGGTCTATATGACGTGTGCGGTAATTTTCATCCTGCTCAACTACGCGGGAATGTGGCTGATCCAGAGAGTAGAGCAAAAGATCGCAATTCCCGGGTTCGGGATAAAGGCGGTGTAACCCTTATGACATCTGAATATATCCTGCGGGTTGAAAATCTCCATAAAAAATTCGGGGACCGCGAGGTCCTGCACGGCATCTCGTTCAACGTAAAACAAGGGGATACCAAGGTCTTTATCGGCCCTTCAGGAACCGGCAAGAGCACGCTGTTGCGCTGCATCAACCAGCTCACGGTACCTGACCAGGGACATGTCTGGATCGATGAGGATGAGATCACCGGTTGTGGCCAGAGGATCAGCGGGTTCCGGCAGCGGATCGGCATGGTCTTCCAGAACTTCAACCTATTCGATCATCTGACCGCCGTCCAGAATGTGGAAATTGCACCGATCAAGGTCCGGAAGATGAAACAGGCTGAAGCCCGGAAGAAGGCGATGGAGGAACTGCGCCGTGTGGGCATGCAGGACTGGGCCGACCATTATCCTGCCGAACTCTCGGGAGGGCAGGCACAGCGGGTCTCGATCGCCCGTGCGCTTGCAATGGATCCTGAAGTAATCCTGTTCGATGAACCGACCTCCGCACTCGATCCCGAGCTCACCCGGGAGGTGCTCGAGGTGATGAAGAATCTGGCCCGTGGGGGCATGACCATGCTGGTCGTCACGCACGAGATGGGTTTCGCCCGATCGGTAGCAACAGAAGTCATCTTCATGGAAGGCGGGGAGATCGTGGAACAGGGACCTCCCGGAGAGATTCTTACAAACCCCCGGCACACGCGGACACGGGAATTCATAGGAAAGATCGTGGATCACGAGTAGGCACAGCACATGGACCCGACCACTTTTCTCACCACAATCCTGGCACCTGCACTCTGGCAGGGGCTTATTGTCACGGTTGAGCTCGTGGCACTCACAGCGCCGTTCGGGCTGTTGCTGGGAATCGGGATCGCACTCGGGCGGCAGTACGGGGGAAAAGGGCTGTCAACAGCCTGTGCCGGGTACATTATATTTTTCAAAGGCTGCCCGCTGATCCTGCTCCTCTTCATGCTCTATTTCGGGCTGCCTTCCCTCGGTATCACCATGCCGCCATTCACCGCAGCGGTGCTCGGCTTTATCCTCTGCAATGCTGCGTACAACTCCGAGTATATCCGGGGTGCCATACTCTCGATAAAGGACGGGCAAATCACCGCAGCACAGGCACTGGGGATGACACAGATGCAGACGATTGAATCCATTGTTCTACCGCAGGCGCTCCACCGTGCCGTTCCCGGGCTCTCCAACGAGTTCATCTACCTCATCAAGTATTCATCGCTGGCGTACATGATCACCGTTATAGAAATATCCGGGGCTGGAAAGATCGTGGCCACGAAATACTTCATGTATAATGAAGCGTTCCTTGCCGTGGGCATTGTCTATCTGGCCCTTGTCACCATCACGACATACGCAGTGCACCTGCTCGAAAAGAAGACCGCGATACCGGGCATGAGCCAGTAAAATTAGGGTTATAAAACAGGGAGCGTGTCACCGGGAACCGCGAATCACGATTACATCAATCATTTTGTGGCTCATCGTCATTTCATGGGGGTAAGATATATTACTAAAAAATTGTTTGTGATGATTCCCCACATCAGGGCATCTCAGAGACACAGAGGAGCAAGGAGGAACATTTTAGTCACTAAAACCGCCGCACAAATAAGCTCCATCGGGGACAGTGGGGTTCCTCGTATTTTTGGGGTATGAAGGCATCAATCCCCATCTTTATAATCCGCCCGATACATGCGTTACCCATAAAAAACAGTGATTAGCCTGACATGTTTTTTTTTAACAGGGCAAAACCGGTGAGCAATCCACTATTTTCATCCATCTCCTTCAGAGCACCCATTCCATTTCTCCCGGGGCAAAGCCGGCATGAACAGTAAAAAAAGAATTTAGTTGCTCAACGGCGACTCATTCATGCCGAGGAACGCAAGTGCATTCTCCCCGTACTCTACGGGTGCATAATGGGATCCGACATGCGGGAGTCCCTTGAACCGTACAAGCCACGAACCGTTGATCTGCCCGGCCATCCGGACAGAAACCGGATCGGGAGTCAGAACATCTGCGGTACCCACCACGAGCATGACGTCATTATGAATGCCGGAAAGACCGTCCCAGGACCCGTTCCATGCGAGATTGGCCTGTGCCTCTTTATGGACGCCATCCGTCATGGCAGGACTGACGGCAGCAGATTCAATAGTATTGAGCAGTTTGTGGGTCTCAGGAATCCTTACGCTATATGCATTAGAATCCAGGACCAGTTTTCGTACGCGTTCTGGGTGATCGATGACCAGCTGCTGAGAGATCGAAGACCCCATGGACACCCCATAGACATGCATGCTGTCATAACCGAGAGCAGTCATCAACGCAGCAGCATCATCTGCATACAGAGGAATCGTAGGTGTCGCATTACTGTTGCTGCTGTATCCCATGCCCCGGTTGTCGTAGGTATAGACATGGTATTTCGACGCAAGAATACCAATGAAGGTCTGGTTCCAGTCACCAATGGTATTGCCAAACCCCTCGACCATCAGGAGGGGTTCACCGGCACCGAATTCCCGGTATCCCAGCGTAACCCCGTTGACCTGTGCATACTTGACGGGTGTTTCGTTATACGATACAACCGGATAGTGCGAAATTACCTGACAGGTAGCTGCGGGCTGGGCATTGCCGGAGGTACCCATACACCCCGCCGTGGCAATGAGGCAGATGGTGATGGCGATTGCCAGGGTTAACTGCTGTTTATTATTCATGGAAGATCCTCGTAACCGATTAATCATTCTTAAAAACCGGGTTGTCATTTTATTGGGCTGACTCTAAAAATAATTTTCTGCATTTTTTTGAAGTGGCCGGGGACGGACCGTGCCTAATTATTTCAGAGGCATGCAGATACAGGCACATCCTGTGCCGGGATCTCTTACGGAAAAATGTTACAGAAATACTGTGGTAACGAGCCCTGATGTATCCGAAGTGTCACGAGCATTTTTGTTGAATTGGTGCAGGGAAATAAGACCACAACATTGAAAAAAAAATATTGAAAAAAAATGGATTTTTCCCCATCATTTCATCTTGTACTTGACGATGAGTTCCTGCCAGTAGGGATCGTTTTTCAGCTGGGCCAGACCATCGTTGAGTGTGGCAAGGAGTTCCGGATCGGACTTGCGAACGGCAATACCGAATTCCTCTTTGGTCTCTACATTGCCCACGACCTGCAGGTTTTTGCCCTGTATGATCTCTTGCAACACGTGATCATCGAACATCACCGCATCAGTGCGCCCGGCTTCAAGATCATTGACCGCAAGGGGAGTATTGTCATAGAGTTTCAGGTTTTCTTTTGGCATTTTGCCGGTTTCAATTAAGTTCGTTTCGATCCACGTTGCGGCAGTGCACCCGCTCTGGGTTCCGATAATGGCCCTTCCGGAAAGCACAGCATTGAGAGTTATGGCCGTACCGTTTCTGGTGACAACATCCTGGTTCACTATCCAATAGGGTGTTGAAAAGTTTACCTGCTCTGCACGTTCCGGCGTAATAGTCATACCAGCATAGATGAGATCAATCTTATTTGCCTGGAGTGCGGGGATGATCCCGTCCCAGGCAGTAGGCTGGAACGTAACTTTCATACCTTTTTTCTGGGCGATCCAGCGCATGGCATCCACATCGAACCCTGTTGCCGTGCCGCTGGAATCAACAAAACTGAACGGCTGATTCTGACCATCACTTCCCACGAGATAGGTCTTTTGCTGGGCTCCGGTAGCGGACTGGGGCGTCGTAGATGAAGTGCTGGTACAGCCGGCACCTGCCAGCAGGAGAACGAGCACAACGATGACTGCAATAAGAGAGTAAGTATTCCTGGTCATAACATCAGGTTGCCAGTCAAAGCCAAAAGAGCTTGTGGAATTCTTCCGGTTTTGATTGGATATCTCTGAAACGGTTCGTCAATAATCCGGTGCTGCAGGACCGGTTGTTGGGCACAACCGTAATCCTCCTGCACATTCATAAAAAAAATTATTGCGCAAGCAGGGGAAACAGAAGCGAACAACCAGACCCTACTCATAGGATAAGGAAAAAAGGGCATCATAGGACGAACATGCGTTTCAGGAGATATCAGGTTTTATTGGGATTTCAAGGGATGAGGGGTTTGGAGTATCGCACTTTTTATAAATCCCTGCAGCCCATATTATAGCACAGTTATTCAAATGACTGTTTGAGAACTATCATGTTTGGAGATAATAAATTCGGCGGCCAGAGAAATTTTGTCGGCGCAAGAGATCAAGGCCCACGAGAAATGACGAAGACAACCTGTTCAGACTGTGGGGCTGAATGCGAAGTACCTTTTAAGCCAACCGAGGGCAGGCCGGTATACTGCAGGGACTGCCTCCCGAAACACCGGAAACCCCGGTTCTGATTCTACAATTTTTTTTCATTTTCTGCGATCGTTTTGCTGTAATTTTTTACCCGGTACGGTTTCGTATGGGGTTATTCGCAGGTGCCAAGGAATCCATCCATATCACACGCCGATCCTGTGCATATCAGAAAAATTACCGTAACAGGTAAATGATTGCCACAATGTGGATGATCAGAAATACCGGTACCAGGTAAAATTTTAGTTGCCGGGTCTTGTGCCGGAAAATGAGCATCGCCCCGTATGCACCAAAGGGACCGAAAGCAGCCACCACCACCAGCAGGTTCTTCGGGGTCCGCCATGCATTGTTTTTTGCTTTCCGTTTATCATTTGCAAAAACGAGAAACGCAATGATATTGAATACTGCGTAGAAGGCCAGAAAAATATCAGGTAAGGAAAGAGCAGTCACCCTTGTCATTTCGTGAAAAGAGGTTATCGTTTTTTCGTTATGAACTCTGTACTTCCCCAACAGGATCCTGTTGATACTTAATCCCGCAATGACCGTACGTTAACTTTTGCGGGATCATGGGTTGCAATCATTACCGCACCGAATAACCTGCCCGCGTAAGAATACGGACTACCTCCTTATCCCATACGGTGTCATCGGTCTCCGTTAACGGATCGATGCATTTCTCCCAGCACCGGTTTAAGAAGGCATCTTCGGTGACAAGCGAGCGCCGGAACATGACACGCCCCACCCTTCGTCCGGTATGATTGAGGATCAGCAGCCGCCAGCAGGAGAAGTCCTGGCAGATATCCGGCCTTGTTAAATGAACGGTGCAATACGCTTTCTCGCTGCCCGGCATATGCCGGAAGAACGGGCATGCCTCTGGAAGTTTTGCAAAGATACTCTTGTCCAAGAAAAGTTCATGCTTATCGGCATCGACGGTTACTTCAGTTTCATCAGAAGTATACTGATTGAACACAATAAAATGAAAGTTGCCGAGATCTTTAAGTATGGTATGCACAAGCCCCAGATGGGAACAGCACTCTCCGCACTGATGGCACTCAAACGCGATGGCACCCGACTCCTGGTACCGTATTGGGCGTCCGGACTTTTAAAAAAAACCACCGTGTCGCAGCTGATATATCCGTGCCACACCATACACTTCCTGACACATGGTAAACTTCCCTTCACTCTTTTACAGGAATGATGGCGACCGTGATGCACCTGCGTGCCGGTATGCACGGGAATCGGATGCGATCGGGCGGTTATTCCTGCGCCCGTTCTTTTTGAGCCTGACGATCGGGGTTCCGTTCTGTATCTATAAGATGATCTTTGGGATCAGCATCCTGCGGGCAGGAGCGGCGGGATGGCTGATCATCATCTGGGCAGTTGCCGACCTCTTAATGAACAGTGCATACTCGGTGCAGGACTTGTTGCACCTCCCGGCCCGGTTTGAGTGCTGCACGTTAGCCCAAACGGGTCGGTTTTTTTCCCGGCCGATGGTTTTTCTTGCACTCGATACCCTGCTGTCGTTCTCAATCGTCTGCCTGATGCTCTGGTCTGGTTGGATCGCGTCACTCTCACCTTTTGAGCTCGTGCTCTGGTATGCTGCGACAACGCTCAACCTCGTGAGCTTATCGGTAGTCTCACTCTACAACGAGATCCGTAAAGTACGACCGGGTTATTAAAATAAAAAAGAATGAGATTGAAGTTTTACGAAAAGAACGAGAAGTCGTTCTTGATCGCAATCGCTTCTATGATGGGGTTCATCGTTGCTTCCGGGATACCGAATTTGTCCATGTACATCTGAAGGATCGCCTTCTCTTCCCCGGCAAGCACACCATCGGACATGGCGAGGTCGCAGAGAACGGCGAGCGTAGCAATCTTCTGCTTCTCCTCAAGCACGTTTGCGATCAGGTCAATAACGGCGGGAAACTTATTGGCCTTTAAAACCTGCATAGCGGTATCAATGGATTTCTGGTCGCCACGGCAGATCTTTGCGAGATCGTTCATCTCGGCCTGATCGATAACACCGTCAGCCGCAATAACGGTAATGGCTGAGAGCACGAGAGCTGATTTCGGGTTGAGCGTTGCAGTCTTTCCAGTTAACGTGTCAAAAATTCCTATAGTGAACATCTTTTTTTTTTTTTTTATTATTGGATGCAGGATTACATCTTTCTTTCGCCCGGTGCATTTACAAAAGCCATATCAGGAAAATTCCACGGGTTTATATGGCACTGCACTCATACATTTCAAAAGAAAAAACCGGTGAATTGTATGAACGATCTCACGGTGGAACAGGTTATCGCCTTCCACAAACAGGTAATGAAGACCGATGACGGGGATGACCGGCTACTCTCGGAAGCCGGTCTCCACCAGATGGTATTTTCAGCCAACCGTATTGAGGATATTTACCCAGGGGCAGCGCTTGCCTTTTTCTCCCTTGTCGCATACCCGGCATTTCGCGAGGGCAACAGTCGCACAGCACAGCTTATGGCTGATATGATCCTCAACCATAACGGCTGCACGCTTAAAGACGGCGATGCTGATATGACCCCTCTCGTGCAGAGGGGATTGCATCGTTCACGCTTGAACCGGCAGATATTGAAGAGTGGTTGCACTCACATTATAAAAACATCTGACCCGTGATCACTTTTTTAAAAATTAATTGCCAGCGGAAGTCACGAGGTAAATGGCAAAAAAAAGAAAGATGTGTAGAGAGTTTCGGGTTTTTTAGTAATCCTCACGGGTAGAGAAGATATTCCCCCTCAATCCGTACCACCGCATTGCCCCCGAAAAATACACTGTGCTGCACCTTTGAGCGTCACTCACAATACGGATGATATTCGGGTGCTCCCTGTTCTTCCCCTGCTCTATGGCAATCATGCATCCGTCCCAGGTACCCTCTTTGAGCAGATAATATCCCAGCGCCGCATTGCCCGAACCCGTTGCAGGATCTTCAAGAGATCCAAAGATGGGGGCAAACACCCTTGTTCGGTAACTGTTCCCGACGCTGGAAGTCTCATTCGAGAAAACCACAATGATCTCAATCCCGTTTGCCAGGCAGAATTCCTTCAGGTGCTGCTGATCCGGATGAATAGAGAGCAGCGTGTCGAGAGTATCTACCGGAACGATCAGGGTCGAGAGCCCGGCATTGATACTGGCAATACGGTGTTTTTCTGATATGTCGTCGGGTGCGATCCGCAATGCTGCTACAATCCCATCTTGGGACATAGAAAGTTTTTGCTCAACGGGTTGGGGCACACTGATGAAGACCGAATCTGCTTGCGCGATCTCGTTTCTGACGAGCAGTTCCTGATCCCCTACGTGAATACGGATGATCGGATCCAGGGAAAGTACCGGGTCATTTTTTATGAGATCGTACATGACAGCAATGGTCCCGTGCCCGCAGAACGCAACTTCACGTTCAGCGGAAAAAAATCGCAGGCTGGTATGCCCATCATCCGGGTACACAAAGACAACCTCGCTTACGCATCCCGCAAGTTCCCGTGCGATCTGCTGCATGCCTTCGGCTGAAAGGGCATCCTCACGCGGCAGATAAACGCAACCTGCCGGGTTGCCGGCCGATTGTCCCTGTACAAACGCATCAATTTTTTAAACCGGTACCGCTGCATGCATAACCTCAGGTAACATTTATGGACCCACTCCTTTAACAATGAACCGGTCATGGCCTATATGAGCAGCCGGACAGACATAGCACGCTCACATGGATTCTCAACCGGTATTTTCCAGCTGGGGGGGACCTAGCCTTCGTTTATCGTAAAACAATCACCACACTTGAGATCTACAGATCTGTTCCAGGTAACGATATCATTACTGGGGGGAAGATCGGTATGAATAGTTCCCTCGCCTTGTACAATCCGGTAGATCTCGCTGCCGTTCCAAACGATGCGATCCCTGTTCAGCTACATAGAGTCCCGTATAATCATCTCCGGTTACCTTTACGATACGTATTCCCACAACAGGATCAGTCTGGGCCGTCTCCAGGTGTTCGATAAAACGGGTGACAATCAGCGGAGTTCCCATAGAATATTCATTTCACCATAAGCAGCCTTTCTTGCTTGTCTTCCGGTACACGTGCACAATCACACCAACATACCCGGCATATGTGGCAGGGAACTGTCATTTGCGTTTCTGTTGGCAGCATCATGCATAAGGCATAACACCATTCCAAATAATATTTCACTATCATATGTGCAGCAGGAGAAGGACGGATGACCTACACTGACGCTCTTATCCTCCTCTCCGGCATTGTCGTTGCCTGGGAGATAGGGCGGTTTATGGGTTTTGCCAGTGGACGTGCTGAGCCAAAGGAGACGAAGTGAGATGAATACACTTACCTATTGCCAATGCTCATTTTGCCAGGCATTGGGATGCAGGAGGACAAAAGATTTTGTTCTGGGGGTATTCTGCAAATTGTGCAACGGTCCAATGCACAGCATCACGACAAACGAATATGACAGAAAACTGCACTATACAGCAACACTGCACGAGGAAGGATTGCTACCGGAACGTTGTACCGTTCCGATCACGTGTGATGACAGTTCATCCAATGAACCGGGAACGGGGTTACCGGATGAACAAGATGTGCAACATTGACAACGCATCATTCAGTTTACCCACCATTCCCGGTAATGATTGAATAGCGGGTTTCCTCCTATTCTGCTGCAAGACTTTTGGATTTTTTTAACATAGAATTGGCCCTGCATTGCAGGTCTCATTTACAGAATAAAAGGATACACTTCTTCAAAAAAACAGTTTTTTATAAGAAAGAGAGCACGGTATTTTTAGTGCGGAATATTTTTTTTTAACCTGCAAGAATTTATTGTGCAAATAGGGAACCATTTGAAAATTTGTGTTATTCCTTAAAACAAATTTTTATATATTATAAAATACAATTAAGAAATATCCCCAAAATGGGAGGTGGTTTAATTCTATTCCGGGTTTTGTCCCTCTGCACTGCATCCCTCTTAAAGAACACATCCTCAACCTGCCGTCAGGTCAAAACGGCAGGAAACAGCCTCCAACCCCATACTAATATCAGGTAAAATATCTTTTTTTGTATTCCCTGCCTTTTAAGAGCGTTCGCTCGCCCGTGAAATCCGATAAGAACAGATGCCATATAAGAAGGGGAAGGAGATAGCAGCTTGGTATAGTTCCCGAGGACTCGCGTACCTCAGTACAATATACTACGTGTCTCGGCTTAACTGCTGGGTTCGGAATGAGACCAGGTGTTT
>JBAZRZ010000004.1:0-63681 GCA_041662685.1 Methanoregula sp.
AATCCTTGGATGGATGACTCCGTCATCAGTCTACATGAACAAAATCAATTTCAACAAAGACCGAAAATATATCAAAAGCGGACAAAAACTCTGTCAACAAAACGGACATTAATTGTGGCACGCTACATGTATCTTTTCGCATTTGCATTGGGATTATTTCCTTTAATTCAATTAATTCCAAAGATGCAAGCAATCACTTTTCAAATCCCCCAATTTGACAATTTAACATTCGGAAATGTTACAATTTTTCTAAAAACAACGATATATAATCCAATTTCTCAAATGTCTATTGGCTCATTTTCGAATTATCACACAGTCATTTTAACGTTTATTCTGTATACTGAAATTGCAGTTGCCGTAATGGTCCGTATTCATGTACAAATTAAAGAAGAGAAAGTGAAAGAAATGGACCGGCTCGAAAGAATGATTAATTCTATCGATTTTTTTAACACAGAAGGTCCCGCCAATCGAGAAAGAAATCAATATTTATTATGTTTATACGAACGAGTGTCAAATTTACATGAATGGCCAATTAAAAAGATTTTCGTTCTAAATTTGTTTATCTCGGCATTGTTATTGTTCATTTCATCTATTTTTGGAAAACTTTGATCCCAACAACTGATCGACTTTTTTAATTCTAACCCCACTTATCAAAATCATTTTTTCCGACGTCGGTTTTGCTAATGAGTGCTTTTTGCGCAAAAACGCCTCGTAGGTTTTGCGCTACTCATTACCGGTCCCCAACAATAAAAGGTAATCGAGGGCGATCTCGCAATAAAGTACGGAGGAAAATTAGAATCTCCGAGGAATATAGACATCACCGGGATATAGAAGTAAATCGTTGACATAACGGAGAAATTCCAGATATTTCCGCACATCATCGTGGAATTCCTCAAAAGTTCCAATATCTCTGTTTTTAAACGCATGAACGGCATTTCTGCGTTGTTGAATATGTAATATCCAGGAATCCCACTGTATATCCTTTTCTTTCCAGAACCTTTCTCTAAAAAAAAATCCGCATTTTCTCAAGTTCCAAGATATCAGGATCGATGACATTACCATTACGCTTCAATGCAAAAACATCTTTTTTGTAATCCACATACCAAACCGACAAACATAATTTCATTGTTCCTTCAACAAGACTTCCCAAATTTGTCCATGCTAGTATTAAACGACCATCGCGTTCACCGACTTGACCTTCTGATAACCAACATTTCAAGCATCGTGAGAGTGAGACTTGCCAATCAAGACGAGATCTACTCAATAATTGTGCTGCTTCAATTGGCGCCCAACCATCTTCCATTTTTGACCAAAAATGGCGTAGACCATCATTAAATGTAATGATCCGGCTTACAACCTCATCTATCCGCATTTCAGTTAAATCCGATATAAATATCCATCACCGTTAACTCAAGTTTTCCAAGAGATTCTATATAAAATACAAACAATTTAATTCACATCATCTGACATTAATCAATGGATCGGAAAGAACACGTCCACATCATCAGCGCTGGGGAAAAGATCCACATCGCGTACCCCGCCAGCTTCCGCACCCTCCCCACCATCACCCGGACATACGTCATTGCGGACAGCACGATCTACGAACTCTCGTCCAACCTGGATATTGAAAAGGAACGGCTCGCGGTCCGAAACGCAGTGTGACAGCCACAAAGAAGATCATCGCTCGCTATCCTCTGCATATGGAACATCTTTCCACAATTAACGTACGAGCGTTGTCAATAATTTAAAAAATTGATCGATTACAACCGCCCGTACTTCTTATGCGCCTGCTCAATGGGAAGAATCTCATGCACCCTGGCAATCCGGATCTCTTCATCAACGGAATAGAACGCGGTGTAGGTACGGGCGATATGAAGCCGGTATATCTCCCTGCCGCCCCGTGAGACCAGTCGTTCCTTATCCCCGCCGCTCCCGGGAAATGGATTCTCACCAAGACCCTGGAGAGCGTTCCTGATGATGCGCCGGGATTTTTCCGGTACGGAACCGATGAACGTATCCGCCGTATTCCGGACCTTCACTTCGAAGGTCAATCCTTAATCTCCGACAGTGAGACATACTCCGAATCCGGGGTGCTCTCCCACATCTTCACATCTTCCTCAAGCCGGGCTTTCTTGACCTGTTCGATCATATCCTCAAGGAGATCGTCATAGGTCTGGCCTGCCCCCTTCATTGCTCCGAGCTCTTTCCAGATTTTTTCGGAGACTGGCAACCGCTTTACCGCTGACATGATCATGCTGTAAACATTGTAAATACTTAAAACCATTACAACGGTTGCATGATGGGAGATCGATTGCAAATATTTTTGTGCGAACCGTATCCGGATTTTGTGTAATGAACTTCCCAAAAAATGATCCAAATCGGTTCATACTTCCCATTACCAATATGGCTGAACTGATGAATCGTTGAGAGGGCTCCCCGCCACAGGAGCGCCCCCGCGGGAGCGGCGATATTCATCACAATGTATGGATGACCCCCCCTAATCCCTAATCTCCCTGTTCACATGCATCAACGATGTAAAAATCCATTAATTTCGCACAAATTTCGGAAGGGGCCTTGGGGGGTCGCGTGGGTACACGATCAATTTCAGGACCAGAACCGGAGGGTCAGACAGCCCGCTGATGCTCCGGAATACCGGAAAAATAACGAGGAATACTGCGATTGGATTGAGCAGAACCTGCAACTCACGGGATCATGAACAGTTCTGCATTTTGTACCCAAGTGACCCCAAACTTCCGCCGTGTATCTGACCACCAAGGATTTATCGGTCCCGCTCATTCCCGTACGCAGGTATTCTGTACGTAGGGGGAATCATCCCACAGAGCAGGACCACAAGAGGGCAGGAGATAATTTTGACACATTTCCGCTTACGACCCGGATCAAAGAGCGCAACGCGAATACTGATACACTCGTTCCCGGACAGCACGGCATTCTCTGCGGTGGTTCAGGCGCTGCTCGTCAGAAACCCGCTCGGGTGCACGTCATACTACGCCAAAAGGAGAAACTCCCCTCCCGTCATGCCGGTGCGCGAACGATACACGGCAAAGTTCGTGTATCTTGATAAGAACGGGAAACAGGTGGGCACCTGTTCTGAGGTGTACGACTCCTTTGAAGGCTTTGAAACCGGCAGCGCATCCATGATCACGAACATGTCCAACATTGCTGCCCACCGCGGGAAGGTGAAGCACCATAAAGAAGCCGATCTCTTCTCAGTTACGCTGAAATGCCATGACCCTTCGGGCGAACTCTTTTTCCTGAGTCTTGCCCGCGGCCGGATCACGGTCTCATCCTACACAGACGACACGATCCGCAAGAAGGTGGAGGCGTGGTCGGACAGCATGCCGACATTAGCGTGAACCGAATATCAAAAAAGATGAGACGCGGGGTCAGCCCACAATCGCATGCCTGTTCTTATCCCCGCGTCCGATCCCCTTGTAGATGAACCCGAGCCGGATATAGACATCCGGGTCGACCATGTTGCGCCCGTCAATAATAACCGGGTGTTTCTTTCCGGTCAGGTTCTTAAGATACGGGGCATCCAGGCCTTTATACAGGTTATGACCGGCAAAGATCACAATCACATCGGCGCCCTCTACTGCCTCTTCAACAAAAGACACAATCGGCACACCGGGATAGTCCGCCACATAGGGATCGTGAACGGAGACAACTGCACCCTCGTGAACAAGAAGATTCCGATAGGGTTCTGCGGGCGTGTTGCGCGTATCGTCCGAATTGGACAAAAACGCCCAGCCGAGAAGAGCAACCTTTGAGCCTTGCAGCGGGACTCCCGCACGCTGCATGGCGTCCTTCGTAAGCCGGAACATGTGGATGGGCATGAAATCATTGATGTGCCGTGCAAGCACGTAGAGTGACGGCTCGTTTGCCGGGTAATCGATTGTCCCTTTGCCAAGCTGCTGGACACCCCGTTCGAGATGGTAGGTGTCCTTGGTGAGGCAGTGCCCTCCGACACCGGCACCCGGCCAGAGCATGGCACGGGTGATCCCTTCACCTTTGAGGCTGTCGATGCCATTGCGGACATCGTAGACATTGATCCCCATCGCCTCGCAGTAAAGGGCCAGCTCATTGATCGCTGCGATCTGGAGATCCCGGAACGTGTTCTCCGCAGTCTTGGTCACTTCAGCGGCGGTTGCCGACATCGGGATCACTTTTCCCAGAGTCAGCACGGGGGAATACAGTTCAGTTGCCCTCCGAGTACTCACCTCATCAATTCCGCCGACAATCCGGTCATGCTCCCGGATATTCCGCAGCAGTCTTCCGACCATCACCCGTTCGGGTGCATGGGCAAGGGCAAAATCAACCCCCGCTTTAAGCCCGGACTCCTTCTCAAGGAGAACACGGGCGATCCCCATGGTGGTCCCAGGAGTGATCGTGGATTCCAGCACCACGAGCATCCCGGGCTTGAGGTAACGGCCCACGTTCTTTACTCCCTCCATCAGGGCAGAGAAATCCGGCAGCAGGTCTTCCTTGTTCAGGAACGGCGTCTGGATCGAGAGAGTTACTGCATCGAGTTCTGCGATTCTGGAGAAATCGGAGGTGCAGACAAACTTCTGTGCTGCCGTCACTTTCTGCAATAATTCTTCAAGCCCCGGTTCCTCACCCTTGAGCGGACTCTCGCCCCGGTTGAGCATGGCAATCTTATACCCTGATGAAGGTGAATCGCGCTGGAACCCATAGACCCGCTCGTACTGCGGCACATCAGCAAGGAGAGCGGCCGCAGGGATACCCACATATCCCATGCCAAGTACCCCGATCGTCCTTATCGGTCCCTTTTTCTTGAGGATTGCATCAAGCGTCATCCCGTTAACTCCCGTAACTATTTTTTAAAGTCCTGCCTGGATCTCTTCGCAGACGCGCAGGTTGTGAATTGCCTGTTCCGGTGTGATGGGAAAGGGGCGGCCATGTTCCACACATTCGATGAATGTCGAAAGCTCGCGTTTGAGCGGTTCGAGCTTGTTGACCATCACCTTTTCGATAATATTTTCCTGCACATATCGTTCCGCCTCGAACGTATACTGCCCCGGCTTACGGTAAATGGTCACTTCCTGGGACATGAAATCACCTTCAATGGTGAAATCCTCTTCCTCGATATAGATCATGCGGATTTTCTTGGAAGACTTCCGGCTTGCAGAGAGTGAGACCGGGACATTGCCGCATTTCATCAGCACGCTGCATACATCTGCGGTGCCGGCACTGGAGATGTAACAGGGGGCATTAAAGAACAGTGTGAGAAGAATATCGATATCGTGGATCATCAGATCCTCGATCACCGTACTTCCCGTGACCCGTGCGGATGCGGGATTATGCCGTTTCATATCGACATATAGTGGTTTTTTCACAATGTTTTTGATCTCTTCTACGATCGGGTTAAACCGCTCGATATGACCAACGCCAATTGTGATCCCTTCCGGCGCGGTCCGCATGAGTTGCGTGGCTTCCTCTGCGGTAGCACAGATCGGTTTTTCGATCAATACGGATTTGCGGGCGGAAAAAACCTGCCCGACAACGTTCTTATGGAACGGTGTGGGAACACAGACACTCACCGCATCGGAATTTGCGAGCAGTTCTTCAACAGAACTATACACGGTTGCCCCGTGTTTTTCCCCAATCGCCCTGGCAGTGTTTACGTCAAAAACACCTACGGAATCCACACTTTTAAGTTCAGAATAGACCCTGACGTGGTTCTTTCCCATCGTCCCGACACCGATCACACCGACATCCATTCACTTCACCCGGTTGATCGTATCACAGATAAAAGCAAGCTCTTTCTGGTCGAGCAGCGGGTGCACCGGCAGGCTCAGCACGGACGAGGAGAGCCAGGTTGAGACCGGGCAGGGATCCGGATCATTCGTCAGCCCGAACACCGGCTGGCGATGAATGGGTATGGGATAATGCACCGCGGATCCAATCCCTTTGGACTTTAAATAATCGATAAATGCTTCGCGCGTCATCGGGAATTCATCAGTGAGACGGATCACGTACTGGTGATAGACATGGTGCATACCGGGCGCGACATACGGAGTGATGAGGCCTTTTACCGACAGGTTCGCATTATAGAAATCCGCATTCTTCCTCCGGCGGAGGTTGAACTTCTCTAACTTTTTTAACTGGACGATACCAAGAGCCGCTGCCATATCGGTCATGCGGTAGTTGTAGCCAAGCCGGGTATGGACATATTTTTCACTCTGGCCGTGATTGATGATTAGGCGCAGGCGTTCAGCGTACGCCTTCTCGCTGGTAGTGACCATGCCCCCTTCACCGGTGATCATGTTTTTCGTAGCATAGAAGGAGAAGCAGCCGAAGTGCCCGAAACTTCCGACTTTACTGCCATGGTAAAGGGCACCATGCGCCTGTGCCGCATCCTCGATTAACTTAAGGTTGTGCAGTTCGCACACGTTCTGCACACCCTGCACATCAAACGGCTGGCCGTAGAGGTGCACACCAATAACCGCCCGGGTTTTCGGGGTGACCCGCTCTTCGAGCTGTTCGGGGTTTATGGTGAAAGTCTGGTCATTGACATCACAAAAGATTGGCGTTGCCCCGCACATCAGGACTGCCGAAGCGGTAGCAATGAACGAGAATGGCGGTACAATGACTTCATCGCCCTGACCTATATCTGCGGCAAGGAGCGCAGCATGGAGGGCGGCAGTTCCGTTATTGATTGCCACGGCATGGGTAATACCACAGAAATCGGCAAATTTTGTCTCGAATTCTAAAACCCTGTCGCCTGATGCGAGCATTCCGGACTCGAGAACAGCAGTTACTGCCGATATCTCTTCCTGACCGATTGCCGGTCGCGCAATAGGTATGTCGACCACACTTCACTCTCACAAATGCTGGATAATCCAGATAAAAAATGCGTAAGCATCCAATAATATCATTCCTGTCAGTGTGTGACAGGGTTCCGGCAGTGTGGATTTAAAAAATTCCCGGTACAAATCCCTGTATCCAGCTCACTTTTGCCCGTGCTCCCCAACCGAAGAATAGCTAATTAGGAAAGGACGATCATATAATCGTACGAACGAAACGTGGAGGGGTGGCAACGCGACACATCATTTCGATTAAGGATTTTGACAGAAGCGAAATTGACCGCCTGCTGGATCATGCACGGCAGATCGATAGCAAAAAATACGACAGGAATGCACTCAACGGTAAGATCCTTGCCGTCCTCTTCTTTGAACCCAGTACCAGAACGCGGATGTCATTCGAATCCGCCATTGCCCGGCTGGGGGGCACTTCCGTTTCGGTCGGCAGCGTGGATGCCTGCTCCATGGCGAAAGGCGAGACGCTCGCCGACACCATCCGGGTGGTGAGCGGGTACGCTGACGCGATCGTCATCAGGCATCCCAAAGAAGGGGCAGCGCGCCTTGCCGCAGAGTTTGCTACGGTCCCGGTGATCAATGCGGGAGACGGTGCCGGCCAGCACCCATCCCAGACACTTCTTGACCTGTACACCATCAGGCAGTCAATGCCCATCGATAAGATCGATGTGGCGCTGGTGGGCGATCTCCGGTATGGGCGCACTACACACTCGCTTGCCTCCGCACTGTCGTTATACAATGCCCGGTTGCACACTCTCTCCCCCACAGGACTAGAACTTCCCGACACGCTCGCCACCGAGCTTGCCGACAAAGGCATGGAGATCGTGAATCACGATTCCATAGAGGAGATGATTGGTCTGGTCGATGTGCTCTATGTTACCCGAATACAACGTGAACGATTCCCCGATTCTGCATCCTACTTCAACGTGGCGTCCAGTTACCGGATCACCCCGGAGCTGTTAAACGAGGCCAAAGAACATCTCATCGTGCTTCACCCTCTCCCGCGCGTAGATGAGATCGATCCGCGTGTCGATGAATCACCGCATGCCCGGTACTTTGAACAGTCGAAAAATGGTGTCCCGGTGCGGATGGCAATGCTCATGGATGTGGTGCAATGACCCATTCCGATACCGGGGAGAATGAAGGACTCCTTGTCCGGAGGATAAGGAACGGTACCGTGATCGATCACATCGAAGGCGGCGAAGCGCTCAATGTCGTAAAGATCCTCAGAATTACCGGAAAAACGCAGGAAGTGCTCTCGATTGCTACCAATGTCCCGAGCCGGGACATGGGACGAAAGGACATAGTCAAGCTTACCAACCGGGAACTCTCCAAAGAAGAAGTCGACCGTATTGCCCTCATCTCACCGCATGCATCGATCAATATCATCCGTAAATTTAAAGTCTGTGAGAAAAAAGGAGTCGAGATCCCGGCCCTGATCGAAGGACTTGTCCGCTGCCCCAACCCGGGCTGCATCTCGAATACCCATGAACCGATCCAGAGCAAGTTCCGGGTACTGCCCACAGGACTTCACTGTCACTACTGCGACTGGGTAATCACAAAAGATCTGACCAGTTACATCATCTGAAGTACCTTTTCCTCTGTTCTTCTTTTTCACGGTTTAAAAGCATCTGATCGCTGACTTTAGCGGAAGGTCTCCGAACAGGAGAATACCTGAAAGCGAAACGTGACACACAATCCACTCATACTATTATCAGGGGACTTGAGCGATAATCATAAGAAAGGAATTCTGGTCATTTTCATAAGAGAGAACGCACGAAGAGCACGATACTCAGGAACTCATCTCATCATGTGCCCGTGGACATCGATCTCGCCCCGAAAAATCCTGGTACTGGAGATCCAGCGCCCATCTTCTGCAAGCACACAACTGATCTGGTGGATATCGACTTTTTTTCGCCCTTGTTCCCTGCGCAGTTTGTTGATCTTAACAGCAACCGGAATGGTCTCCTCTGAGACAATGATTGCATCGAAATCTGCATCGAGCGCTGAACCAAAACGGTCCTGGAGAGGCTCGATACCAAAGGGGGTTGAAAAATTCCTGCTGCTGATATACTGTTCGAGCTCGGATTTGCGGACCTCAAACGGGCGGATGGGATGGGTCTTCCGGCTGGCAAAGCGGTCAGTGGTAAGTCCGATCACCACATGACCATGAGTGCCGGCTATCTCAAACGATCGGCTTAACAGGACTTTATGTCCATCGTGAAGGGGATCGAATGTACCCCCGACCATAACCTTCATGCTCTTTGATTCTTAATTTCTTATGTTATTATGCGTATGGATGAAGTCTCCGGCGTGCCGCTCTTTGCAGCAGGCAACGCAACGATCATCGGCGATGTCACGATCGGAAAACAGGTGAACATCTGGTTTGGTGCGGTAATCCGAGCGGACAAGGACCGGATCGTCATCGGGGACCGCTCCAACATCCAGGACAACTGCGTGGTGCATACCAGCAAAGGACATCCGGTCATACTGGGAACCGATGTATCGGTCGGGCATGGTGCGATCCTGCACGGCTGTACGATAGGGAATCGCGTGCTTATCGGTATGGGATCGATCGTCTTAAACGGAGCGATAATTGGCGATGGATCGGTCATTGGCGCAGGTGCCGTAATTACCGAAGGAAAACTGATCCCCCCGGGTTCCGTGGTAGTGGGCGTTCCGGGCAAGATTGTCAAAGAGGCAGACTCCGCGCAGCAGGAACAGATCCTCAAAAATGCTGCGTCATACATCGAACTGGCCGGGGAGTACGCCCACCATGAGTGATGTGGTTGTCATAGGTGCGGGTATTGCAGGCATACAGGCAGCGCTCGATATCGCGGGGCATGGGATTCACGTGCACCTGATCGAACGTGAACCGAGTATTGGCGGCCATATGGCCCAGCTTGACAAAACGTTCCCGACAAACGACTGTTCAATGTGCATACTCTCCCCCAAGATGGTGGATGTCTCCCGCAACCCGCTCATCACCATCCACACCTGCGCGGAAGTCGAAACAATCGAAGGGGAAGTTGGGCACTTCACGGTCACTGTCAGGGAGCATCCGCGACACGTGGATGCTGAACTCTGTACCGGCTGCGGAGACTGTATCGAGATCTGCCCTGTTGAAGTGTATAACCGGTTCGATGCTGGTGTCGGCGTAAGGAAGGCAATCTACAAACCCCACGCACAGGCCGTTCCGGATATCATGGTCAAGGATGCCGAGCACTGTATTGAATGCGGGCTCTGCTATGATGCCTGTGGCCCGGGCGCGATCCTGCGCAAGGATGAGGGGAAGATGGTCACGATCAATGCGGCCAGTATCGTGATCACGACCGGTTATACGGTCTTTGATGCAAGGGGCAAAGAGCAGTTCGGCCACCTCATCCTGCCGGATGTGATTACCAGCCTCGAACTGGAACGGATGATCAACGCAAGCGGCCCTACCGGGGGGAAGATCAAACGCCTGAGTGACGGGGAGGTGCCAAAGAGTATCGTGTTCGTCCAGTGTGTGGGTTCACGCGACATGCCCATTGACCGGCCGTATTGCTCATGCATCTGCTGTATGCAGGCAATGAAGAACGCGATGCTGATCAAGGAGAAGCAGCCGGCAATCGGGATCACGCTCTGCTATATGGACATCCGGGCATATGGCAAAGGCTATGAGGAGTATTATGAGCGGGCAAAAGCACTGGGGATCCGGTTCCTGCGGGGTATGCCCGCAGAGATCCTCGCTGACCGGAACGGCCTGATCCTCCAGGTTGAAAACTCCGAGACCTCAGAAGTCCACGTGCTCCACCCGGATTTTGTGGTGCTCTCGATTGGGATCGGACCTTCGGACAATGCAGCCGGGATTGCAGCGAAGTGCAACGTTCCCCTCGAAGCAACCGGTTTTTTCAAATCCGTGCATGATGCCGTGGACACCGTTGCAACCCTGCGTCACGGGATCTATGTTGCGGGCACTGCAACCGCTCCCCGCGATATACCGGATAGTGTAGCCTCCGGGGGATCTGCTGCAATGCGGGCATATATCGATGCGGTAAGGACGCGATCCGCTTGAACGGTGCCACCCTCTGGTGGGATGCAGGCAACCAAAGCATCCACTATATCGAACAAACGCTCCTTCCCAATGAGTACGCCATTGTCGAATGCCGCAGCATCGAACGGCTGGCAACCGCGATCAAACGGCTGGAGATCCGGGGTGCTCCCGCTCTTGGCGTAGCAGGAGCGTATGGCGTAGCACTCGCAGCGGTGCTTGCAGAGAAAAAAGATATGCAGTCATTCATGGCAGCGGTGCACCGTAATGCAGATATCCTTCGGTCAACCCGCCCGACTGCAATTAACCTTGAATGGGGCATTGGCCGGGTACTCGCATCAATGGAATCCGCACAGGACTGCAATGAAGCCTGTACCCGTGCAATTGCTGAAGCAGAGGAGATCGCCCGCGAGGATACCGCATGTTGCCACGCGATCGGTACGCATGGAGCAGTGCTCCTGCCGGACACCTGCACTGTGCTGACCCATTGCAATGCAGGAGCCCTTGCCTGCTCATCGTGGGGCACGGCATTGGGGGTGATCCGTTCCGCAGTGAATGCGGGGAAAAAGGTGAAGGTAATCTCCTGCGAGACTCGTCCGCTCCTGCAGGGGGCCCGGCTCACCGCATGGGAACTTGCCCGGGATGGAATCGACGTGACCACGATCACTGATTCAACCGCAGCCCACCTCATGCGAAAGGGTGCGATCGATGCCGTGGTTGTCGGTGCGGATCGCATCACCCGCGATGCAGTCTTCAACAAGATTGGCACTTACATGCACGCGGTCTGCGCACACCATCACAAAATCCCGTTCTATGTAGCCGCACCCCGTTCAACATTCGATGCGGATAATATTGAGACGGATGTAATCATCGAAGAGCGCGGACGCGATGAGGTGACGATCATGGGCGGCCGCACCTATGTGCCTGAGGAAGCACACGTCAAGAACTATGCCTTCGATGCGACACCCATGGAACTGGTCACCGCGATCATCACAGAAACCGGTGTGCTGCGCCCCCCTATTAATATACATAAACTCTTATCACATCGCAGCACCACATAATAAAAAAAATAGCTCCGGTTCCTATGGATTTCGATTTCACCCCCTACAACCAGCTGATGTTTATCATTGGCGAAATCACGGTCATCATCATACTCGGAGCGATCGTCACCGCATTCATCCTTGCCCTGATATCGCTCTACTCGATAAAAAAAGGACACCTGTATTTCCCCCAGCTCATCAAGGCGGGCCTCGTCTTTTTTGAGGGCCTGATGAAAGCGTTCTTCCAGCTTCTAGGTCTTGAAGACCGGGAGATGCTTACGTTTTTGATCAAGATCCATAATACCATGAACACGATCGAGTTTTCGCGCATCCCGGTTACCGGACGGGCAATCTTTATGCCGCAGTGCCTGCGCTCATCCAGATGTCCTGCCCATCTCACACCTGAAGGTCTCAAATGCCACGCCTGCGGGCAGTGTTCCGTTGGGGAGGCACGGGGTATACTCGAGAAAATGGGCTACCGGATCTTCATTGTGCCGGGCTCGTCGTTCATCAAGCGCATGGTAAAAAAATACCGCCCGAAGGCAATAATCGGGGTCGGCTGCCTTTCAGAAGTCAAAGAGGGCATCGACATGGCCGATAAGATGGGACTCCTCGTGATGGGCGTAGTTACCCTAAAAGAAGGATGTGTTGAGACGATTGTAAACTGGTCAAATGTCTACGAAGTGGCAACGCTCGGATTGGATCCCGCATCAATCCCCGATAACCTTCATACTCTTGCCAGTTAATTTTCCACTTTTTATCTTGCCATGGACAATGATCGTGTCCTCACTGGTCACATCCCCGACATGGACACCGGTACGCAGGATCACCTTGCCGCCCGCTATGATCGAATGGACCGTTGCGTGATCGAGGATCGTAACATCCCCATGCGCACCAATTGGTCCTTTGATCCGACACTGGCTGCCGATGATCGCATTCCAGCAGCTGATATCGAGTGCAACGCTGGAGCGTGGACCCAGTTCAAGCGTGCCGGTGACCGTGAGCCGCCCCCAGAAATGGGTATGGGCAGGGACGATGAAGTCCCCGTCTACTTTCACGTTCCCTTCAAAATACGCCCCTTTTTGTGCAAAAAAAGTGTTGCCTTGTTGGAAAAGTGTTGGCATTAATCCCTCAAGGTAATTGAGGTATGATCAGGGTATAAACTTGTTGCTTATATAAAAACGGCCTCCCCAAAGGGACCGGACTCTTTTTACAGGAAAATTGCCGACAGGGCAAATACTACGAGAGCAGCAAACATGCCAGCCTTGATGAGCGTGGTTGATCGGGTTGCCCTGACACATGCAGGTGTTTTACAGGGTAGTGTCCTGACAGCCGCTACGAAAATGACAAGATTGACAATGGCAATACCAACTAGGTACCACATCCCCCACCAGAGATAAGGGAAAACACTTGCAACGGCAGCAAGAAGGGCAAAACCCAGGGCAATGCGGGTCGTCGACCGGATCCCAATACGAATCGGAAGGGTATCGGCACCTCCCGCAGCATCACCTTCCACATCTTCAGCATCTTTTAAGATTACCCGGACCATGGTCGCAAGGAATGTGATTGCGGCAAGCGGGATCATCAGCACCAGCGCATCCCAGCCGGCAAAGGCTCCCCCGAACAGGAAGATGCTGGCGGCAAGATATGCGACTGCTACATTACCAACCACCGGCAGGCTCTTGAGCCTGGCTGCATACAGGACAAGAATCACGGAATTGATCACCTCCAGGGAAAGACAAAGCAATGGAGTGAAAAGGGCAACAAGTATACCCGCGAGAAACAGCGTAACCGCAAAATACCGTGCAACCATGGGGGTTACGAGCCCGGAAGGGATAGGGCGTTCAGGGCGGTTGATCCGGTCGATATCGGCATCAAAATAGTCATTGATCACATTACCGGCAGCCGTGATCAGGGTGACAATGACGAGCAGGAAAACGGTAGAAGGGATTATCGTTCCGGTTGCGATAAGGTAGGCTATGATTGCCGTTACGCCGGATACCACCGCGTTTGCCGGGCGGGTAATGGTGAAAAATCCAGAAGTGCTCATTAAGATACCAGATATCTCGTCGTTGGGATAATAAAATGCACGAAAATAATACTATTAACGGGCGAGGGGGGATTTGAACCCCCGGCATTCAGCTTAGGAGGCTGACGCTATGTCCGGGCTAAGCCACTCGCCCTGCCCATACCAATTGAGGGAGGAATATGTATAAGGTTTGCGCGCTGCAACAATTCACCGCAATGGAACTAATCGAGGCAACGGAAGGGAAGACTCATTTTTATATTCCGGTTCAGGACAATACGACACAGTTTCCTCCCGGGTCTGCCCCGATCTTTTTCAACCGGCGGATGGAACTGAACCGCGATGCCACCGTACTCCTGCTCTCGATTCTCAAACCCTCGGAATATCTCGATGCCATGGGGGCAACGGGCATACGCGGGATGCGGGTGTCGAATGAATGTGGCATTCCGGTTACCATCAATGACCGTGAAGCCGAAGCCATCGAGCTGATCACGTACAATGCGAGCCAGGCGAACCTGCCGGTGGAGATTGTGCAGAGGGATGCGAACGCCCTGCTCTCGGAACGAGCGTTTGATGCCGTGGATCTCGATCCGTTCGGTACCCCGGCAATGGTGGTGGACGCGGCAATCCGGGGTACGCGCAGGTTTCTCTTTGTCACCGCTACCGATACCGCACCACTCTGTGGTGCACACTTGAAAGCGGGAATCCGCAGGTATTTCGCACGACCGCTGAACACTGAGTACCATAGTGAAGTAGGTCTCCGTATCCTGCTCGGATTTGTTGTCCGCGAAACGGTCAAGTACGACCGGGGGGTTGAGCCAACGTTCTGTTATGCCCGTGAGCATTTCGTGCGGCTCCACCTCAGGTTACTCCGGGGGGCTGATTCGGCAGACAATACCTTAAAACAGATCGGGTTCATCCTCCAGTGCCCGAAATGCCCGTACCGGGAGGAACACCAGGGAATGATTCCTCCCACCGTCTCATGCCCGCACTGCAATGAACCACTCGGGTTCATCGGCCCCCTGTGGCTTGGCAGCATCCGGAACCACGAGACGCTCCTCCAGATGCAGGAGCAGATGAAAACCATGGAACTCGGCACGAAAAAAGATCTGGAAAAACTCATCAGCACCTGCATCGAAGAACTGCCCACCTCATCATTCTACGATTATCACCATATCGCAAAATTATTGAAAGTATCGCCTCCTGACATCAGCACCGTACTCGAACGTATCCGGGCAGAGGGATATGCAGCAACACGGACCCACTTTTGCGGGTACGGGATCAAGACAGAAGCGCCGCTTGTGATCATTAAAGCAGCGATTCATCCGGATCTCCCAAAAAACCCTGAATAAAAAAATGACGGGAAAACCCGATAAAAAAACATGAATAACGAGAGCAACCCGAACCTGCTCATCGTTGTTACTGCTGCTTCTTTTTGACTACCCTGAATGAACCCGCAGGCACAACGATCTCAAACCGCACACCCTTTCCGGTAGTGCCCGTCTCGGTTATGGTAAAACCGGAGATCGCAAGGATCTCGTGGACAAGGAACATACCATACCCGGTTTTTTTCCCGTTACCCCGTTGGAAGAGTGTCGGCTTGACCGAATCTGCAATGCCGGTTCCATTATCCTCACACACAATTGTTGCTCCCCCATTCTCTTGTTTCCAGAGCAGAGATATTTCAGACACCGTCTTTCCGTGACGGAGCGAATTGTCGATCAATTGATGAAAGACTTTCGTGAGCATCGGATCGCAAAAGAGTTCAAGCTCCTGACACGCGGGTTCCGGGGTGATCTGAACACCTGCTGCATCAATGGAGGACCGGGCGGACTGGAATGCATCATAAAGATTCGTCCACACCGGTAAATGGGTACCGAGATCCTTGTATTCCGTGGTGAATGTGACCATCTTATGAATTTTATCGGTTGCCCCCAGAAGAATCCTGCCCACCTCCGGAGACGTGATCGTGCTGTCATCCTGCTCCATTAAGGAGAGATAGCCATGTAACACGGTGAGCTGGTTGTTGATATCGTGGTGGACGATACTGTTCAGCTGATGGATTCTGGCATTGGCCTGCCGGAATAGTTCTTCTGCCGGGTTCCCGGGTCAGATCTCCCCGATAATGCCAATCATGCCGGTCTTATCCGGACCATCAAAAATCGACCGGGAAATGATGCTGGCCTGGTGGAGACCACCATCCTTACCGACCACAGAGAAACCGCAGGGATGATTCATTCCTTGTTTTGCCGGATCACACAGTTCACCGATACGACCATTATCATCAGAGATAACGAAAGCGGATAGCAGACGGCCAGTCATCTCTTCAGGAAGAAAACCCAGATTTTCCGCACAACCGACACTGACATAGGTACTTTTTCCCCGGTCATCAAGAGTAAAGAGGACATGACTGAAAGATTCTAAAAGTCTGCAGCATGAATTCTCATCGGAGGGGTGTTTCATAAGGCAACATTCCAGGGGAAAGAGAGGGATTTTTTTTTAAATCTCTGGGAAAAATATCACAGGCTCTTGTAAAAGAGATGGATTGCAGGCAAATTATATTTTTCCAAATTGATTGGGGAAAAAGAGGAGAGGCCAGTCCGAAATTTTCTCTGAATCAGTGCTCTACAATGATGGTGATCAGATCGCTGTCGATCAGTTTGTGGGTGAGCCCGACCCGCTGCCCCGGATGCTTGACCGATTTCCCCCAGACCCTTGCGTATCGGAACTTCTGGACAAATTCGCGGTGGAGCTTGTTACAGACATCTTCGATGGTGCTGCCTTTCCTGACAATGAGGGGTTCTTCAAGATCCGCTTCGCCACCATGAGGTTTGAGATAGACCCGGATGAACCCGAGGCAGTCATAGATTGCATCTTTTGTCTCCTCAAGATGATAACCGACGTGGGCTGATATCATGAGCGGCTGGCTGCTGAACCGTTGTGCAATATCGTGTTCGATCTCCAGGTACCGTTCCTTATCCACGAGATCGACTTTGTTCACCGCTATGAACGCCGGTACATACACGCGGTTGCCCTGCAGAGCATCAATGAGATCATCCTGTGTGGCGTTCCCACGGATCAGGATATCCGCATTCATCATCTTACTCTCGGCAAGAATCGACCGAACCTCTTCAATCTCAAGGTCGAGCGTACCAACCGCATTGAGCCGGATACCCCCGTGGGAGCTCTTCTTGATAGTGATGTCCGGTTTTGGCACATTAATCCGGATACCGGCATCGTAGAGTTCCTTGAGGAGCACATCGAAATGCCGCTCATTGAAGACGTCTACGAGAATGATAATGATATCGGCCCCACGGACAACGGCAATCACTTCCTTGCCCCGGCCTTTGCCCATTGCTGCACCGGCAATCAGACCGGGGATATCGAGCAGCTGGATTTTTGCCCCCTTGTGCTCAAGCGCGCCGGGCACTACGGTGAGCGTAGTGAACGCGTACGCAGCAACCGCACTGTCAGTACCGGTGAGTTTGTTTAAGAGCGTACTTTTACCGGTCGAAGGGAACCCGACAAGGACTGCGGTTGCATCGCCGGACTTCTTGACGTTATAGCCTTCACCGCCACCACCGGCTTTCATCGCGCGGCTTACCGCTTCGTCCCTGAGACGTGCGATCTTTGCCTTTATGCGCCCGATGTGCTTGGAAGTAGCCTTGTTATACGGCGTCTTGACAAGCTCGTCCTCGAGCTCTTTAATCTGTTCTTCAAGACTACTCATTCCTATGTTAATCGTCGTATGTGCGGGATATAGTTGTTGTGGGAAAAAAATCAGTAGGGAGATATTCTGATGGGAGAAAACAAGAAAATCCGGGTTATATAAATTCCATAAAAAATATACGGAACACAAGTTCCTTTATGTTATTGCATCCATTTCACGGAATAAAATCGCACAGAAACGAATACGGACACAATAACTGATGTAATAAACTATAAGTAAAAATATCGCCCAAGTTATTGAGCAATTGCGCTGCTATAGTGTAGTCCGGCCAATCATGCGAGCCTCTCACGCTCGCGACTGGGGTTCGAATCCCCATAGCAGCATCCGGTTTTCGCTGATTTAAAAAAAATCCAGATAACGTCAGGTTATTAAAAAAAAGAGACCATACATGACTGACAATGCAGAATTTGATCTAATCAGGCGCAGACATCACTACCGCTGCTCTATCTACCGGCAGCCTGACAAAGTCACCGGCACCCTTTTACCGGTGAAGGGAAAAGCAGCAGAGGGAGATGCGTTCTGCACCTTCCCGGTTTGCCCGGATCACCATGCCAAATATATGCAGGGTTTTTTCATGGGTATCGAAATGAAAAAGATCGGTATTTCCGCGGAGGATTACCGGAATATCTTATCAGAGATTGCTGGAGAACTTGACGCAGGAAGCGGATTATCCGCAGCAGAAAAAGGGGCTCCCTGACCAAAGATGAGACCATAAAAAAGATCCAGAAGGCACAGAAGATGAAGATGCCAAAAGTGCACTCTGATTTCAAGAAAGAGATCTAATCTTTTTTAATATGAAAACGGCTCCGCCATTTTCACGTACCCCCATGCGGGTGGCAATCGGAATCCGGTTTTTACCACTACCCGATTTTTTCTTTAAGCAGATGACGGTGTTGTTTCAGAAAGAAATACTAAAGCCAGTCTCATAAAAAAATGTGATCACATCGCCCGCACGCGTTTCACCACAATGTCATCACCTTTCTTTTTAATGTCCACCTTGATCTTTCCTTCCTTGTAATCCACTTCAAAGGTACCGAACTTTTTTGCTTCGACAAGTCGCTCGAGTTTTAGCAAATCGGACCTCAACATCCGTTTGAAATCGTCTCCATCATAGATCACTTTGACCATTTTTCACACTCCCCTATGGAGTTCAATTGCCCGACACACGTATCAATCTTCTGTGATTCTCGGATTTAACCATTCTTTACCCCCCGGATGCAAATTGTCCTGAAATTTTAGCGTTTTTATGAGGCAACATTAAATATCGTATCCCAGCATATGGCTATATGAGGAGTTATGAGCAGGGAGAAGATCAAAGTTCCCGGAAAGGTATACGAAGAATTAGTCGTCCTTCAGCGTGAGATCCATTTCACCCAGGATCACCAGGATACGATTAAGAAAGCTGAGGATCGCGGATACATGAACGCAGCGAACTGGATCCGCCAGAATGAAAGAGCCTACAAGATCGGATTTGCATGGGGTTTCGAATCGGATGGCAGCGAAGCACCGCAGAGCAGCCTGAGGGATATCCCGGAACGGGAAGAACCGGCACCCCGACGCACAATATCCCGTCCCACAACCATGCAGCCCCGCACGGCAAAGAAATCATCCGGCTCAGGCAACTCCGGAGGAATTATTGCCGGTATCAAAAACTGGCTGGATAAATATTTCTAATCATTTTTTCTTTTCGCACGTATTATTACCGGCATAAGATAATGTACGTTTAACAACGAACTCGAAGTACTCGCCTGCCAGCGGGATTATATCTATTATTCACCGATCACAAAAAAAAGGGGATCGGCCGGATCAATGGCGAGATCTCACCGGATCGTGAAGAGCGGGTTTTGCCTCCACACAGGTTTATTCCAGAGCCAGGGAAATGATTGATCAGAATCTACCATGCCACGGGAACTTTCCGAAAAAGATATTGAAATCTTAAAAAAACTTGCACCGGAATGCGGCGAACTCACCTGTTCAGGATCAGGGCATCAGTTCCACTCGATACTGCCCCCGGTCTCCAACCACTTTGCCGAAGACAGCGATGATTTTATCCAGCGGATAACCCGGTTGACGGACGAGGAACTGACCTACCTTATCGATATGATCCAGAAAGGTGAAGAGAGCATGGGATGTCTTCCCGTAGAAGATGTCGAGGCGTTTGTGCACCTCGTGCATGACCGGCTTTCAGAAGAAGTTGCACAGAAGGTCATATCCGCGTACGAGTCCGGCTACGAGTGCGAGCATTAACCAGAACTACCCCCATTTATGAAAGATATTTCCTCTCTCGTTACCGATCTCCATGCGCTTACGGTAAAAAAACGCCAGGCAGCGGCTGCTGAACTGGGAAGATCCGGCAGCCTGTCTGCAATTGCACCGCTGGCGGCTGCTCTCCCGGATCCCCATCCGGCAGTCCGGTGTGAGATAGTGCAGGCTCTTGGCCGGTTGGGTGACTCCGATGCAGTACCCACCCTGATTACTGCACTTGTTGATCCCGAACCGGGCATCCGGTGCACAGCGATCGCAGCATTGGGAAAGATCAAGGACCGGGCTGCTGTCAGTCCGCTCATATACTGCCTTAAAGATATGAATATAACAGTCAGGATCGGTACAACGGAAGTGCTGGGAAAACTTGGCGACAAAAGAGCAATCCAGCCGCTCACTGCACTGCTTGACGATCCTTTTTCTGAGGTCCGCAATTCGGCCCGGGCTGCAATCCAGAAGCTCACCAAAAAATAATCATTCCCCCCGCAGAATCGGTGAGGAGAATTACCCAACAGTTTAAGCCAACAGTTGGTTAATCTAAAGACAACAAAACGAAGTGTGCTCATGGCCAACAAACGTTCCGTAACGGACACGATACTTGCGTTTTTTTTTTTCCTTTGTTCCGATGATCATGTACATGATCGTCGCCGTTCTTCTCACGATCATTGCTGCGTTTCCCCTGTATGATGCGATAATCCTTACCGTAAAAATGGTAGTCAAACCAGAATACATAGAAGGTATACCGGTTTTTTCCACAGCCATTTTGGGAGTGATCCAATCACTGCTCCTGACGATCACGATCATTGTCCTTTTCGAGACCGTAACGGTTTACTTCAGGACAAAACATGTCGAAGTGCGTGCACTGCTCATCGCGGGGATCACCGGTATGGTGCGGCATATCCTGATCTTTAATGGCGCGACTAGCGATGCAATGCAGTTGTTTGCTACCGTTTCACTCCTTGCAGTACTAATCGCCGGAGTGGTGCTGGTAAAACCCGAACCCTAAATATAACTCATTTTTCCCACCCGATAACGTGAGATCCAACACCCCACAATAATATGAGGGTATTTATTCACTCCCGCATAAATCACTGGTTTAGGGGAGAATCCATTGACCGGGATCATTGAGGCACAGGATTTAATGAAAAATTATGGCAACCTTGTCGCTGTCGATGGCATCTCATTTTCCGTTAAAAAAAGGTGAGGTCTTTGGGTTCATGGGCCCCAACGGTGCCGGGAAGACCACGACCATGAAGACGATCACCTGTGTCTCCCCCAGGACATCTGGAGTGCTTCAGGTTTTTGGCCAGGACCCGGACGTGCAACCGGCAGAGATCAAGCAGCGCCTTGGCGTAGTCCCACAGGAAACCAATCTTGACCCTTACTTTACCTGCTGGGGGAACCTCATTACCTATTCAGGTTACTTCGACATACCCGCACACACTGCGCAGAAAAAATCCGACGAACTGCTCGAATTTGTCCAGCTGCAGGAGAAACGCAATGTTGAGGTTGAAAAACTCTCCGGGGGGATGAAGCGGAGGCTGATACTCGCCCGGGCGCTTGTCAACAACCCCGAAGTACTCATCCTCGACGAACCGACCATCGGTCTCGACCTGCAGGCCCGGCACCTGATCTGGGAGAAACTTAAAACCCTCCAGGCGCAGGGGAATACGATTGTGCTCACCACGCACTACCTTGACGAAGCGGCCCGGCTCTGCGATCGGCTCGTGATCATGGACCACGGGAAAATTCTTGTTGAGGGAGCACCGCCCAATCTGGTAAAACAGCATGTTGGTGAAGAGATCGTCGAAGTGGAGAAGAGTGCAGAAGTGCTCGCCTGCCTTGCAGCACACACTATCCCGCACGAAGTGACCGGTGATACAGTGCAGATTGCAACCGATTCTTCCCGGGATATCGCAAAGATCCTGTTCGATTCCTGCCAGCCAAAAAAGATGCTCACCCGCCCGGCAACGCTTGAGGATGTATTCCTGAAACTGACAGGGAGGGCCCTGCGGGACTAAATCATGCCGCATCTCTTTTCAGTTCCTCATGTTTCAAGGCGGGCATGGCGGGTCTGGTACCGCAACCTTGTGGTCTTCGTACTGAACTGGAAGGTGAACTTCTTCCCGCCGTTAATCGATGCCCTGCTCTACCTTTTTGCCATCGGCATGGGTCTCGGTACCTATATCAAAGAGGTTGATGGCGTCCCGTACATTAATTTCATTGCTCCTGCCATCCTCGCCATATCAGTGATGAACTCGGCATTCTTCGAGTGCACGTACGGTTCTTATGTCCGCATGTATTACCAGAAAAGTTTCGATGCCATGATCGCCACCCCGCTCGCGATCGAAGATGTGATCGCCGGCGAACTGCTCTGGGGGGCAACCCACAGCGCGCTGTACGTGGCAGTCATGCTGCCGGTGCTCGCCGCGTTCAGGGTGATCTCGCTCCCCTTATCGCTGCTCACCCTCCCGCTCGCATTCCATGGCGGGCTCATGTTTGCCGCTATTGCAATGTGTTTTACTGCAATCACACCGGGTATCGCCACCCTGAACTATCCCTCGTTCCTCTTCATTACGCCCATGATGCTCTTCTCGGGTACATTCTTCCCACTCTCCTTACTTCCTGCTGCATTCCAGTACATCGCCGTCGCCCTGCTTCCTCTGACACACGTTGTTGCCATTATGCGGATGTTCACCCTGCCCGCACTTTCATGGATGATCCTGTTTCACTTCGCATGGATAGCGGCAGTGACGGTAATTTTCTCGGTAATCTCGATCAACCTGATGAAAAAACGCCTTATTGTCTGATTAAGGGAGAGTCCCGGAATTAAAGTGCTTTTCACCGTGGGATGTACAGTTTTTCAGATCACAGATGCTCACCACCTGGTCCGTTTGCCTCATCGTGGGTTTCCCAGATAACCGTTATCTGAAAAGAACGATATTACAGGAATCACAAAAGAATAGCGTGAGACACTGAAATGATACGCTGGGGGCAGTTATTTCTTCTCTATTTTTTATCTACTGCCGGTCTTATCGCATCGATCTTCCTTTAGGGGATGCAACCCTGTTCTATGAAGGGATGACCATAGTAGGGGTGATCCTGATCACCAATATCATAATCGTTGCATTACAGATGCACAACGGATAAAAAAAGAACGCTATTACAGAATGCACGGCAAACGGATAATTTTCAGCACATACAGCACTTCATCCTCTATTACCTGCTCAATCACCATATCAGTCGCACACCCGAACCGGGAAAAAAGTTCGCTCACTTCCGTAAGCCCGGTAAGCGATGAGATCAACAGCAGGATCCTCCCCTGAGGCGCAAGCACCCGTCCCACTTCAGCGACGAACCGTTCGATCACCACTCTCCCACTTTCACCGCCATCCAGGGCGTACTCCAGCCAGTCATCTATCCGCTCATCAGGCCGTGTGGGGAGATAGGGAGGGTTGAAAAGGATCAGGTCAAATGTGCCCCGGATCCCGGCAAAGAGATCGCTCCGCACAACATGTACACCAGAACAGCGGGCGTACAGTGCTGCATGGGGGTTGATGTCCGTTGCCACAACCTCGGATACCAGCGCGAGCTCACGGGAGATGAGGCCGGAACCGGTCCCGATTTCCAGTACCCGGTCACCCGGCTTCACCTCTTTTCTGGCAGCATCGAGTAAGAGGTACGTATCCGCTTCGGGCTGGTACACCTGTGACAGATCATGGGGCATACAATGTCGCTTGTACTATGGTATGTGCTCCGTCTTCAAATCATATCAGATACCTGAACGGATAGCCCCCCCTTACATAAACTCACCGGCAGTTTAAATGAAAAAAATCACCCGTTTTATTAAAAAATGCCCCAATGGATATAGGGAGCCGTCATCGCACGAAAAGTACCATGCGCACACAGGCAGAACAGGCACAGGACAAAACAATCACACCGCAAATACGGGAAGTAGCCCGGAACGAAGGAATAGCACCTGAATTGCTCCGTGAAAGGATAGCGGCAGGAAGTGCGGTGATCATGCAACGCGGTAAGCGGTGTACCGGGATAGGAAAAGACCTGTCAACCAAGGTCAACGTCAATCTCGGCACATCGTCCACCAAGGTTTGCCTGGATGACGAGATCCAAAAAGCAAAAATCGCTGAAACATTCGGTGCAGATACTATCAGCGATCTCTCGATGGGCGGGGATATCAACGCCATACGAAAAGAGATCTTCTCCCACATGACACACCCCATCACCACGGTCCCCGTCTACCAGGCAGTAGTGGACAATGGTCTGAAGTAGATGACCGCAGACAACATCATGGCCACATTACGGATGCAGATGAGACAGGGAATCAGCTCAGTAGTAATTCATGGCGTCAGTCGGGAGATGCTCGGAGAACTTCGCAGGAAAAAACGGCTTCTGGGCATGGTCTCGAAAGGCGGCTCTATCACCAGTGCGTTCATGCTCATGAACCAGTGCGAGAACCCGTTTGTCGAGCATTTCGATGAGGTGCTCTCTCTTTGCCGGAAGCACGATATCGTACTCTCACTGGGCAATACCGCCCGGAGCGGGTGGATCTATGATCGCCGGGATCGCATGCATCTCGCCGAGATACGGCAGAATGTTCAGCTCGCAGACCGCGCCCATGCAGCCGGGGTCCAGGTAATTATCGAAAGAGCGGGGGGCCATATCCGGAGCGATCGTATCGCACCGATGGTGAAGTATTACAAGAAGCAGTCCGCATACCCGCTCTTTGTTGCCGGCCCGCTGCCTACCGATGTTGCTATCGGCTACGATCATATTGCGGGAGCTGCCGGAGCCAGCATTGCGAGTGCTGCCGGGGCAGACTACCTCTACTACATCACCCCTGCCGAGCATCGAGCATCTCGAGCTGCCCAGTCCTGCTGCGGTAAAAGAGGGCCTGATTGCATTCAGGATTGCTGCACACATCGGGGATACCGTGAAGTATGGGAGAGAGGCGGAGGATACAAAGATTGCCCAGTTGAGAGCGGCTCTAGACCGGGAAGGTCAGATCCGCTGTTCCATGGATCCGGACCGGGCCCGATAATTGTCTGATGGTGATGCTGAATGCACAATGTGTGGCGAGTTCTGTGCGATTAAGATTATGCGGGAATTCTGAAGGGTTTTTTTTTTAAATTCTTTTCCAGATATTATTTCAAAAAAGGTTTTATTCATTTTTCCTTACGAGAATTCCTATCCCGGATGGGGTCGCTCGGTCGCCTTGTCGGAGCAGGCTGGTTCGCCCAATTTGTTTTGAGTTCACAGATTTCTAAAAAGACATAGTAAAGGGATAATTTCCCATACACTTAATCGACTGATCCGCCACGGGGGTACCCCTTCGGGGGCGGCAGAGTCTATCCTAAAGGAGGTATGGGGACATCAGCCCCCATCTTTGTAATCCACACGTTACATGTGTTACTCACTAAACGAACAGCTGATAGCAAAAAAAGCCAAAACCCCAATTTACATTTAGAGATTTCCCGAATGCCGGCAAAAAACAAATTTTCCGGAAAACGATTGAACAAATTCACGCCATATTGCTGATAGTAGCAAAATCTTCCAGGTACAGCGCCTCAGGACGGCTCTTTAAGATCTCTTCAGGCAGGGTAGTAATCACCCGCTCCACCCATGCAGGATCGAGCATGCCGCTGGATCCTTTCAGACAGTTACGGACCGTCTTTCGCCGGTGCATAAAGAGCCCCCGGACAACGTCTGCATAGCGCTTCCGGTCTTCAATGAAGAAGATTGGATCACGGGGGAAAATCTTCACGACCGTGGAATGAACCTGCGGGCGCGGAGAGAAGCACTGCGGGGGAAGTTCAAAACACCGCTGTACTGCCGCATAGGTTTGGATCATGATCGAGAGCCTGCCGCAGTCCTTGGTGCCGGCAGGGGCAATCATCCGGTCGGAAAATTCACTCTGGTACATAAGCACCGCGACCCGGAACCCGCACTCGAGCAGGCGGAACGTGATCTTGGAACTGACCGAATAGGGCAGGTTGGACACGGACATCTCAAACGGCGGGAGTTCAACCCGCGTTGCATCTCCGTGCTGCACGGTGAGCTGATCGCACTCAATTTCATCAAAAAAGACGTCGGCAAGCTGCTCACAGAGCATTCCGTCGAGTTCAACAGCGTGGACAATGGCACCGCGTTCGAGCAGGGCACGGGTAAGTGCCCCGTTGCCAGGGCCGACTTCCAGCACGCGTTTATCTTTAACATCCTCAAGATCTGCGATTCGCTTTACGGCGTTCGGATCTATGAGGAAGTGCTGGTCGTGATGTGCTTTCATCGGGTGGTAAAGACGTGATATTTGGTATCCTTGACCTCGAGCTCTTCAATGATCCGTCCCAGGATCATCTTCTCTGGGTGGGGTATCGATTTTATACGGGCCGAAATGTCTGCTAAATTTGCAAACGGTTTCCTGTTCCGCTCTTCTAAAATCTCCCACATCAGTTTCTTCCCTATGCCCGGGAGAAGGTGCAGCATATGAAGCCGAGGCGTGATCGAGATAGCCTTGTTAAAGAAAGCGACAAAATCAGCTTCCCGCTCCTTAATAATCTCTTCAATGACAAACGGGAGTTCGCCCCGGGCAGTCGGTGTAAGGTCCTCATACCCGATCCTGCGCTTCACCCGCTCAATCTTGTCCCGTTCCGAATCACCGATATAGACCCTGTCATGGAGCTGGATAAGCATCGAGGGTTTAGGCACAAGTTCGAGAAGTTTGAACTGCTCAACACCCATTGCCTGAACGATAGGCTCCCGCTTAAACTGGGGGCGGGGGTCGTCAGCATGGCCCTTCATTAGCACATCCAGTACGATCGCGTTGATCTCTTTTTTCTCCGCCTTCATTGAATCACACCTCAGAAGTGTGTCATCACCAGTTCGACGATAGTGTCGACTTCTTCAGGAGAAAGCGTGAACCGCTCCTTTGCGTAGATCGCCCTGACTTCATCGCGGGTCTTTGGCATGATATTGGTAATACGGTACGCAATCTCCGGTTTCATCTTTTCCAGTTTAAGGAGCTCGGCTACGAGTGCCTGTAATTTTTCCGGCGGGGTCTTTGTCAGCTGATTCGCGTGTTCAACGCAGCGCCGGAACTCATACGACATCTCCTTCTCGGCGGCAATCCGTTCGGATTCTACCGCTAAAAGGACTCCCCGCATCTCGGAGAGCGTAACCTTCTCTTCGCTAATGATACCTTTGACTTTCATGCCAATCTCCAAAGATTGAGTTTACTTTTGTGCTTTTAGATGTTGTGGTCTGGAGATGACGATCTTGTCAGCGTCACCATCGCGGATGGTGAGCATCCATGCACGGCCGCGCCGACCGATAACGGTTCCGGTTTTTCCGTGAAACCTTCGGTGGGGCATACCCTTCTGGATGCTCGGTTCACATACCACGTGCACCCTGTCACCGATCTCGAAATGCTGGATGACGGAGGTTACTGGCGGCAGACCGCGCTTTCTCAGATCTTTCTTGAACTTATACCGGGTTTTCTTTCGTGGACCATTATGATGTGCCATCTTAATCTCCCTCCTTCATTCCTTCTACCTGTGTTACGTCGAGGCTGGTAACGCGGGCCGTTTTTTTCAGGATCTCGGCAAGACTCGGACGGGTTCTACCTGAATCCCCGCTCACAAGCTCTTTAATGTAGAGGCCGGCTTCTCCCAGGACTTCAACAACAAATTTGCCGTCCTGTTCCCCCACATGCTCGATCGCGAGGACTTTTCGCTCCCGGATTTTATCTGCTCTCCGGTGAGCAACCCGTTCAGGCGTGCGCTGTTGTATTGTGACGCCCTCCAAGGTTTTTACGGCATTTGCGAACACATCCGCTGATAATGCGCCGTCAACCTCGACCAGGATCCTATATTTTTTATGCGCTTTGTTGGATTTAAGGGTTTCCACCTCAGCCCGGTCGGTCCAGCGTTTCAGTTCAACCGAAACACGCCCGTCAGCCGTCCAGTTGATCTCTGCTTCGAGTTCCTTGAGATCCAGGGTGCGCCGTTTCGGCTCAACCACTTCAAGGATGAACGGGCGCCCTGTGCCCACCATCCGCGCATCAATATCCTCTCTCCCGGCGCCATGCAGCACAGCGTTTGTCCCGTCAAATGCGACAATGACCGGTCTCCCGATCAGCTCCTCAACGGAATCGAGATACTGGGCACCGGTGAAATTACACTTCTCGCATCCCTTGCCCCTGCACTCCCGGCAGTCCCAGTGGGTCTGCGGAATACCCCGCTCAAACTTCTGGTACCGCCCGTAGAAGAAGACCGAGTTGACCAGCACTTCCGTATTCCCGGTGGATGGATCGAGGATGATCACAATCTGGGGGTTCTTGAAGTCCACCACTTTGCCGTTGAGGGCGGAAACTGCTTTTCCCACTTCGCGGTTCACTTCCGACTTGAATGGTTCCGGCTCGGACAGCGAAAGATCGCTCCAGACCATCTCCTCGTTCTCGGCAATCAGCGGGGGGATGCGAGAGCCGATCAGGAAATTCTCAAACTCTAACCCGGCGGTCGCTGCGACAACGCGATCCGCCCAGAGCGGGACATTGTCAAAGAAATTCCCGCAGACCCAGCAGGTTGCCTTGAATTTCTTGTAGGGCACATTTGCAACGATCGCTTTTGCGATCCTCAGTCCCCGTCCGCGTTCATCATTGCTCAGCCCATGCGAGCGTTTGCCAAAGAATCGCCCGAGGCAGTGATCGCAGCAGTCGCCATATTCGAGGATCTTATCCACCTGTTCGTTTACGTCCATTGGCTCTTTCTCCTGTCCAGTTCGTTCTGCAGCACCGTCATTGTATGATCGGCATGCAGGCCGTTTGGCCCCACGGAATACCGCGGGCAGTCTTTTACCAGTATCTCTTCGGCTTCGGTGAAGTTCAGGTGATCAGAGAGCAGGAACGCATCGGAAAGGGCACCGGCCTTCCGGATATCCGCCCCATGCTCATCCAGCACCGCAAACGTATGCTCAGCCAGGAGCCGCTCAAGACCGCCTTTGCGCACATGAATGCCATCAGCCGCTTCGCGGAACTCATTGCCGCAGACCGTATCCAGCGCCTTCTTTATCAACGCACCGGCACTCCGCTCATCCGGGGAGAGCGAACGGATCGTTTCCCCGGAGAACTTCACGGTCTTCGGGCCGGCAGGAGCACCGCAGAGCACAAGGTAACATTCCACGTCCCTGCGGAGATCGTGCGAGAGGAAGAACGACGCATTCACGCACCGGCAGAGCACATCCATCCGCCCCCCGCTGCCCGGCAGATCATTCAACGAATAGCCCCCGTCAGTACGGGCGATATGCCCGACAATCGCAAACACTGTCATCGCGTGGGTCATTGCTGTCCCGAGAATCGTTTCATCAGGCGCTGCATATTGAACTTCCCGCCGCTTCCTGCCCCGCGGAGCCCTTTCAAGGTCCGCTGCATGGTCTTGAAGTACTTGAGCAGTTCACGGACTTCATCCGGAGTCGCTCCTGCACCATGGGCAATCCGCGACATGCGGGAGCTGTTGATGAGCGTGGTTTCATCTAGTTCCCCCGGGGTCATCGAGTCCATGATGATCCGGTAGCGCACCATCTTGGTGCTCGTGACATCATACACCCCTTCGGGCAGTTCCATATTGCCCATCGGGAGCATGCCCATGATCTGTTTCAACGGGCCCATCTTGTTGAGGGCTTCGAGCTGCTTGTACATGTCGCGGAGGGTGAACTTCCCCTTCATCATCGCGTTCATATCAACATCTTCGGCATTGAGTGCCTCGGTGGCCTTCTCGTAGAGTGCCTTTAAGTCACCCATGCCGAGCAGCCGTGAGATGAACCCGTCAGCATCAAACCGTTCGAGATCCTCAATCGTCTCACCGGCACCGATGAACGCAATCCCGCTCTTGGTCTCGGCTACCGCAGACATGGCGCCACCGCCTTTTGCGGTCCCGTCCATCTTGGTGATGATCACGCCATCGATCCCGATCGCTTCGTGGAACCGCTTGGCCTGCTCGCTGGCCTGCTGGCCGAGTGCTGCATCGATGACCAGCCAGCGGTGCGTGGCTTTCGTGAGGTGATTGAGATCGATGATCTCCTGGATCAGGTCTGCTTCAAGCGCATGCCGGCCCTGGGTATCGACAATGATCAGTTCATGTTCCTTGAGTGCCGCGAGCCCTTCACGGGTGATCTTGATGGCATCCTTTTCTGCCGGGTTGCCAAAGCAGGGGACATGGATCTTGGTACAGAGCGTATTGAGCTGGTCATAGGCGCCCGGCCGGAATGTATCGGCGCAGATCACTGCGGCTTTCATACCCTTTTTCTGGAAATAGCGGGCAAGTTTTGCCGTTGTTGTGGTCTTACCACTGCCCTGTAAACCCGCCATGAGGATGGTCTGGGGTTCAAGCCGTACTTCCGTTGATGCCCAGACAAGCCGGACTAACTCCTGGTAGACAATCCTCAGGACATACTCGCGCACGTTGGTGCCCTTGGGCAGCTGCTCATCAAGTGAGCGGGTGCGGATCGCTTTGCTCAGATCCATCACCAGCTTCACATTCACGTCAGCAGAGATAAGTGCACGCTGGAGATCTTTTACCAGCGCATCGACCGCTGCACGGTCAACTACCGTCTTTCCGGCAAGTTTCTTTAACGCATCTTTTAGCGAGTAGGAGAGATTATCGAGCATCAGGCAGCGCCATCCAGCAGTTCATCAACAACAGCCGCAGGATCGAATGGGATAATATCACCATATCCCTGGCCAACGCCGAGGAACATGAGCGGTTTTCCAATCGTATGGGCGATCGAGATCGCCGCCCCGCCCCGCGAATCCATATCAGCCTTGGTGAGTACAATCGCGTCGGCACCAACCGTCCGGTCAAATTCGGCAGCCCGGATCACCGCATCGTTACCCGCAACTGCCTCATCGACATAGACCACAAGGTCAGGTTTCATCACGCGTTTGATCTTGTCGAGCTGGTTCATCAGGTTTGACTTGGTATGGAATCGCCCGGCAGTATCGGCAAGCACCACATCAATTTTGTGCGAGATCGCGTACTGGACAGTATCAAAGAGAACAGCAGACGGGTCTGCTCCTTCCTTGTGCTGGATGATCTTGATGCCTATCCGTTCAGCATGGACAGCGATCTGTTCGATCGCCCCGGCCCGGTACGTGTCCCCGGCCCCGATCACGACAGAGAAACCCTGTTTGTGGAGATACGAACCGATCTTTGCAACGCTCGTAGTCTTACCGGTCCCGTTCACCCCGGTGAACAGGATCTTGACCGGGCGGGGGTGGGTGGTAATGTACTCCTTCAGATCGAAACCCTTGCCCAGCACATCGAGGAGTGCAGATTTCAAGGCACTGACAACCATCGCATCGACCGATTCGCCGATCTTCCGGTGTCTCCCAACCAGGTTTTTCCGGACACTGATGATGATGGCATCGGTGACGGGCAGTGCCACATCACTTTCCAGCAGGGTTAATTCCAGTTCAGAAAGGGCATCTGCGATATTCGTGTCCGATACGATCAGTTCCCGTTCGAGAATAAGCACCTTGACTTTGTCAACAAAACTGGGGGCAGCCGATTTTACCGGTTCCGCTGGGCCGTCGGCAGGAGTGGGGGGAGTGACAATGGGCTCAGCGGCAGGGGGCGCAACAACAGCACCAATGCTGCTGCCCAACCGGTTTCTCGCGGCCTGCAACCGCTCTTTGAGCCCCCCAAACATGAGATAAGACTCCGTTATTCCTCTGCCTGCAATCCGGCCATTGACTGCTGGTACCCGTACTCAAGTCGTTTGTTGATCTCGTTCATCTGGGCACGCAGCTTGTCAAGTGTTTCGGATACCTTCTTCTGCGAGGCTTCCATCTCCATGATCCGCCCTTTCAGGAACTCCACTGCATCTTTATTGGTGCGTTCGATGACCACTTCAGCGCCAATAGCGACAAGCACCTTTTCGGGCTCGAGCACCTTTGCCCGCACGCTGACCCCGCCACCGATCTGGAGAAGAACGGTATTGTCATCTGCAAGGACCATTGCTTCGAGTGCTTCAATGGCGGCTGATGCCTCCATCCGGGCATTTTCCAGGAGATTTAACTGCTCGACAAAGATCTCGGCCTGCTGTCCGTAGTCCTTGAGGTATTGCTGGAGCATCATCAGTTCGCGCTGGTCTGCCTGTTGCGTATTAGTTGCCAAAATCTGCCACTCCTTATATTGTCTGATTTAAAATAATCCTGACTCCTGATATGTTTGTCCTCCGGTATCATAAATACATCATGGTGGGATGGATTGATGGAAAATGTGCTGATTCAGAGTTCAGGTTAAGAAAAAAATCGATCACGTAGTCGGACAAGAGTCATATTTTTCTGAACTTAATCCTTTAATACCGTTCATTCCCCCTGCACAACATTTCTAGTAAATATCTGCACTCGCTGGCATTTCCCCAATCAAAACCACTACATTTTTCTATAAAAATTGCATATATCCAGAGATCGCATGAAGGTAATATCATGATTATTGAAGCGCTTATCATTCTGTTTTTCGTCCTTTTATTCATCCTTCCAGGTTTCACGCTCGTACGGGATGACGAAGTGGGAATCATGACCAAAAAGATGCTGGGCAGTTCGCTCCCGCAGGGACAGATCATCGCGACAAAAGGCAAAGTCGGGGTCCAGGCAGATATCCTGATGCCCGGGCTGTACTGGCGAATCCCGGTCATCTTGAAGATCGAGCGGGCAAAGGTGACGATGATCAGGTCAGGTTTTCTACGTGGATTGCAGGGGTCATGATTACGTGATCCTGTGTAAATCTTTGCGGCATTGTTCGAGTACGGTTATGACCTGTTTCTCTGTCCCGGGGGGCATCTCGTCAACGATTGCCCGGATGTCGAAGAGGAGTCCTTTGACCGAATGTTCGCTCCCGCCCATGATGGCAAGAATGAGGTTCTTGTACTGGGTCATCTTCCGGTGGTGCTCCCGGCCCATATCCCGCGGATGGTGGCGAGCGTGGTAAGCCCGGTCTGCGTCACGGTAAAGAGAGTCTTTGCCCGCTTCTCTGTTGCCGCGACTTCGATGAGTCCCTCCTCTTCGAGCTGCTTGAGCAGGGGATAGATAGTGCCCTTGCTCGGCGCCCATGTCCCGCCGGTCTTTTCTGCTATCTCTTTTAAGAGATCGTAGCCTGATGTCGGGCGCTCCTGCAATGTGTGGAGGATATAGAGCGCAAGAAAACTCCTCTCTTTCCCCCCATGTGACGAAAATCTGAACAGGCTGGCCATAACAATAGTCCGCTTCCGTACTATCTATCAGGTTGCCGGGTAGTTGATATAAGGGTTTGTCATAGAGCAGATCAGTACTGATGGGAGAATCCCCGTATGGCCGAAAACCCCGTATCGGGTTCCTTTTGCCAATCGGACGAGACTCATTTTTGGGGCAGATGAATGGGTGTCAACACGCATTTCAAATAGTGTAAATTTTGGGTATTTTTGGAAAAGGACAGATTATAGAGGATTTTGACCTGTCAATTTAGCGGGCCTGCAGTGCCCCCTTTTTCGGGACTGGGGTTTAGCCCGTGATTTCAGAGTTTTGCCATCCGGGATACCGTGGCGAGCGTCTTTATTCTTTACGATGGTGATCGGGAGTTTATACGACATCCGCCACTTCAACGGTGGAGATCTCGCGACGTATTGCGGGGGATTTTTTGTGCAACTCTTCCCGCCGTACATTCAGAATAAGTCCGATTGCCTCTTTGATGTTCGTCAATACTTCTTCCCGGGTCTCACCCCGGCTAATCGCGACACCGATCTCCAGGCACCTGACCGAGAAACCACCAGCATCTTCGGGATAAAGAACAGCCGTACATTTCATCCACGTGCCGTTAACAACAGAAGGATACATCCTTTTTCGTCAAAGGTGGAACAAAGGATCTCGTACACGAGAAATAAATTCAAAACAAGAGCGAGAAAATAGTAAAAAAATTACGCGGCCGTTAAGGCCTTGATAACATCAATCTTGATATACCTGCGTTTCAGGTTGTGCTTGCTGCCGATAACGGCTAAGGTGCGCTCCTGTGCCTGCCTTGCGTTGGGGGCCGCGATAATTTTCGTGTATGGTGCCCAGTCTTCGCCCATTAAAAAGGTTCCTTTAACCTCAAACTTCTGATTTTCCATCATTATCACTCCAGAAATCCAAATACGTCTTCAATCCTGCCAAGCTCAAACCCGCTGGTTGCATTCCCGGCGAGGTAGCCCGTATCGTTGGCCATCAGACCGGTACCGATAAGCCCGTAGCCCATATTGATGGACCCCGTACCGACCGGCACCTTCGCAACCGCCTCGATCTGCTTGATTTGGACATCGGTTGCCCTCGGGTGCACAATGACGCCCTTGTTCGTAGCAACGCCTGCCATACCGACAGTCTTCACGCCGCCAAGAACCAGGTGGATCACTTCTACCCCAAGGAACTCGCCGATCTGTTTTGCCACGCCTTCGGGCATGTCCGGGTGGACAGCAGCAAAGGTATCGTTGGCCATGATCACGTTGCCCGCGGCATTCATTGTATCACTGAGCAGGAACACCTCGCGGTGTTTTGCCAGCTTCTCGATCTCTTCTTCGTAGGCCAGGCCCGAGATAATAATGCCCCGGCTGTTACCGGCAACCAGAGAGCCGATGATCGCGCTTCCCTGGATCAAGGTCTCAATGACCTCAACCTGGAACGCATCCTTTACTGCGTGCCTGAATTCCGGTGTGGAATCCGGCGGGATTATAGCGACATTCCCGACCACCCGGGCAAATACCCCGATGCTTGGATCGCCTGCAAACGTGATCGTCCTTTCCATCTATGATTCCGGTGCAAGTTCAGCCTGAACCTGCCCGTCCTCCATTTTCATTGCGCGGACCCGGATTTTTGACGGTGGCTTCTCTGCGCCCCGGTACCACACTCTCTCATTGATGCCCTGATCGATCTTGACATCCTCGCTCTTCATGTGCTTGGCGAGATACTTCTTGATATCCTTCATTGCGCCGTTGCATCGCTTCCAGCGCGGCATCCTCTTTGCATTCCGCAGAGGGATGATGTAGACATGTTCCTTCATTATTTCTGCCATAGCTCACACCTTCAGCTGGCTCTTGCGCCAGTTTCTTCTCTTCGGGTGCGCAACAACACCGCGCTTGGTCCTTACCATTACCCACTGGGGCACACGGCGGTTCTGGTCGCATGCCTTGGCGAGCCGAATTTTCCTACCTTTGCTTACTTTGCTCATTTCACTCACCTGATATTATGCCTTTCTCCCGATGACCAGGGACTGGTCATGGTGTGCCGGGAAGAGGGGAGTATGGTCGATTCCGCGTGAACGGAACGCCACCCTGATCTCGGCCTCGTAATCACCGTTCCGGATGGTCCCGGTCTCCCCGTATTCCACGATAAGAAACCGGTCCACCAGACGATCGACTTCCGCCTTGACAAAGCCTAACAGGGGTCGCACATACGAACACCCGGTCCGGTTTCCAAGGCTTTGTACCTCAGCACGGGTCAGCATCGGGACACGGTCATTGAACCGTGTACCGTCACCGACGACTTTATACTCCCTGCTGAGGGTTTCGACCGCGATATGATGGATCCTGTTGATCGCGTCATTCGGGTACCCGCATGACACAACCTGGTCCACCATCTCGTCTTTCAGTCCTTCACGAAACACACGTTTTATCAAGGGAAAGCCTAATGCCTGTGCCGCAGCCTCCAACGATGGGATCTGGCGGAGTGGGTCGAGCACGAACGTATTGAGTTCGACCTCATAATACGTACCCAGCATTATTGCTGCAAGGGAACTGTCCTTTCCGCCGCTGTAGAGCACGCCGGCCTTCATCGTCGTGTGATCGAGTAATCACGTCTCGCTGGCGCAAGCTGCCGAAGCAGTTCTTTGAGCTGCGCATCCGTGATCTTGTTCTTGAGTCGCCCGCTCTGGGCGAGAGCCACCAGCTGCTGTTCGACCGAAGCCGCAAAATCCGGCTTGGTCAGCTTGATGGTGTTTAATCGTTCCCGGGCATCCGCCTCGAGAACCTGCATCAGGAGCATCTGTATCTGAGACTTCTGCTTCTGCTGGCGTTCAAGCTCTTCCTGCATGCCCTGCTGATCGCCAGCCTGCTGCTGCAGTTGTGCCATTCGCCGTTTACGAAGTTCACTCAGTTCGTCGTCTCCCATTGCTGCACCTCACTGGGGGGCTTCAGATTTCTCTGCTTTCTTGCCTTTTGACGGGGTTTTTTTCTCGGTTTTGGCACCGTCAGCGCCTTCTGCAACCTTTGCCTTTTCACCCTTCTTGGCATCTGCCTTCTTGGATTCGGCGGCGGCTACGGGCACGACACGCTTTGGTACCGGTGCCGGCGGGGTAATCTTTACCTCGTGGGACAGGTTGTCCAGGAAAGACATACCTGCGGGCGATACTTTACGGCCGGTCTTGTCGTGGATGATCAAACCTGCTGCTTCCAGCTGCTGGAGAGCTTTTCTCAGGACTGATCCACTACCCTTACGGAACGCATTCGGGCGTGATCCACGATTCTTCTTACCACCGTAAAAGCTTCGCATCCTCTCGACGCCCAGGGGGCCATCGACATAGACGCGTCTCAACACTGCTGCTGCCCGAATGAACCACCAGTCGGGATCATCAGGCGGCATTTCTTTGTGTACCCCGGTCTTTGCAAAGGCAGCCCATTCCGGCGGGACTACTTCCTTCCGCTTCTTGAGCTCCTCAGCGACCCTTCGGATAATATGGTCGGCGGGGACATCGTATACTGTTGTCATCTAGAGACCTCACTGTTGAATTTTTCAATAACAGTCTTTACTTATTTGTGAATAAGGTTTTTATATATTTCCAAGAGGCGGAATGCCTATTTGCCCGAAGAAAAAGCGGATTTATTTTTTTAAGTTGTACTTTTTATCTGCAAGCACCATCGTCCGTCCCCGCGTTTCTACCAATTTCGCATGCGCCTGCAGGGCAATCGCTTTCGGATCAACTTCAACGGACTGGAGCCATTTTACCTTAATCATCTTTCTGTTCTTGAGCTGGGCGACGATCTCTTCGACCATCGTTTCGGTACAGCCCTGTTTGCCAATCCATACGGTTGGCTTTAATTCCTGCATCAATCGATTCGCTTCATCCGACATGAGGTTTCACCACACGATATCTTGTATGATTATTGCAGGTGTGACAGGTGACCACGACATTGCCCCGGTGCACCCGCACCCGCATATTGCTTCCCGGTACGAGGTAGGTATTGCAGTGATGGCAGTACTGGCGGCGCAATTCCTGCGGGATCCGGATCCGCTGGCGCATGGCAATCCTGCGCGCGAGGACTACATAACGATTACTCAGATCCGGAAACTCTGCAAATGCGAGCCGTGCCTGTTCAAACAGGACTTCAATACGCTCCCGTGCAATCAGTTTTGTCACAGGATTTTTGGATCGCTCCTTCATTGCCTCGTCACCGGCTCCCGGTTGTGCATACTATCAGCTTGCCAGATAAAATAGTCGCGGTGAACATAGGGCTCCTGAAAGGTTTATACTTTTTTATTGCCGGTCACCCGGAACTTCAAAGAATCCGGATCTTCCGCCCCTCAATAACCAGCCGGTCTTCGCAGAAGAGCCGGATAGCTTCCGGCAGGCACTGGTGCTCGTGCATCAGTATCCGCTCTGCCAGTGCATCTTCATCATCAGTGTCCAGTACCGGTACACACTTCTGGAGAATGATGGGGCCCCCGTCAAGACTCTCATCCACGAAATGCACGGTACAGCCCGCCACCTTTACCCCGGCCTGCACAGCCTGCCGCTGGGCATGGAGACCGGTAAAGCTGGGTAGGAGAGCCGGATGGATATTGATCATCTTTCCCGGAAATGCTTTCACAATGGTCGCACCGAGAATGCGCATATAACCGGCAAGCACAAAGAGATCCACGTCTGCCTCCTGCATAGAGGAGAGCAGTGCACGCTCGTAAATTTCGCGCGAGGGAAATGTGGTATAATCAATGATCCTGCACGGGACGCCGGCCTTCTTCGCCCGTTCAATAGCATAGGCTTTCGGATTGTCCGTGATCAGCGCGGCACATTCAGCAGGGACGGTTCCATTCCGTATGGCATCGATGATCGCCTGGAAATTTGAACCCCTGCCCGATGCAACCACGGCGATACGTTTTGTCATTTTTTCCTCGTAGGGAGATTTACTGCACCTGTATTACTCGTTACAATTAATATGCTCAAGCGATGGATGGACCACAATCTTCACCTTCACGATCCTACGCCCGTGCATCTGCATGACCACGAGCGTGACACCATTGCCGATCGCAATCTCTGCCTTTTCGCCGGGGTGTTGCGGGAGGTGTCCGAGCCTGTCGATGATAAGTCCCCCGATGGTCTCGTAGGATTCATCGGTCGGGAGCGTAAGTCCGATCGTGTCGTTGACATCCTCAACCCACATCTGGGCATCAACCACATAGACACCCGGCGTAAGTTCCTGCACTTCGGGTTCTTCCTTGTCATATTCATCCATGATGTCCCCGACGAGTTCTTCTAAGATATCCTCGACAGTAACAATCCCGACAAAACTGCTGTACTCATCGATGACAACCGCCATCTGCACCCGGTGCACCTGCAGTTCCTTTAACAGGTCATCGATCTTCTGGGTTTCTGGTACAAACATCGGGTCGTACATGACCTCTTTGATTGCCGAATCCTTACGCCGGGAGACCATCGCAGAGAAGACATCCTTGACATTCAAGATACCCGTGATATTATCGATCTGCTCGTGGTACACGGGAATACGCGAGAACCCGGTGTCGTTGAAGATCCTGATCGCCTCTTCAAAGCTGACGGTATCTTCCATTAAAATAACATTGACCCGGGGCGTCATGATCTCCCGGGCGGTGGTATCGGCGAACTCGAGCACCGAGTAGAGCATGTCCTGCTCTCCCTGCTCTATCGTGCCCTCCTCCTTGCCCACGTCAATCCATTCCTTGATCTCTTCTTCCGTAACTGCCTGTTCCCCGATATCTTTACCGATTCCCAGTGTCGGGCTGACCCGTTCGACAATCCAGATAACCGGGGTTAAGAGACGCGAGAGGAAGAGGATGATGGGTGCAATCGTTAAGGCAAAGGAATCCGATGCCCGTGCAGCATAGATCTTCGGTCCGATCTCGCCAAAGACGAGCAGCACGATCACCACAAAGCCGGTAGCAATCCCAACACCAAGGTCCCCAAAGATCTGGATAGCAACCGCCGTCGCTATTGAAGCCGAGGCAATATTGGCAACCGTGTTGCCGATAAGGATCGTGATGAGGAGATGTTCCGGGGACTCTTTGAGCGCAGCAACCGCTTTTGACCCGGGTCGTCCTTCATTGACCAGCGTCCGGGCTTTTGCCCGGGTTATCGAGATGAGCGCAACTTCCGAACTGGAAAAAAACGCGGAGAGGAGGATACAGATAATGAAGATCAGGATCTCCAAAACATCCTGGATCATTGTATTTCACATCGTGCGGGTGCACGCAGCATTTGCTTGTTCATAAACGAAATTTCACTACTATATTCGGAGGGGAATTTAATAAAACCAGCGCTTATTCCATACATTCCTTCATAAATGCACAATCCCGGGTGAGTACCGCAATTTTTTCTTCTGCGGAGTATGGACGGTCAAAATTCAGGTCCTCAATCTCAAGCGTGAGGCACCCCTCATACCGGTAATCTTTCAGGCATTCCATGACCCGGGTCATGGAGGCATGACGATCGAGCAGGAAATGCGCCTTACCGTGATCGAACCGGCTGATATGCACATTGACGAGCCGGTCATGGCAGAGTTCGATATACCGGACGATCTCATCTTCAGACCGGGAATGTGCATGCGCCACATCGAGCGTTAAAAACAGCCAGGGTTCATTGTCGAGGAGCTCACGCATCCGATCCGGGGTACAGAGCAGCGAGTTGACGGCAGGCTTCATATTCTCCATACCTATTTTGACAGGACTCCCCAGCGCTGCCTCGCGCAGCACAGAAACATAATGATCGAAACGGACAAAATCCGCGTCACTCGGAGGGCGCTTTGCCGTGCGCCGGCCAGGGTGGGCGGTTAATATTGGGGCACCGAGATGTTCGGCTATCCGCAGGGACCGGACTGCGTACTCAATGGATATGTCAGCCACATCCGGGTTGATGGAGCAGGGATTTAAATCGAGAATCAGGGTGTGCACGGTCAGCACAGGAAGCTCAGGAAGCTCAGGATGAATCTTTCTGCATGCGATCACCTCATCCACCGGAAGATCACGGAGCCAGAAATGCGGGTTTTCTCACCAGAACTCCATTGCGTCCAGGCCCGTGCGGGAGACAAAAGAAAATATTTCCGGAACCGTATACTCGTGAAAGAACATGCTTGCAACGGAGAACGAAACCATAGTAGTACTAATTCATATGCGGTTTTTGCCTAATAGTTGTTGATGGACTGGTTCAACAAGCCCGATGAATCTCCCGGTGGGAAAACCGCACCCCTGCAGGTATCGGAGCTTTCAACCATTATCGAAGGGCTCCTTGACGATGCACGGTTACAGGGTGTCTGGGTAAAAGGCGAAGTGACCAACTACACTCATCATTCACGGGGCCACCGCTACTTTTCCCTATCAGAAAAAGGAGAGGGAGGTACTGCTGCGGTCATCAAATGTGTGATGTGGCGCACCGATGCACAACACCTCACGTTCAATCCCGCAGAGGGTATGGAAGTGGTAGTCTCCGGCACAGTCCGGCTCTACGCACCGCACGGTTCGTACCAGCTGCAGGTAAAAGAGATAAAAAAAACCGGTCTTGGCGAGAAGTACCTGCTCGTAGAACAATGGAAGCGGGAACTGGCCGCAGAGGGGTGCTTTGCCTCAGAGAAGAAACGCCCACTTCCGGCATTTCCCGAAAAAGTCGGCGTTGTCACTTCAGAGACAGGAGCGGTTATCCATGATATCCGAACCGTGATCACCCGACGCTACCCGGTAGAGATCATCATCTCGCCTACCGCTGTCCAGGGAGAAGATGCGCATCGTGAGATTGCGCAGGCAATCCGACGCCTCAGCGGGTGTGTGGATGTCGTGATTGTTGCCCGGGGTGGCGGAAGCTTTGAAGATCTCTTCGCATTCAATCACCCGGATGTCGTGCGGGCTATCGCTGCCTGCCCGGTTCCGGTTGTCAGCGCCATTGGTCATGAAGTGGATGTGACCTTAGCCGATCTCGCAGCAGACCTGCGGGCGCCCACCCCTTCGGCAGCAGCGGAACTGGTAGTACCCGATCGGGCGATCCTTCTTCGGCAAATTCACGAACTCAAATCCCAGTTGAAGGCAACCCTGCAGGGGCGGATCGCATGGGCACGGGAGGAGCTCACCGGCATGCGTGACCGTTTGCGCCCCCAGCGATTTTTACCCAGGATCGAAGAGCGGAAAACCACCACTGCGGATCTTGCTGACCGGCTCGAACGGGCATGCGTAACACGGATAGAACGTGAACGTCTTCTGCTTGCCGAAGTAAAAACGGCTCTCGAAAGCAGGAGCCCGATAGCGGTCCTTGCCCTGGGATATTGTGTGGCAGAAAAGAATGGCCTGATTGTAAAAAGTGCTGGCGGGCTCGCACAGAATGATAGGATGAAAATCCGGTTTTATGATGGAAATACCGATGTAATCGTGGAGCGTGTGGATCATGACAGAAACGTATGAGACAAAAACTGAACAACTGAGACTGATCATCGAGAAGATCGAAGACGGGAAGACCGGCCTTGACGAGAGCATGCGGCTCTATGAACAGGGGGCAGTGCTGGTAAAACAGTGCGAGACCATGCTTGCTGAAGCAGAAGTCCGGATCACGACCCTCAGCCGGGACGCGTAGCGATCAGGGTTACAATCATTGTTTTTTCGGCAACCTGGTTTTTGATCAGTTCGCCCGGCAGCGTGGCAGCGACCTGATCCGACAGGATACCAATCGTCCGCCCGCAGACAAACGGGCTTTTGCGCCAGACCAGATCAGTCGGATGCGTGAGGGTGAACTGCGATGACCCCCGTGAATGGATCTCCACTTCGATTGCCCCGCACCGAAGCCGGGTCAGCAGGCGCGCATCATCGTGGGAGAGCACGTTTTTAAATTCTGGGGATAGCCCGGCACAGCCTTTGTCTGCGGCAATCCCGATGATGCAGTTGCCGTTGCTCGTCAGGTGCGACTCAGCAGTCACTTCAAAGGTTGTCGGGTGTGTGCCGAGCACCAGCGGGTGACCCCGGCACTGGATTATTTCCTGCGCCTCCATGCTTTATCATGTGAGGGTTTCCATTCATATTCAATGTTTATTACCGCCCATTGCCCGGAATGCGGGGATGAGACCGAACACGAAGTAGTTGCCGAATCCCGCGATCAGCTGGTCCGGTGCACTACCTGCGGTCACCACCAGCGGATCCCAAAGGAGCGTGAGCCGCAATCCCTGCTCATCAAGACGATCATATCCCGTGAAGGGACATCGGTAGTCGGCGCCATTGAACTCGCTGAAGATGACGAATGTAGCGTTGAAGACCACCTTGTTGCAGAATGCGGGGATGACGCGTACGGCGTTCAGGTTGCCTCCATTGAATTGGCCGGGGACAAGCGGGTGCAACGGGCCAAGGCAAAGGATATCCTTACCATCTGGACCCGGGCCATCGAGCAGGTGGTCGTCAAGATCTCCATCCATGATGGAAGGAAGACCATTCCCGTGTATCTGCCCTGCGAAGGGGAACAGGAATTTACGGTTGGAGTGAAGTATGTGGTTTCGGGAAAACGATTCCAGATCTCCCACCTCAAACTCCGTGACGGCCCGCTGATGCGAAAAGAAGGCTGGAAGACCGTGGCTCACCGCATCAAGCGTATCTACGGTGTCCGGTCGTAATTTTTTTTTGTACATTACAGATATTTTTTCAGGACCGCTTCGAGCTGCTCTGCATAGACAACTCCTTCAAGCAGCTCCTTGACCACGTCATTGTCCAGGATCACGAGAGTCGGCGTCACCTTTAACCCGTATTGTGTTATCAACTGCGGATTTTTCACCGCATCCATCTCTTCGATCCTGACGGCCATCTTGTTTTCCACTTCACGGTTTATCGGGGTCTGCTCCATGCAGCCCATGCACCCCGGCTGGTAAAACAGATCACACGCACTGCCATGAACAGGAATGAACAGTCGTGATAAAAAAGAGTATGGGTATGAATCAGTTGTTGCTGTTGATCGATACGATACGAACATCAGCTGTGGGGTACCCGAAGTCCACGATCACACCCTGCGCGGATTTGTTCGATACTTCTCCCACCCGCATGTGCGTCAGTGTGGACGTGTTGGTTGCCATTTCTTCAGGATTATCCGATACACCCATTGAAAGGACATCCCCCACCTTGATATCACTTAAGTTCACGCCATTGCGCTTGAGCCGTTCGGGTGACCAGAACTGGGTCATAGAAGCATTCGGGGAAAGAATAACCCGTTTCTTTTCGTTTACCTTCATACCAAGGATGCCAGAGCTCATCGCATCATATTCAGGCCGGAAAAGGGCAAACTGGATGGCCGATCCGGAACTGGTTGAGTATACCTGCACCGGGTAGATTGAGTGTGTCAGCGACTGGTTGGCGGTTAAGGAGATCTGTTTGGTGAGAAGCATGGCTCTCGCCTGAGAGTCTGTTGTGAGAATGGAATTTCCCGCCGCATCGTAAAGAGTATAATCGATCACTGCTACATCCCCGGGCTTGACTACCGAAACTGCGCTGATCCAGGATGAACCCATGCCCGAGACAATCATTAGTACAACAAAAAGTGCACAGGCACCGACCACGACGATCTTTTTCCACTGTGCTACTGCTTTTTCCTTCTGTTTCTTTTCGCCCATTGTTTACAATCCTCCTTACTAAATCATAATCAAACCGTCATAAACTATTCCGCAGTTTTTAAAAAAAAATATCCACAAAAAGTTATGAGGGATTTGTCCCCTGACATGAATTATCCTGTCGTGTAGTACAAGGAGGTAATCAGGTTCCAATAACCTGAATCCCGCATTTTTCCGATGTCTTTTAGTATTCTCTTATCAGAACCTGTAGTGATGGAGAAGAAGAAGGTCAAGGATTATATGACCTATGATGTCGTCAGTATTGATCTTCACAGCACAGCAAAAGACGTCATCGAGAAGATCCAGAAGACAAACCATGACGGATTTCCGGTGGTGGACGGCGAAGAGGTTGTGGGTTATATCTCTGCCCGAGATCTCCTGTTTATCCTGCCGGGGGCACCGGTTGAGCAGGTGATGTCGGGCAACCTCATCGTTGCTGACCCGGATATGGATATCAATGATGCAGCCCGGGTGATCTTCCGGTCCGGCATCCAGAAGCTGCCCGTAGTTGACGAGAAAAACCACCTGCTGGGCATCATCTCCAACTCGGATGTGATACGCTCACAGATAGAGCATGTATCTCCTGAAAAAGTGTTTAATTTCATTACCACCTTAAAAAAACTCTATGGTGTGGATCCAACACTGGATCGAGGAACGGTACCAGTTAAGGACCTTCTGCCCACCCAGTCAAAAATCTATGAAGACGAACTGGAAGGGCGGATGTATGAGATCAAAAAAGGTCTTGCAGAACCTATTATCGTGGTAAGGCGCCCGGGAAAAATTATTCTTGTTGACGGCCATCACCGGGCGATCGCGGCCAAGCGCCTCGGGATAACTGCGCTGGATGCCTATATCATCGAGATCAAGGAAGATATCGAGCTCGGTATGGAACGAACGGCCCAGGCGATGAACTTAAAGACGCTTGACGAGGTGCAGGTGCTCGATTACGCCCGACACCCGCTGGTTGCGATCACCCACCGGCTGGTAAAGAGATAATTTTTAGCTGAAATTTTTTACTGAAACTGATCACTAAAAAAGAGGGGCGCTTTACCTGAACTCAATTGTTCAGGTATGACATTGTGTATTCATTACGATCCATCATACCGCAGGTCAAATTTCTCATTGAGCACATGCTCTTTTACGACCTGCCCATCCGGGATAACTACTTCTGGCCAGAGGCGCGTCTTGGAATGGACAACCACGCGATCCCGCAGTACCACACGGGGACCGATCACCGTGTCGTTTTCTATACTGCAATGATCCCCGATATGAGTGTCGTTATCGATGATACTGCCGGATATGGTGCTGTTCGCCCCGACAATGACCCGGTTGTAGAGTGAGGATGAGAAGATTTTGGAATTATTCCGGATGATGCACTTGTCCCCCATGCTCGTATACGGGCCTATCAGCACATTGTCACCAATCGTAGTTCCCGGGCCAATAGAGACCGGGCCAATCACCTTGGTATTCTTACCGAGTGTGATCGAATCCCCGAGCTGGACAGGACCCTGCACCTGTGCGCCGTGCATGGAAAGATTACCGATGATATCGGTGAACGTGAGATCCTGGAGTTTCCAACGTTCAGCCTGGCGGAGAGAGTGCGGGCTTCCCACGTCAGTCCAGTTCCCGCGTGCAAGCCAGCCCTTGATACTGTATCCCCCTTCCATCAGGCTGGGGAACAGATCACGGGCAAAATCATAGCGGGTGCCTGCCGGGATATGATCGAAAACTTCCGGGCTGCACACATACATACCGGTGCTGGCAAGGTTCGAGAAGATCTCACCGGGGGCAGGTTTTTCCTTGAACCGCTTTATCTCATAGCTCATATCGATCTCGGCGATACCATACTCACCCGGATCGTCGATCGAGATGAGACCAATGGAGGTTGTGGCCTTCTGTTTCTGGTGCGAGCGATAAAATTCAAGCACATTTAAGTCGGTGACATGGTCGCCACCGACAACTAAGAAATCCTGCCCGTCGAGATACTTCTGGGCGTTTTTTACACTCCCGGCAGTTCCCAGCTTGGTTGCCTCGTGGACATAGGTGATCTCGACCCCGAAGAGTGAACCATCCCCCAGCGCTTCTTCAATCGCATTGCCCATATAGCCAAGGGTGAGCACAACCTCCCGAAAGCCCATGTTCGAAAGGTGTGAAACAAGATGATTAATCGATGGGCGATTGACAATCGGAATACACGGTTTTGGCCGTTCAAACGTGAGCGGGCGGAGCCGGGTACCCTCGCCCCCGCACATAATACACACCTTCATAGCGCAATTTTTAGCGCTGGAGCGTTTTAAAGATGCTGATGAATGCGGCATTTTTTTTTTCTTTTTTTAGCAGGATGTACACCCAGATTGACCGCAGATAAAAATGGCGTATCATTTTTTCGTTTGGATAAAATCGGATGATTATTTTACATTCCTGATATATCCCATGCCTTCCGATTGGGGGAATTTTGCCAATTTATTTGGGCCTCACTTGGCACGGGATTAATATTTTTACGAATAAACACTCATAAAAACTGCTCTCAAACCGCCGCGGGGGCGCCCCGTCGGGGGTGCCGGCGTTTATCATATTCAGGGGTATGGGGGCATCAGCCCCCATTTAGGGATAAAAATCCTCCTTTCTATTGTATTAAAGAAGAAAGCGGACACAATGTGTAATTCAGGAGATCGTTAACCATGACCGATGACAAATCCCGGATCCTGCCCGTGATAAAAGGAAGAGTGCAGTGCCTGGCTGAAAAAAAAGAATCTGTGGAAAACTGCGGGTTCTGCGTACATAGCCGGGAGTTCAAAGTGCAGGACAGGTTCATCACATCCCCGGCACTGTTATACTGTACAAAATGCAGGGTAACAGAAAAAGTGGATTTTGCAAAAGCTGAAGCCGTGAAATGTGCTGATCGACACGGTGGGGGATTTCACAGCATCACCAATATCATCAGCTGATTTTTTACTATGAAAATGGCTCCGCTATTTTCATGTACCCGTCTGCTTGTTACCATTGGATCATCTGTTTTTTAGAGGCACGTTACGTAGTCAGCAGTGCCTGGACTGCATCCATATCGACATGCTTTTCGAACAGGTCGGCCAGCACCTCATAGGGATCCTCACTACAGAGGGGTGTCGGCTCAAACAGCATCCCTTTCTTTTTATAGAGAAACGCAAGGAGCGCATTTGCCGCAGACGGGTTCTGGAACAGCCCGTGCAGGTACGTGCCAAAGACCAGTCCGTCCTCGCTCACCCGGCCATCCCCCCGTAATGCTTCCGCATCGCACCCGGGTTCCGTCATTCCCATGTGAATCTCGTAACCGGTAACATCACCCATAGATGAAAGTATCGGGGGCACGGTACAAGCGGTTCGAGTCACCTGTTTGGTAGTCTTATCATAAGAAGTGAAGTGGGTGATCCCGTCCAGTAGCCCAAGCCCCTCGTAGGTACCTGCGGCAGACTCAAACCCGGCATCGATGAGCTTCCTGCCCAGCATCTGGTATCCCCCGCAGATCCCAATCACGGGCACGCCCTGCTGCCTGGCCATTTTGATCTCGCGATCCATGCCGGTCCTGACCATTTCCGCAAGATCTTCGATCGTATTCTTGGTGCCGGGAATAATGATGCAGTCATACCCGGCAAGCGATGTACCGGGTGCCACATAGTCAACTGCCGCATGACATTCCAGCAGCTCGAAATCAGTGAAATTTGCGATACGGGGGAGCCGGATCACCGCGATCCGTACAGCATTCGTCCCGGTTTTTTTATCCCCAATCGAGAGTGAATCCTCACTGGGCAGGGGCAGATTGAAGTACGGGACAACGCCGAGCACCGGTACTCCGGTCAACTCCTCGATCTTTTTTATACCGGGCTCAAAAATGGTGGGATCTCCCCGGAACTTGTTGATAATAATGCCTTTTACTAGCGGTTTGAGTTCTTCTGGCAGGAGCTGGAGTGTCCCATAGATCTGGGCAAACACGCCGCCCCGCTCAATATCCGCTACAAGAATGATGGGGAGTCGCAGGTTTTTTGCGAGCAGGGTATTAGCGATATCCCGGTCATAGAGATTGAGCTCCGCTGCACCTCCCGCTCCTTCGATCACCACCTCACCAAACGTGGATTTCAGCCGCTTGTAGGATTCAAGCGCTTTTTTGAGCAGTAGGGGAGTCTCTTTATAATACTCCGTGATCGCGACATCTTTGTACGGGCGCCCGTTGAGCACCACCTGCGATACACAGTCGCCTTTTGGCTTGAGAAGCACCGGGTTCATATCCGTCAGGGGCACCTGTCGTGCCGCAATTGCCTGCATTGCCTGTGCCATACCAATCTCGCCACCATCGGGAGTCACATACGAGTTCAGGCTCATGTTCTGCGATTTGAAAGGGGCAACGGTAAACCCGCGTCTCACCAGACAACGGCAGATGGCGGCAACCGTTACGCTCTTTCCTACATGGGATGCTGAACCCATCACAAACAACGACATTTCCTTGACAGTACTTTGCATACGCAGGTCATAAAAATACATGCTTTTCCCGCTGGAGGTTCATTAATCCGGTAAAATTCCGGTCAAAAAAACTCAGTTTTTAGCACAAATACCGGCAGCCAGCCACGTTTCTGGCAATGCCAAGTAATAAATAACGTGAACCTTAAAAATACATGTAATGATTGGTGGGATTTGTCCGACGTGTGGACTACCTAAAGAACTCTGCATCTGTGAAGAGGTAGCAAAAGAACAGCAAAGGATCAATGTCAAAGTGAACAAACGGCGCTATGGAAAAGAAGTGACCGTTATTGAGGGACTTGATCCAACTGATATCGATCTTGAAGATCTTTCAAAATACATGAAAGGAAAACTTGCCTGCGGTGGAACGGTCAAGGGAAACTCCATCGAACTTCAGGGAAATCACCGCGACCGGGTCAAAGAGCTGCTCTCATTAAAAGGGTACAGCACGGAAAACATTTCCTGATTTCTTATTTTTTTATCGATACAGAATATTTCAGTACATTAACCCTATAGCAATTGCATTACATTTTTTTAATGCGTTTTTTCATCCTGAAAAATCAGAGATAACGCAGGAACAAGAGCCATACTGATCCAGCATTTAAAAAAAATAATCAGATGAAGAGCCGGAAAGTAGCCCAAGCAACGAACAGCATGATCGCGGAGTATTTCAGACCGGATATAAATCGCCCTTCACCCATCTGGCCGACCACAAGTCCCGAGAAGAATCCCTGGAGCATTGCAGCGTGCGAAAAAAGCCGCTTGTAGACGAAGATATCAATAATGCCTCCAAACCCTTTTGCCCCGGAAGCAACAGCAGTAGCCCCGGCTGTTGCCATCGTAGTAAGAAATGAGGAGACCAGGATTGCAATCACGAACAGGAGCACAGCAAATGCAACAAGCACGATAACGACGTAAATCAGCATGTTGTTACTGCGTTCTGGCTGGAGGTTGACCACTTCATAGGTATCCTTTGCTGCTGCACGCAGCACTTCGCTCACATCCCCTCCAGCCCTGCTTGCTTTTGCGATAAGGTCGACACTCCGATCTGCCACAGGTGTTCCTAAGTTTTTGCCGAACCGAAAAAGGGCTTCTACAAAACCAATACCCCAGGACATCTCGTTATCAAGTTTTCTGATATGGGGGGTCAGCATGCCATATTCTGCCGCAGCCACGATGTGCACTGCATTGGGAAGTGTCATACCGGAATCATTCATCCCTGCGAGATCCCGGAAAACGTTCGGGAGAGCATTTTCCAGGTTCGAAACCCGCCACTGCTCTTTGAGATCAAGAAGGGCGAGCGGGACAATCGCGATAAGTACGGCAAAGACGGCAAAATCATCCACAATGGTGGATTTGAAGAGTACCTGAACACCGTAGGATCTCACACTGAAGATAAACCCGCCGATAAAGACAATCAATGCAAGCGGTATACAGACTGCCAGGATGTTGATGGGTTTTTCCAGGAGCACCTGGAACGGGTGTTTGAGGAATCTGCCAATACCCTCCCGGGTCTGGCGTTCATGTTCAAGTTTCCGGGTAATCTCCGGGAATTCTTCCTCCGCAATGCCCATATCCTCGGAATTTATGGGCAGGGGGATATTCGTGCCACCACGGTTTAAAATATTTTTAAAACGATCCTGGGTGCCCGTATCAGCACTCACGTCAGTGGGTGTAACAGGTGGGGACGTGTCACTGCCACGATGCACGATAGTATTGATGCGCTCTTTGATCCCCATTTCATGTCTCCGGTGTCATTGAACTGATCATAATTACAAACGCGATACTCCCCAGGGGGATCATGATATAGACGATCGTATACAGGAACATTGGCTTGTTGTCTCCAGAAAGTACTGGCACGATCGATTGCAGGATGATCAAAAACAGCGTGCCGGCGACCATTGCCATAACATACGATTCAGAGATCAGCCCCAGCGTATCCAAGAACAGTTTCTGTGTCTGCCGGTTCTCAAGGGTATACTGGTCGGCTTTTGTCCGGAAATAATCCGTCAGGTTACCACCGCTCGCGATACTCGCCATCGCGCCCTGTAAGAACTTCTTCATACGTTTACTGGGAGTAGTAGAAGATACCAGCCGGAGCGCATCGATCAGGTCCCGCCCGAAAATATTAATCTCCCGGGCTACATACCGCGCTTCAACCGAACTTTGGCCATAGATGGGGCTGTCACCGAGTAACCGGAATACCTCTGCAAGCATGATCCCAGCAGTAGACATTGAAGTGACATAATTAATTGCATAGGGAAGGGTGGCATCGATATTCCGTTGCCGGTTCCCGGCCTCAAGGCCGGGATACATGATGAACGCCACATACATAAGCCCCCCGCATACCAGCAGGGAAAAGATTGTGATAAATATGGTCCCGAGGATAAGGCTGTGAGCGGACAGGGCAATCAGCGGGCCGGGCACGGCACCCTTGTACTTGATCAGGGTAGGCAGTTTTAAAATCCACGTAAAAAAGCCGATTACTACAGCAGCACAGAACCCGACAATAATGGAACTGACAAACGTGGTGGAAAGATATGACTCAAATGAGGTTTTGAACCTCGCAGAGATGAGATCACTTCTCAGTTGTGCGTACTCTTCACGCTTACCCTTCATCCGTGAGCCGAGCAGGTTGAAGCAGAACCGTTCATAACTATTCATAGAGATCCTTCCTCACTTTCTCGATGACTGCTTCGGGATCCCGGTGATAGGAGGTGAGAATCTTGGCCACATCCTTATAGTGCCGAATCTTCTTGATCCTTATCCCTTCGAGCACTTCCTGCCGCCGTTTGAGCTCTTCGCGCATCCGGGTTTCACTCCACCATTTTGACTCCATGATCTCTTCGAGAAGATAGGATTTCCCTGAGTAGGAGTGCTCGTCAGTCGCGGACCGCCACTTGAAGACCTCATTGGTGATCAGCTCGTTGGTCCTTGGATCGATATCGAGAATCTCAACGATCTGCTTGTTCCGCCGGATTCGTTTTCCTCCCACGCGCGCCTGTACCTGGATAGCGATGAAATCAAGAGCAGAAAGCATGTTTCACGGCACATCCATAGGGGAATTATCGATACGGTGCACGACACTGGCCACAGAATCTGCGTGCGTTGTGGAATACGTGATATGGCCGGTACTCATTGCCTGGAAGAGTGTCTGGCATTCCTTACCACGAACCTCACCCACAATGATGTATTCAGGACGCTGTCACATCGCAGCCCGCAACAGTTCATACATGTTGATCTCGCCTATTCCTGCTGTATCAAACGAATCCCGGGTAACACTGGGGATCCAGTTCGGATGGGGCAGTTTCACTTCACGGGTATCTTCCAGCGTGACGATCTTTGACATGGGCGGGATAAACAGGGAAATTGCATTGAGGGCCGTGGTCTTACCGGATGCAGTTCCCCCTGCAAATATGGCAGATTTGCCGTTCTCGACACACAGCCAGATGTAGGCAATCGCACGCGGCGAGAACGTGCCCCATTCAATGAGATCCGTGGGGGTGATGGGTTCATCCTTGAACTTACGGATGGTGAACGTTGAACCATTGGCGGGAACGTCCTGACCCAGGGTCTCTGGATACGGGAACCTGATGGATCTTTCACTGAATGGCTCTCTGCTGCCTGTTGCGATCATCGTCATCGTCATTGTTGTAATTATAGCAGGTGCGTTTTTTATTCAACGATCACGTACGAGACAATTACCGGAACAAGACACCGATAAATCCACATCTGTCACCCGACACAGTTTCACCATAGCCACAGCAGATGGCCTTGTCTTTGGATCCTACGGAGGCGATGCCGCACAGAACGATGCCGCGACCTACAGCGAACTCTTCAAAAACAATCCACTCGTTGAAACACCAGGCATAGTACTCTTCGGTCTTACCTATAAAGGATTAGAACTGATTGGCATCATCCGGACAAAGACACCCCTCCCTGAAAAAAACGTAAATCTGATTACCGAAGATACAAAAGTTATTTTAGACTGGTAGATCTAACACAAAAATGGATGGAATTGGGTAATCTTATATAAATTAAACAGGAATACCTATCTTTATAAGGTTTTCGATGGTCAAGGTTTACACAATCGCTTCGGGAAAAGGAGATACGGGAAAGACTACCGTTTCTGTCAATCTCGGAACGATGCTCGCCCAACTAGGTAAAGAGACCTTCCTTATGGACGCGGATATCGGTATGGCAAATGTAGGTCTTATCCTTGGCCTGTGCAGGATGCCCCGGTCACCCTGCATGCCATTCTTGCAGGAAAATGCAATATCAATGATGCGATATACGAAGGCCCGGCGGGACTTAAGGTAATCCCGAGTGGCATCTCCCTCCAGGGATTCCAGCAGGCCGACCCGGACAAACTGCGCGATGTAATGGGCGAGATTGTCAAACGCTGCGAATTTTTGTTGATTGACGCTCCTGCCGGCATCAGTAAAGACGGTGTTGTGCCGCTCGCTATTGCCGATGAAGTGATCCTTGTTGTTAATCCTGAACTCTCTTCAATTGTAGACGCACTCAAGACCAAAATCTTAACAGAAGTCGTAGGCGGGCATGTGCTCGGCTCAATCATCAACCGCGTCGATCAGGATAAATCCGATATTATCACCAAAAAGATGGAAAAAAATCATCGGCGTCAAAGTGCTCGGTGTGATTCCCGAAGACCCCAATGTTAGGAGGGCGTCTTCTGCAAAGGTTCCAATCGTCATCAAATTCCCTACACCACCGGCTTCAAAGGCGATCAAACGCATTGCATCCGATCTGGTTGGTGTAGCCTACAAAGAAGAAGAATCAGTTGCCGTAAAGAGAGAAGGTTTCATTGACCGGTTCTCAAAAGCCCTTTTCAAGAAGAAATCCGAGAAGTAATGGTTTAACCATTTTTTTTTAGTTCTGCTGAACCACCCCCACCTACATCTAAACTCCCCTACAGTGTCCCTTACCTCAAGATGGGCAATATAAACGAGGGTGACGAATTTCAACCGACCCTGTTTTTGGATGATTGCTTTTTGTTATCCATGTGCAGGATTTTTTTCCTTTCCGCTCTGGAAAGTCCAAACAAGATATTCCCGGAGGAAAATGCATACGCTGTGAAGTGTGCAGAACATAAAAAAAAACGTGGGGGAAATTTGTTTTTAATCAGAAAGCCAGCTCAGATCATTGAGTTCTTCGATCTGATCCAAGTTCAGCCCCCCTGATTCCTGCAGGAGGACTGCAAACTTACCGTGTTTGCTGCAGATATCCGCGCCTGCAGGCAAAGGATCATTTCCGTGTGTTTCCAGGGAGCGTGACTGCGACTGCGGCTGGTATACCACGGCATCACAAAATGTCCCGTCTACCCCACTAGAAAACATAGTCCCGAATGCATCCCGGCACACCCGCTGATTTTCAAACTCTGACAAGATACGGGTACCGGATATGATCGATTCTGCAATTGCATCAAGCTTGGTGAGGATAAGCGTTTTGAGCATTTCATGATCATGTCTGCCCCCGGACGAGAGGAACAGGATATCGAAATCGTCAGTATAGAGCCACTGGTTTTCTCCATTCAGGAGTTGCCGTATGGATCCGTTCCGTAATGGTCCAGTTTCCGCGTTTGATTCTGAATTTCAGGATACACCAGTCCGGAGTCCTCTCCGCCAAAACAGGAACAATATTCTGGAGTGCATAATGTTTCTGGCCGTCTTTTTGCACCTCATCAATCTCAATTTCAAAAAAAACGGGTCTCGGGAAAAGGTGGATTAAGAAGATGGTTTTCAAAGAGCGGATATACCGCTATCAGTTGGATCTCGATCCGGTTTCTGATATCAACAAGGGAAGAATGGCGTGAATGATTCCGCTCAATTCCGCGGTTTTTCTGGTAGAGTATTCCTGCCACATGATCATCTCTTGTAAGGTAAACCAATCCATATTGCAGTTTAATAATCTGCAATCAGGTCAAATTGCCAATGAAATCGGGGCGGTATTTTTATTTAAGAATAGTTATATGCATTTTTTTAAAAACGGGATAAATTTGCTATCCCTCTGAAGATCAGGCTTTTTTTGCCGCGATTTTAATCTGGTCGAGAGTATTTTCCCTGATATGTAACAAGACACCCAGCAGATTATTATTATCGTCTTTCACCGGCCGGGCAATGATACTTGTCTTCCGGCGTTTACCGGACCGTGTGACAACCGCTGCATTAAAATCGTAGCTGACCACCAGCTGCTGCCGGACCACTTCGGGTATGGGATCTTCGAGCTGCTCATCCGTCTGATCGTTGATGAACATCATCACTTCCCGCCAATGAGTCATTAAGAGCTGGTTGTCGGAAGACTCCAAAAAGCGCAGTGCATAGGGATTGTAAAAGATGATCCTGCCCGTTGTATCCGTTACCATGATGACATCGAGAAGTTCCATGATCTTTTTTGGGAGACCAATCGGATAATTATCCAGATGTTTCTTTTTTATATTATGGTTAAAGAGAGCAAGTTCGACATTTGTGGTCAGCTCGCGATCCGTGAATGGTTTTAAGAGATACCCGTACGGCTGCGCATTCTTGGCCCGTTCTAAAAGACTGTCGTCGCACATTGCAGTAAGAAAGATGATCGGAAAGTGAAAGAGCTGGAATATGTACCGGGCTGCGGTTACTCCATCCATCTTCCCGCTGAGGTTGATATCCATTACAATGAGATCCGGCTCAAGTTCGGCTGTTTTCCGGATTGCCTCTTCACCAGAACCGGTCTTTCCGGCAATGATGTAACCTTTCTTCTCCAGCATCAGGGTAATAAGATTGGCAATGATCTCATCATCCTCGACAATTAGAATACGGGGAATTTTAGCCATGATCGTGAAAAATATGGGATGATATTATTTTTTATTATTCAATTCAGGGTATTAAAAAAAGTTACTCTGGTTTGTTGGTGATGGTAAAGACGCAGTGTTCATCGCCTTTGGACTTGCACTTGATTTCTTTAGCCTGTACCCTGATGCCAAACGATCCCTCGATGATACCAGCAAGCAGGCCGGCCGTGCAGTAACAGACGTTCTTCCCGGTGTTTCCGAAGGATTCGGATTCGACCGTGTGGGAGAGCGTAATGGTCTTCGTCTTGGTCTTCTCGTCCCACTCTTCCTTGACGAGATTGAACCAGCCCATCTGGGAGTAGAAGGCAAACGCCATGTCACAGAGGGTCTTGGGATTGATCTTTCGCTGCTCTTCCTTTAACGAGCCGTAGACAGTGTCTTCAGGAATTCCGACAAAAAGGATGCCGATGATCTCTCCTGCGGAATTCCTGATTGGCTCATACGCCACGACCATCTTTTTACCAACCACATCTGCAGTGCAGTAATAGGTCTGCCCTTTGTTGATCACGGCATCGTAGACAACACTTGAAATCTCGGTTCCAACAGCCCGCTTGCCGTCAGCGCCAACAACGTTGGTAGATACACGGATTGCCTTATCACCGATTTTCTGGAAGACAGTGGCCTTGCTGCCCTTGTCCTTTTCAATGGAATCAACAACCTCGCAGTTATTGTTGACGATATGGCCGCCATAAGTTGTCTGGCCTCCGGAAACTGAAGGAGTCCCGTGCGCTGCGAAGCGGTTGTGCAGCTCGTTGAGATCCTTGTCAAGTTTGGTCCTAGAGAGGTCATACGTGATACTCATCTTCTTGTAGTGCTCCACATTCTCCTTGCCCATGTCCATGTATGCACGATAGTTGACACCGCTTGCCGGCGCCTCTCCCATGGTCTTTTTCAATGAATTGGTCATGGACGTGAAGATGAAGCGGGGCATCATGACAACTGGTTCATCAATGAGGGAGATCTTGCCCTCAAGGGGTTTGTGCTCAATGAACTCGGTGATTGCGGACTCGCCCTTGACAACCGCCTCAGCCTTGTACTTCCAGCTCGCAGAGACCTGGTCAGCAACGAACTCGCAGTACGCGTCGCCTGTCGCATGGCAGGTCTTCTCGAGGCAGAACCAGGTCTTGCCGGTCACTGAAGTGAGGACTCCTTCGATCCATCCCTGGTGGAGCCCGCATACCGGCATGTTCCAGTCCTTGAGCACATCAGACTCAAAAGTATGCTTGCACCGTAGCACGACCGCTTTTCGCTTGCCTCAACAAGTTCAAACGGGGCACCCCAGCCCTGCTGGTGCTGCATTTTAAAGACCAGCATAAGAAATTCTGCCGGCGTTAATTCCATACCCTGTTTCTTTAACATATTATTGAGGCCTACGGATCCTGCCCCTACCGAACGGAAGAGATTGCGTACGGCTTTGACCGCGAGTTTCTTATTGAGGCTCGCTTCGTACATCTCGTAGATGGCCTTTATGAGATAATTCGGGTTGCTCGCGGTCTTTACTCCAAAAACCGAGTACGTACCGGCCAAAGGATCTAATTCTATATACGGGGCGATCGTTTTCTCCCCTTTTATGAGCGCCTCGAAGTCCTCACGTCCTATCTTCATGAAGAATTGTTCTGTTATCTTCCAATTAAAGGTAATGACTGCTAAATAAATAAAAAGAGAGAGTGCCGGATATTTACCGTTTACAACTGCAGGGTCTTTTGCGGGCTGGACTCTTCAAATCGTACATGAAAGGTAGTGAGCTGCTGGTTGCGGTCCTGCACAATCACATCGTACTTCCCGTGCACCAGCTTAAAACCCACGCTGCCATCCTGAGTGGTTACATCACTTCCGACAACCTTGCCTTCCTTTCTTAAGGATACACGTACCCCGTTCTGGGGTTCATCGTTCCGCTGGATAGTAAGGGTGAACACCCCGACACCGGCACTTTTTTTGCCGAATGCCGTAATTTCATAGGAGTCCCCTTTTTTCAGGTGGGCCTTTTCAAAGATACGGGATCCAGCAGCCACTGCCTCAACCAGTTCAGGATTTACATCATACAATGTAACAGACTCAACACCGGTAATCAGCATCACGGCCTTGTCGCCATAGAGGGTTCCCTTCTCATCAAGGAAGATGGCACCTTCGGGTTCTCCGGCAAGAATTGCAAGATATTGCTGTTTTTCATTCTCCATTTATGCAGCAATGCCGTTGATGCTGCCCTTTGCCGCAAATCGCATCAGCTCTGGAAGCGGGAATGTTCCTAATGGTTGAGATCCTTTAAGGATTGTATCGATCATGTCCTGGATTTTCATAAAAAAAACCATCCCGTGGAATGTGTACTTGCCGTCAATGGTAGTTCCGGTTCATCTGCTACCTGCGTATTGCAATTATTCTCAATCCGGATATTATATAGTTGCGCAATTTACGGTAACCACCAGCGTCATACATAAGTGCTCATAAAAAAAAAGCATGTACTGGACTTATGGAACTATTATACCCGATGGTGATCTCGGCGGTTGCAGTTCTTGCTACCCTAATCTACGCCTCGTATCTCGATATCAGGGACCGTCGGGTCCCCTTTAAGACCTGGTACCCCATGCTGATCGTCGGGATTCCCGCATCGGTCTGGCTCCTGTACATCAAAACGGGAAATTTCAGCCTCATCTTAGGATACTTATCTCTGGTTGTGAGTTTCTTTTACGCCAATTATCTCGACAGCCATGAGCCGGGCGAACCGTTCCGGTTTGAATACCTTGCCATCATGTTAGCCCTGCCCGCACTGGCATGGCTGGTCCTGCCCACCCCATTCATACCGACCCTTGTGCCCTGGTACGCGATGTTTGCCGGGATTTTTGGGTATATATCCTACATAATCTGGAAACAGAAACCGGAAGGAAAGACACGGCCAAAACGCAAGGAAAATGAATCCAATATTGAAGAAGCTCTCAACCGATGGTACTTTATCCTGATCGTCGTCATCCTTGCCATCACATCTGTCCTGATGCTCTTTTCCGGAGGATGGGGAGCTCCTGCTCTCTTTGTCCTGCTCCCGACAGTCTTCTGCGGCGTGGTCTATCTCTTTGGCCGGATGCACCTCTTCGGGGGAGCGGATGCATGGGCGCTCATCTTCATCTCGTTCTGCGTCCCGACCTTCCCGTTCACACCGCTGCTTGGAAATACACCCCTTGGATTCCTGGCGTTTTCGGTCCTGATCAATGCCCTGCTGCTCAATCTTGTCGCACCACTGAGTATCTTTGTACTCAATATTATCAGGGGAAACCGTGCCCCGCTGATGTACATGTTCTTTGGGTTCCCGGTAAAGGGCGAAACTATCCAGCAGGAATGGGGGTTTGTGATGGAGGATTTCGAGGAGAAGAAAGGAACGGTCAGCCGGAAATTTATCGGCTTTTTTGACTCCATCCGGAGAATGTATGCCGGGAAAGGCCGAGTCTACACCAAGGACCTGCGGGAACACCCTGAAGAGTTCCCCGAAGAGTTGGCAATGTATAAAAAAGCCGGCACGGTCTGGATCTCCTATGCCGTCCCCTTCATTATCCCTATCACGGCAGGACTCATCACGGCGATCATCTGTGGTGATTTCCTCTTAGCACTCATGAGATTATTTGTATCGGGGGCTTAAACCATGCTGAACCTGAAATTTGCTGATGGATTGATTCCGGTCATTGTGCAGGACAAGAAGAACCGGGAAGTACTGATGATGGCTTATGCCAATGATGAAGCAGTCTGGCTCACGCAGGAGACCGGGTATGCGCATTATTACAGCCGGAGCCGGAAAAAACTCTGGAAAAAAGGAGAAGAGAGCGGTCATTTCCAGAAAGTTGAGCGGATCTTAACAGATTGCGATGAAGACTGCCTGATCTATGAAGTGGTGCAGACCGGCGCTGCATGCCACACCGGGTATGCCTCCTGTTTTTACCGGACACTGGACGGAACGGTCGTCGGGACGAAAGTCTTTGACCCTAAAACAGTGTACGGGAAGAAATAATTCACTCTTTTCCCCATATCCCCAACAAAGATTTCATAACAACGTATACCGGAACAACTCATGTGCCAGGGTGCAAAAGCGCTACTGGCGTTCACACCCGGGTAAATAGTCTGGAGCATTCTCCGTGTAGCAGGCCTCTGCCTTCTCCTGATCGCAATGTTCGAAATATTCCCGTACTGGCCGTACTTAACATTTTTTAATAGGTGTGTTTTAATCGGTGTGATGGGATTTGACGTTCTCGCCATTACCGTTCTCCTGAAGCACTGATATCAATCGGCCACCTCAAAGAGGGGAATGACAGCTTCAACAGACAAAGAACGAAAAAAAGAAAGGAAGTTATGCTGTGCCTGCAGCGTCGTAAACCTGGCATAGGTAGCGTGCCTCAAAGAGCATAACAGGTGCAATGAGGACGATATTGATGATTATGCCAAGAACCGGGATCATGCCAAGGATCGAGATAATGATCTCAATAACAACCATCAGGACGACCAGCGCGAGGATGTAGCTGACCCATCCGATCTTTGCGATCGTGGCTAATATTTCCTTGAAGTTGAATGCTTCTCCCATGCTGCCAGTACGGGCAAACCGTATGATACCGATGGTAGAGAAGATCATCGTAAGGATACCGATAATTGCCAGAACGATGAACCCAAAGAGCATGCCGCCGATTGCACCCATAACTGATGTCGGGTTATTGGCTAATGCAATAATACCTGCACCGATCGTTACGAAGAAGACGATAAGGAAGGGAATTGCATAAATCAATCCAACAACCAGGTACTTGAATCCCGTCAATGAAGAGCGTGCCCCATTCAGTAACTTCCGGTGCGGTTTTCTCACAACGGTAGACTTTTAAGGTATATCCAAGCAGCGGGAGGCAGAGAAGAATCATTGCGATAACGAGTAATACCTACTGCATCCACTCTCCACCAATCGCATCCCTTGCATACGCAAAAAAGTCACTAAGCATATTTCCAAAATCCATTCCAGTCACCCTTTTTTTAAGAGATTATTATTTTCAGTTCACCGTTTAGTAGTACTTATATTAAAAATAATAGGAATTAATCCCGATTTATCCAAAACCATAAACCCTGACAATCTCCATTGGACATCATGGTTTGGATCCGATGTTGTTCCGGGCACTTTCTGGATAATGACAAAATCTCTTCAATTCATTCAGATCAGGCAAATTCCTCCAGCGATGACGTGGAGATTCGCGGGCAGTGCGAGGGTGTGGAATACCTGATCTCAAGGATCTCAACTAATTTAGGAGAACGGACCGATGATGATAGCGGGAACGAGTGGGATGCGAGGTACCGGGGTGCCTCGGCAAGAATACACGCAAATGCGGTACGTATCCTTGACGATATCAGATCCCAGGGATATTTCCAGATTGTCGATTTGAACGATGAAATCAGTATCATGTGACCCGGTAAAAAAGCAACCGAAAGAAACGGGTGAAACCGGGGTTTCAAGTATGAGGATATGCAGAACTATTAATCATCCCTCATACAATCTTTTTCTTAAAAGGGAGTGTTTCCGGTGGATGACGTCTGGGTGATCACGATGCCCCCCCTGCGGCCATACGAAATGCCGGATTTTCCGGCAACCGCACTGGATAGTGAACCGGAACCCGATGCATTCGCAATCCCCGGAGAGACAATGACAAAGGATGAGATCGGCTTTGTGGCACTGCCGGCTGTCCTGCCCCCGCTGCGCCCGGATGAATTTCCGGATTCAGCGGTTTTTACGCTCGATGCAGAGCCGGATCCCATGCTCGACGAGCCTTCCTGAGGTATGGGCACAAAAGCACCCGATATCGTAATTCGCACCGGAAAATTACTGCACCCGTGGGATGAGGAACCGTTAGAAAAGAAATAATGGGATCCTGCACACTCATCAGGAGTGCAGGATAACCGGGTAAACAGATCAGCGGTACCCTAAGGAGAGCGGTTCAATCGCTGTTCCCGTCAGCAGTTTCCTCTTCGTCATCCACTTTTACTTCGGGCAGTGTCTCTTTTGCCACGACTCCATACACGAAAACGATGACCGGAATGATCAGGGTGTAGAAAAGAACCGGTTTACTGACACCCTGCGCAATGATAAAAAGTGCAAGTGCAACATAGGCAAGTCGCATGTGCTCAGCTCAGGATTATGAGGTGTCCCCGCTATTTCTTTCTTTTTTTAATAAACAGGGAATTTTTAATCGCAGAGTTGATTAAAAAACAGGCGAACCGACCCTTGAATGAGAGGAATATCTGAAAAAAATAGGTTATCAGATGACACCCGGATTGACCATCCAGGCCACATTATAATCCGGTACCTTGCTGATCCCATCGGTGGTCTTTTCCATAAAGTACACGTCAAGTACTGCCCCTTTGGACAGGGTGGCGAACGCCTCATCCGAATGAATGACAATGTAATCCCGGGGCAGTTCTCCATGACCCGGTAAGATCACGGCGCTCCGGGCCCCGTTGCCCTGGTGGGATATCCCGATGCCCCCAAAGGAATTCCCGTACGTATTGGTAAGTTTACTGAACCAGACGAACTCGCGGGGGGTTGTTCCGTTATTTCTTGCAAATACGTAGATGGTAATCGTCTTGTTATCGGATCCTGTGGAAGGATCGACTTCAATGCTATAAAGAGATACGTCGATCGTATTGTTGCCGGTTCCGAGGGTTACCGTTCCATTCATCGGTAAAACATGATCGGGCAATGTCTTTCCGGGGAATGTCGGGACGGGAGATACGGACCCTGGCGGTGTTGTAGTGGCAGGAGTTGTTGTACAACCGGCAACAAGCAGTACACAAACCGTAATAGCAAGGATTGCAATGTTTTTCATTATCTCACTCACTTATGGAACTCAATGGTGGTATTAAGGTAAAACATTCCGGTAAAAAATCCTTGTGATTACCGGAGACACAATACTTATTGATTTGTACATATCCCGGACTTCCGCTGAATAAGGTGACGGGTTCTTGAATGCGAATATGTAAATCATCCCGTCCACGTTAGTAAAAATATAGGTGCCCCTCATCTTGTCCGTGTCAAAGTACACCGCCCGACCCCCCCTCACGACCTGGCCCTTCAAACCCCCATTTTTGGAAAAAGTATCGTCGTAAAATTTCGTATTCACACAACAGCAACCCAAATATGGGTAGAGGGGTCGGGCGGTGTACTTTGGAAATGTCGTGACCCTGATGACCCTTTTGATGTGAAGAGTCTGGCAACCCATGAATGGAATATTGACGTCTTTGAATTGAGCAATACGGTGTGCCGGTTATCAGGAAAAATGCAACTGGTGAGGGGGTACCATGATCTCGCAAAATGGGAGTCCGACCCCCTCCATCTGTTGTTGGGCTGCGGGTAATTTCCTTAGTGGAAGGGGCGGGGGATGAGTGAGATTTGTGGGAGGGGATGCGGGCAGGTGGATGTAAATGGATCCCCCTCCCGGCTATGACAGGGGGGATGAGAGAAACCCGCATTTATTTTGGAGAGGGAAACATTGGCACGATCGCATTGTATGGGGATTGCCCAATTCTGTTGTTGAAAGGGCATGGCCAATAAGGGAGGAAAAAAGAAATAACAATTGCACAATCAGAGATTCGTTTAAACGACCAAATCCGGATTAGGAAGTTCTTGGAAAGCACGTAATTTGTGTGGGAAAATTTCGATAAAAAATGATGCCTTTCGATATGACCTAAATATTTCTTCTGCCGTTTTTTCTAGCGAGAAATTTCCATAGTTACCATGGATGAGTCGATTTCGATCATTTCCAATTTCCAAAAAAGCTTTAATCGATTCCTCAAGAGTAATATTATTTTGAACTTCAGTTTTTATAAAATTTTTAAAAGATTCTCCAAAAAGTCTGAAAAAATTATTTGCATTTTTTTGTCCCAATCAAAAAATGTGTGATATTGACGACTTATCGCTTTATTTTTTAAAAATCCAGTGGTTATTCGATTATTACTTGAAGTTTCAATGAAATAATTTATCAAATCTGAAGTGTTCCTATCTTCAAAATAACTTGCAGAAGCAAGCAATAATGCTTTCCGAAATGTATCTTCCGCAGTATTTCTTAAGGTTAATTCAGCAGATTGGTCTAAATTTTTAATCAAATCTTGAAAATCGCCATATAATGAATCAACTATAGTTTCATTTATTTCTATCAAAAATGTTCATTTCAAAATCTCCCGGGCACGTCTCAAACGATTATTGATATTCTGTGACTTTGTGGTTCCTTTTTGAGATAATTCATTGAATTCGGAATCTTTAGCAAGAGATGTAATTTTTGAAAAACCGATAGGTTTTTTGATTAACTCGCGTTTTACGAAAGCTGGCTCACAAATTGCAACAAAAACTGCTTCAAATAATACGATCACAAATCGATTATTACTACCTGTCGCGTGCCACAATTAATGTCCGTTTTGTTGACAGAGTTTTTGTCCGCTTTTGATATATTTTCGGTCTTTGTTGAAATTGATTTTGTTCATGTAGACTGATGACGGAGTCATCCATCCA